>DASXPG010000074.1:0-13178 GCA_036493755.1 Gemmatimonadales bacterium
GGTCGGGCACCTGCGGCGCCGTCTTCGCCAACCCGCAACCAGCCCTGTTGGAGGCCTCGTTCGCAGCATGATGCACTGGACCGATATCCGCGATGCCGCGCGCAGCCTGGCGCGCGCCCCCGCGCTCGCCCTGAGCGCCACGCTCTGTCTCGCCCTTGGCCTGGGCGCCACGACCGCGATCTACAGCGCGATCGATCGTGCGCTGCTCCAGCCGCTGCCGTTCCCCGAACCGGAGCGCCTGGTCTCGGTCTTCCGGACCACGCCCCATTTCAACAATGGTCCCTTTTCGGCGCCTAACTACACCGACCTGTCGATCGGCCGGCGGTCGCTGACCGGCCTTGCCGCGGCGACGCCGACGACGGCGCTCATCTCGATGCCCGACGCCGGTCTTCAGGAACCCGCGTTCCAGGTCACCGGCAATTTCTTTCCGGTGCTGGGCGCGAGCGCCGCGCTGGGCCGCCTCCTCGGCGACGCCGACACCGCGGCTGCCGCGCCGGCGACGGTGGTCGTGGGCTACGATCTCTGGCGCACCCGCTTTGGCGGCGATTCCTCGCTGGTGGGTCGCACCATCCTCGTCGACGGCGACGCACGTACCGTGGTCGGTGTCGCGCCGCCCGATTTCCGCCTGTCCCACGGCGGACAGCAGATCCAGGCGGCCCTCTGGCTGCCGCTGGTGTTCTCGGCCAACCAGCTCCAGGATCGGCGCAGCAACTACCTCTACGTCATCGGCCGACTGGCGCGCGGCGCAACCACCGCCGGCGCCGATGCCGAGCTGAAGACGGCGTTCGCCGGCATCGTGCGAAACTTTCCGCTCCTCAATGGCGACCAGGTGCAAGTCCTGCCGGTCCAGCAGGAAGGAACCCGCGCGGTGCGCACCCCGCTGCTGCTGGTCATGGGCGCCGTTGGGTGCGTACTCCTGGTGGCCGTGGCCAACGTCGCCAGCCTGCTCCTCGCGCGCGGCGTTCAGCGCCGGCGTGAGATGGCCATCCGCACCGCGCTCGGCGGCGGCCGCTGGGCGGTGATCCGTCCCGTCGCGGCGGAGAGCCTGCTGCTCGCGTTCGCCGGCGCGGCGCTCGGGCTGGGCCTGGCCGAAGTCGGTGTGAAGACGATTGGCCGGCTGGCCGGCGAGCGGCTGCCCCAGCTCAACGGGCTCGGCATCGACATGCGCGTCATCGGCTTCGCGCTGCTGCTGACGGTGATCGTCTCTGTGCTCTGCAGCGCCGTGCCCGCGTGGAGTGCCGCGGCCGCCGATCCTCAGGATGCGTTGCGAGGCGGAACCGGCGGCGGGCCGGGCCGGCAGCATCACCGCGCCCTCGGCGGACTTGTCATCGCCGAGCTGGCTTTGTCGGTGGTACTGCTGCTCGCCGCAGGACTGGTGCTCAAGGGCTTCGCGCATCTGATGGCCAAGGATCCCGGCTTCGAGACGCCGCACCTGCTGACACTGGAAGTGACGGTGTCGCCGGCTGGGTACCCGAAAGGCACCAGCCAGCAGCGCTTTCTCGACCCCGCGCTGGCCGCGATCCGCCAGGTGCCCGGCGTCCGCGAGGCGGGAGCGATCACGCTGGTGCCCTATGTGAACTGGGGCTGGAACTTCAACATCCGGTACGAGGGCGTGCCGGGCGACAACCCCGCGAAGCTGCCGATTACCGAGTGGCGCGCCGTCACCGCGGAGTTCTTTCCGGCGATGGGACAGCGGCTGATCGCCGGCCGGCTCCTCCAGGCGTCCGACGACGCCCGGCCTGGAGCGCCCGCGGTCATGGTGGTGAACCAGGCACTGGTGCAGCGCGACTTTCATGGCGGCGATGCGATCGGCAAGCGGCTCTACTGGAACGGAGACACCAGCTTCGCGACCATCGTGGGCGTGGTGAGCGATATCCGGAACTTCGGGCCGGTCGAAGACCCGCGGCCGGAGGTCTACCAGAGCTGGTCACAGTCGAACAGCTGGGCCAGCGTGTTCCCGCTCGTGGTCCGCACCACCGGCGATCCCGCGTCAGTCGCGCGTGCCGTCGAGGCCGCGATCCACGGAGTGGACCGGGCTGCGGCGGTATCGAAGGTGATGCCGATGGCGGACGTGATCGGCCAGAGCGTGGGCCGGCCGAAATTCTATCTCACCCTGCTGGCCGTTTTCGCCGGTGTGGCGGTGGTGCTCGCAATCGCGGGACTCTACGGCGTTCTCGGGTACGTCGTAGCGCAGCGGACCAGGGAGATCGGCATCCGGACCGCGTTAGGCAGCCCGGCCGGCACGACCATCGCGCTGATCGCGCGGCGAGGGCTCGGGCTGGTCGCGGGTGGGCTGGTGGTCGGGATGGCGGGGGGCGTATTGATGACGCGGCTGTTGACCAACCTGCTGTACGGGGTCAGTCCGCTCGATCCCAGGACCTGGCTGCTCGTCGCGGGCGGACTCGGCGTTACCGGCCTGCTGGCGGCGCTGATCCCGGCCCGGCGCGCCACCAGGGTTGATCCGCTGGTAGCGCTCCGCGGCAGTTAGGCGCCGCCGAGCTTCTTCACCAGGGCGGCGGCGTATTTCTTCATGGTGGCACGGTTGTCTCCGAAGGCCATCAACCCGCGGAAGAAGGCATTGTCGACGCGACCCCGCTCGGTGATCGTCACCTGGGTCGACTGCCCCTGGGGCTCCAGCTCGAAGGTCCAGCTTCCCGAGAAGGCGCCTTCGTGGATGATGTCGCGGACGATCCTGCGGTTGGGAATCAGCTCGCGCACCACGTTGGTCATCTCGAAGCTGCCATATTTCTCGCGGTAGGCGGGCCGCCCGTCGATATCGGCGATGCGTCGCACTGACTGGACCATGTCGTGATTCCACTCGGGCACCTTCTCGAAATTCGACACCGTCGCCCAGATTACACTGTCCGGCTTCGCGAGGGTAAAGGAGATGCTCGCCGTGTGTTCCTTCGGGCGCGTGGCGCCGAGCACGAAGACGATGACCACCATCGCAACGGCGACACCGGCGACGATCAGAATCCATTTCATGGCCTGCCCCGGGGAGAAAAAGGCAGGCCAATTCTAGAGCGGCGTCGCTTACCTCGCCAGCGCGCCCAGGGTCAGCACCTGCTGGCCCGCGTCGAGGGTGCGAAGCATCGAGTTGATCTCGCCCGCGGTCGCCATGCGCGAGAAGCCGTTGTGGCTGCGAGGGAAGCGCACGAACGCCGGTTGCCCGGTGCGATCGACACCGACCACGACCCCCGCGGTACCATGGTCGCCCGCGTCGGTCCCGATATTGAGCACCCAGACGCCACTTTCCCCCCAGGATCTGGCTACCGCAAAGGCGTTGCTCTCGCTGGTGGTGTCGAAGCGGAGCGCGACCGAGCGCCGCTGCCCGTCGACCAACCCTTCGGCGGTGCCGGTCAGCGGCAGCGCCATCGGTGTGCCGTGATGATAGGTGTGCGCCACCACGAACGAGCCGCCCATGGGGCGAACTTCAATGGTGATCCAGGGCGGACCCGCGATCGCGGTTCCGGCGGTGAGTGTCGCAATGACAAGAGCGAGGGCGATGCGCTTCATGGCTGTCTCCGGTGAGTGTCCGGAGATGAGATGCCCACAGATCATCGCGCGTTTAGCCGGCTGTCTTAATCTGTCTCATTCTGTCCTGTCGATCCTGTAGATCGTCCCGAAGTGCGAGACGATGTACACCTCACCGCTGCCGTCCACGCCGAATGAAGCGACTCCACTCACCTTCGGCACGCTCCAGGTGCGGTTCTCGGTGGCTGCGCCGTTGGCGTACCGGAAACTTCTGAGCCAGCCGCCGCAGTAGTCGCTGTAGAGATACAGCCCGTCGAGCTGCGGGATGGCATGGCCGCGGTAGACCGCACCCCCAATTACCGAACAGCCCTGGTCGTGGTCGTACTCCACGGCCGGCAGGACCAGCCCGGTATGACCGCAGATGGGATTGAGGAAGCAGTGCGCGCCTTCCATCGTCCGCCAGCCATAGTTGAGTCCCGAGTCACGGGCCGGTGCGACGTCGATCTCTTCCCAGGTATTCTGGCCCACGTCGGCGATGTAGAGCAGGCCGGCATCGAACCAGAAACGCCATGGATTGCGCAGGCCCAGGGCCCAGGACTGAATGACGACCGGGCCTGAACCGTCCACGTCGACGCGCAGCATCTTGCCTAACTGTGAGCGCGGGTTCTGCGAGTAGCCCCTGGGGTCGTCCTCGGCGCCGCCATCGCCCATGCCGACGTACAGCCGGCCATCGGGGCCGAAGAGAATGTGGCCGCCGTTGTGATTGGGCCACGGCTGCCGGACGAACACCAGCTGCCGCTCGCTGGCGGAATCGGCGTGCTCGGCGGCGGGATCGGCGTGAAATTCGGTCACGCGCGTGTCGCCGTGCCGGTCCGTGTAACTGGCGAAGAACCGACCATTGGTGGCGAAGCCGGGATGAAAGGCGATGCTCAGCAATCCCTGCTCTCCGCCGCTCTTCACCCGCGCGGTGATGTCGAGCCAGGGCCGGGGCTGTACGTGCCCGTCCCGAGCCACCATCACCTTGCCATCCTGCAGCACGATGAAGATCCGCGGGTCGCCGGCCGGCGCGGTGAGATAGACCGGCGTGCCCAGATCCGAAAACGCGGTCGTCAATTTGAGTCCGGTGTCGCGCCGCGATTGCCGCAAGCTCAGCGGTCCTGGCCGGGTCAGACCGTGCTCCCGTAACCCGACCGCGAGGGCGGCGATTGCGACCGCGGCGCCGATGATCGTCAGTTTCCCTGCCGTCATCCGCCGATCCTCAGCCAGAGTCTCCACAGCGCCGCTTGAATCGTGGGGATGATCGGCAGCGTGTCGGGCAGCTTGGTCCAATACAGCATCATCGCTTCGCGGTTGTTGCTCTCGATCTCCTGGCGGGTGATTCCGGAGGGAATCGGCACCAGCTCGGCCAGGCGGCTCACGACCCGCGCACGGCGCACGCCGCCGGTCTGGCCAATCAGGTGCCAGAGGGTCACCGCGTCGCGCGGGCCGGCCGTGCGCAGAATGGCCGACAGAGAGGAGTCCGCGTGGGTCGCATCGAAGGCGTCCACGGCCAGCTGCAGCGGGCCCGACGCATCGTTGCGCACCGGCGTTCCCGGCGATCCGCCGTAGCGCTCGGCGACGTGCCAGCCGGCGGGCACGAGGGCCAGGGTTCGGTGATTCATCTCCACCCAGCCGAGCTGCACCTCGAGGCGTGTGTTGCCCGCACTGTCCACGGTGAGAGTGTAGGAGCAGCCCATGTCGGTGGCGATGCCGGCGGGTGTCTCGACGGTGAAGAGCCGCGGCGGTGCATCGACGAACGCGCGGATGCTGCCGCGGCTGAGCCGCATGCGCTGCGACGTCATCCGGGCCTCGATGATGCTCAGCGTCGTATGGCTGTCGACCTCGATCGTGCCAATGGTGCCGATTTCGACGCGCTGCCACCGGTCGCCGGTGACGAGCTGTTCGCCGGGCTCGAGGAGCTTGTTGCCGTTCGGCCACGAGTGCACCCGGATCTGCGCCGACGCGTGCCGCGACAGCGCCAGCGCTCCGGACGAGAGAGCGAGCAGGGCCAACAGCGCCGCCAGCCGGCGGGTGAGCACCGTGGTCCTCGGGAAATCCACCACGAAGCGGGCCCGCGGCAACTTGCCATGGTCTACAAGACGGCTGCGCACCGAGGGCCACAGGTTCTCCGGTGGCTCGATGCTGCGGGGAAGCGCGTCCATCGCGCGCTTCAGCTCCAGGTCGTGGTGCTCGCTCATCGGCTCAACCTTTCCCGTAGCAGGCGCCTGGCGCGGAAGCAATGCGCCTTCGACGTCCCCTCGGCAATGCCGAGCATCGCACCGATCTCGGCGTGCTCGTATCCCTCGATGTCGTGGAGGACCACCACCTGCCGCGCCATCGGCGGCAGCGACCGAATCGCCTCGTCCAGATCGAGGCCAAGGTCGGGTCGCGGCTCCAGCGGGGGCAACGCGCTTTCGTCCGATTCATCGTGCTCCAGCGGTTCCTCGCTTCGGCGTCGCTCGCTGCGCAGCGCCCCCAGCACCACGTTCGTTGCCAGTCGGTGGAGCCAGCTGCCGAACGCGCTCTCGCCGCGGAAGGTGTCGAGCTTGTCCCAGGCGCGGATGAACACATCCTGCGTCAGCTCGCCGGCGCGAATATTGTCGCCGCTCATGCGTAGGCAGAGGGCGTAGACCCGGCCGACGTGGGCCCGATAGACGCCCTCGAAGGCATCCGCATCGCCGGCCCGTGCCCGCTCGACCGATCCGGAGACGCCGGCTCCGGGTTCGACTACCATTGCGGCCACATGTATGGGATGCCGGCCAGGCCGGCGGGGTTTACTTCAGGAGAAGTTTGGCGATGGTCTGGAGCTGCATGTTCGACGTGCCTTCGTAGATCGTCCCGATCTTGGCGTCGCGGTAGAACTTCTCGGCCGGATATTCCTTCGTGTAGCCGTAGCCGCCGAACAGCTCGAGGCAGACCGACGTCACCCGCTCGGCGACCTGCGAGCTGAACAGTTTGGCCATCGCCGCCTGGCTGGTGAACGGCTGGCCGGCATCCTTGAGCCGGGCGGCGTTGTAGACCATCAGCCGCGCCGCCTCCAGCTCGGTTGCCGCCTGCGCCAGCTGGAACTGGACCGCCTGGAAGTCCGCCACCGGTTTGCCGAACTGCTTGCGCTCTTTCACGTAGCTGGTGGCGGCGTCGAGGGCGCCCTGCGCCACGCCGATCATCTGCGCGCCGATACCGATGCGCCCCTCGTTGAGCGTCTCGATCGACACCTTGTAGCCCTTGCCGACCTCACCCAGGACATTCTCGTTAGGCACTTCGACCTGGTCGAGGAGCAGCTCGGTGGTGCTCGACGCGCGGATGCCGAGCTTGTCTTCCTTCTTGCCGACGCTGAATCCCTTGAAGGAACGCTCGACCAGGAAGGCGGTGATGCCCTTGTAGCCCTTCGAGGGATCGGCGTTCGCGAAGACGACATAGAGCGACGCTTCGTCCCCATTGGTGATCCACAGCTTGGTGCCGTTGAGGATCCAGCGGTCGCCTTTCGGCTCGGCGCGGGTGGCCATGCCGAAGGCATCGGAGCCCGAGCCGGCTTCACTCAGCGCGTAGGCGCCGACCCATTCGGATGTCAGCCTGGGGAAGTAGCGTGCTTTCTGCTCGTCGTTGGCCCAGCGGATGATGCAGTTGTTGACGAGGGTGTTCTGGACGTCGACCAGGATCGCGGTCGCGGCGTCGACCCGCGAAAGGGCTTCGACCGCCAGGGCCGCCATGAAGAAGGATCCGCCCGCGCCGCCGAGCGATTCCGGCACTTCGACTCCCATGAGCCCGAGACCGAAGACGCCGTCGATCAGCGCCTTGTCCAGTGCGCCGGCCCGGTCCATGGCGGCGACCCGCGGTCCGACCTGCTCGGCCGCGAAGTCGCGTACCGCGCCCTGGAACATCGACTCTTCTTCGGAGAGAACGGTGAGCGGGGCTGCGGATGTGGAGGCCGTCATCGGGGCAAATATACGCCCGGAATGCTCGTCAGGCGCGTCAATATGTCGCCCAGGTGTCCATGAAGGTGTGCCGCATCGGCGCCATCGAAGCCATCCCGTTCAACGCGTTGGTGATTTCGCACGGATCCCAGTAGAAAGTGGTTGCGCCGCGCATCACGGTGTCGGTTCCGGCGGAATTGGCGGTCACGAGGTTGCTGAGCCCCGTCACGACAGCGCCATAAACCTTGGCCCCCGCCGCGCTGGTGGGCACCACGATGTGACCTCCGACAAGGATGATGCCCTTGAACTGCGCGGTCGACGTCAAGGTCAGGTTGCCCTGGACGACCAGAATGGCCGCGGTCGTCAGGGTGAGGCTGAATGTGAGATTGCCGGGCGCATACAAGACCGGATACCCGGTCCAGCCCGGCCAGGGTGGCACCGTGTAGTCGGGCGTAAAGTTGCCGGCGAGCAGCGACGCCCAGTCCACGTGCGTGGAGTCGAGCACCATGGAGCGGCCGGTGGCCCCGGCGTACTGACGCACTGGGGACATTCCGGCCAGCGTGGCTCCGGCTGCATCATTTGTGGCGATCAGCAGCGCCACGCTGTCTTGCGCCCCGCAGAAATCGCTGCCGTTGATAGGGGCAACCGGCGACGTATTGGGCGAATACAGGGGATTGGCGGCGACGAACGCGCCCTTGAGCGGCAGCACGCCCGGATTCAGCGTGGCAAGCTGGGCGACGCTGCGCTGCGCCTGCATCTGGCCGGTCAGCAGGGCTCCCGATGTGACGACGCCGCTGGATCGCACCAGCCAGACTGCCAGCCTGGATCCGATCTGCGGCTTGACCCTGGTCGCCACGACATCGGCGTAACCCGAGCCATAGGTGATGCGCAGCGAATCGTAGATGGTCGCGCCCGCCACGCCGCGGTTGCGGGAGAGGTAGTCCTCGAGTCCGGCCTGGGCCAGCGCGCTCGCCCGGGCAATGGCGAGGGCATTGTCGGACGCGCGGAACTCGGCGGATACCATGATGAAAGCGGCGGTGAGCATGACGGTGAGGATCGTCATCACCATCAGCGTCGTCGGCAGAATGAAGCCGCGAATTCTAGTAGACACGATTTCGAAACAGCAGGTTGGTGGACAGGTTGAAGATCATGGGCGCAGTGCGGCCCCCCGGGGCATTGTCGCTTGCGGCTACCAGGCGCACGCGAACCCCCACCACGGAGTCCAGCACCGCGGGCGGGGACGCCTGGACCGCCTGCGCGTTGCCCACGATGAACATGAATTTCGCACTGCTGTCGAACGGGGTCACCATCTCCTCCCGGAGTCCCGCTGAGGGCACGGCCCGCCACAAGGCGCGCCGCCCGGGCATGTCGACCGATGGTCCGAAAGCGTAGGTGATCGTCTGGTACAGATAGACCGGCGCGAACTGTGATGGAGCGGTCGAGGTCGTACCGCTCACGGCCCACGACGTGGCGGTCCACTTGGTGGAGTTCATGACGTGGATCCCGACCGCATTGCAGAAGGTCGTCGGGATCCCCGTGATCACCGTCGCCGGCTCGATGAAGTGCCAGCTGCCGACGGAGTCGCGCCAGGCCACACCCGACGGCGCGGCAATGGCGACGCTCGCCGAATCCGAGGGGAACGGGGCAATGGCGGTGTACCCGAGGCCCCATATGCACGCGATGCCAAAGGCATAGGGCACGCGGATCACGATCGAGTCCGAGCTGGCGGACCGTAGACCGCTGTCGCTCACCATCCGCACCTCGCTGGCGAGGACATTGAGTGCCGCCCGCGCGCCGCTCCGGGCCCGCATGATGCCGTCCTGCGTCGACACAAATCGCGATTGATTGATGACCAGCTTGGTCAAGGCGATGCCGATGATCCCCGAGATCAGCAGCGCCACCAGCAATTCGGCCAGGGCAAAGCCTCGCCATCTCATCGCAACGGCACCGGCACGCGGGTCTTGCCGCGCGTGAATGTCACCGTGTCCGGATGATCACCCGCCACCGTCGTCCAGACGATGATCTGCACGTCGGAGGTGCGCAGCCCGGTCGACGTCACCGTGACGCAGCCGATGATGCTCGCGTTTCCGCTCTGGGCGGTGTCGCAGGTGGCGAGACCGGCCAGGCTGTCGTACGAGACCGCGGTGATGTGGTCGATCTTCGATTGCATGCTGCCGATGATGAGCGCCTGGTCGGTCGATCGGACCGAGTGCTTGGCGACCTGAAAGGAGAGACCGATGAGGGAGAGGATGACGATCGAGAAGATCACCACGCTGATGACCACCTCGACCAGCGAGAAACCCGCCGATCCTAGTAGATCCGCACGAATCCGGCGCGCGACATCTTCACGTGGCGCGTGTAGGTCCCGTCCGAGAGGGTCACGGTGATCGCCGAATTGCCGGTGGCGTTGGGATAGACCTCGACCGACTGCAGCGACGCGACATAGGTGATCAGGTGGTACTCGGAATCGCTGCCGTAGTGCCGGCTGATCAGCGTGGTGCTCGCGGGAGGCGGCTGCGTGATCGTCGTGGTCTTGTTCGTGGTATCGAAGACGACCAGCACCGGAAAGTGCTGCCGCCCGGCCATCGACTGCGCGAGGAAGAAGTCGGAGGCCACGCTGGTCGCGGCGCGGTTCACCCGGGCGTGCGAGATCTGGCGAATCACCGACGGGGTCAGCGCCCCGACGACGGTCGCCACGATCAGCAACACCATCACCGCTTCGATGAGGCTGAAGCCCCGCCGAAGGGATGGTCTGGACCGGGGCCGCGCGGCTCTCGATGGCATCACCCTCAAGGTTGTTCAACAGACAGGGCAGCAAGCTCCGTTCCGGCGACATCCGTTTACGCCGCAAGCGGTTAAGTGCTTGTGGCACCAATGCCTGCAACCTTCAAAGCTGTGTAGGCGCGGGTGCAGCGGCAAGATGCTGGGCGCAGTTTGCCCACAGATCGTGCAAAAATCTGCGTGGTGAGTCAGCCCAGGACTTCGAGCGCCACCGGAACGCGGCCGAACGGTGCGCTCACCTGAGCGCCCTGGACCATGGGCCGGACCCGGGCCAGCATCTCCTTCGCGATGGCCACACCTTCGGCGAGCGCGGCCTCTTTGCCGCGCTCCTGCGCCGCCCCCATCCGCTTGATGACGTCGTCGGGGACCGACACACCCGGCACCTCATTGGCCAGGAACTCGGCATTGCGCAGCGATACCAGCGGCCAGATGCCCGCGACGATCGGAATCCGGAATCCTTCCACGCGCTTGAGAAATTTCTCGAGCTGGTCGGGATCGAAGACCGGCTGGGTGATCGCATACTCGGCGCCGGCATCCACCTTCCAGGCAAAGCGCTTCAGCTCCCGCTCGGGATCCACGGCCGCGGGATTCACACCGACCCCGATCACGAAGGCTGTCGGTGTGCCGATGGCGTTGCCGCCCGGATCGAGCCCGTGGTTGAGACGGCTCACCAGGTTGGTGAGACCGATGGCGTCGATGTCGAAGACCGCCGTCGCTTCGGGGTAGGGCCCCATCTTCGGCGGATCGCCGGTAATGAGCAGCAGGTTGTGGAGCCCGTGCGCCGCGGCGCCTAACAAGTCGGAGAGCATCGACAGCAGGTTGCGGTCGCGGCAGCAGTAGTGCGTGACCGTTTCCAGGCCGACCTCGCGCTCGATCAGCAGCGAGGTCATCAGCGCGCCCATCCGGCTCTGGGCCCGCGGGCCGTCGGGGACGTTGACGCCGTCTACCCCGGCCGCCTTCAGTGCCCGGACGCTCGCCAGCATCGCGGTCGCGTCGGTGCCGCGCGGCGGCACGATCTCGACGGTGGTGAGGAATTCGCCCGCAGCGAGCTTGCGGCCCCAGTTGGAGCGTTTTGCCAGCGGCACCGGCTCCACGCCCTTCGGCGCTTCCGCCGATTCCGGGACGAGGGCCACGGCTCGGCGCGGCGACACGCTCTGCACGAATGACGCGACCGAGCGGATGTGGTCCGGCGTCGTCCCGCAGCAACCGCCCACGAAACGGGCGCCGGCTTCGACCAGCGCCTTCGCGTAGGTGCCGAGGTATTCCGGCGACGCCATGTAGATCTTCCGGTCGCCGATAGCGCGGGGAAGCCCGGCGTTGGGCTGCGCCGACAGCGGCTTCGTGGTCACGCGCGCCATCCGCTCGATGGCTTCGAGGACGCCCTGCGGACCCACCGAGCAGTTGATGCCGATGACCTCGGCGCCGGCTTCGTCGAGCGCCCGCGCCAGCGTTTCGATGTCGGTGCCGTAGGCCGTATTGCCGTACTCGTTGATGGTCATCTGCGCGATGACGGGCAGGTCGCTCACCGACCTGACCGCGGCCATGGCGACCTTGATCTCCTCGACATCGGAAAAGGTCTCGAGGACGAAGCCCTGCACGCCCCCGGCGGCCAGGCCTTTCGCCTGGAGGCTGAAGCACTCCTGCGCTTCGTCCTTGCCCATCTCGCCGAAGGGTTCGATGCGCACGCCCAGCGGTCCCATCGCGCCGACCACCATGGCGCGGCTTCCCGCTGCCTCCCGCGCGAGCTCCGCGGCGCGCTTGTTGATCTCGAACGCCTGGTCGGCCAGCATGTGGCTCGCCAGCTTCACCGGGTTGGCACCAAAGGTGTTGGTCTCGATCACTTCGGCGCCGGCCTTCACGTAGGCCGCGTGCACCTCGCGCACCACGTCGGGCGAGCGGAGGTTCAGCTCGTCGTAGCAGACGTTGATGAAGACGCCCTTCTGGTACAGCATCGTTCCCATCGCCCCGTCGAAGACGTGGGCCCGTCCGTCGGCGATCAGCTCGCGGAGATCACGCATCGGGATCGTAGTTCAGCAGCGGTGACAGCCAACGCTCGGTTTCCTCGAGCGTCAGGCCTTTGCGCGCCGCGTAGTCGGCAACCTGGTCCTTGCCGATTCTTCCCACGCCGAAGTAGTGCGACGCCGGGCTGGCGAAATACCAGCCGCTCACCGCCGCCGCGGGCCACATCGCGAACGACTCGGTGAGCTTGATGCCGGTGGCGGGCTCGACGCCGAGGAGGTCGAAAAGGGTGCGCTTTTCGGTATGGTCGGGGCAGGCGGGATAGCCGGGCGCCGGCCGGATGCCGCGGTACTTCTCGGCCACCAGGTCGTCGTTGGTCAGCGTCTCGTCTTTCGCGTACCCCCACAGATCGCGCCGCACCTTTTCGTGCAGCAGCTCGGCGAAGGCCTCGGCAAGCCGGTCGGCCAGCGCCTTGGTGAGGATCGCGTTGTAGTCGTCGTGCTGGCTCTCGAATTCCTTCACCAGCTCGTCGGTGCCGTGGCCGGTGGTGACGGCGAAGGCGCCGATCCAGTCGGCGACCCCCGACTCCTTCGGCGCGATGAAATCGGCGAGGGCGAGATTCGGCCGTCCCGGCGGCTTTTCGGCCTGCTGCCGCAGGAATCTCAGCGTGGTGCGGACCTGGCTGCGCGTCTCGCCGGTGTAGACCTCGACATCGTCGCCGCCGACGCTGTTCGCCGGGAAGATGCCGACGATGCCGCGCGCCACCAGCAGCTTCTCGCCGATGATCCTGCCGAGGAGGCCGCGCGCATCGTTGAAGAGCTTCGTCGCTTCGACACCGACCACCGGATCGGAGAGGATCGCGGGATACCGGCCTTTCAGCTCCCAGGTCTGGAAGAAGGGCGTCCAGTCGATGTAGGGGGCGATCTCTTCGAGCGGCCAGGCGTCGAACTGCGTCACACCGGGGCAGGCGGGACGCGCCGGCACCGCGTGTGACCAGTCGGCGGTCTGGCG
>DASXPG010000075.1:0-16173 GCA_036493755.1 Gemmatimonadales bacterium
TTCATTCCCTGGCGGGCGATGAAGACGATGCCGATGACCGCGACCGCACCCAGGCTCAGATAGAACGGCATCATCCGTCCAGCCACTCATCCTCCTCGTTGGATTCTTCGTCGGGCGACCAGCCGCTGTTCGCTTCGTCCACGATGCGGCGATGCTCGGCGGTTTCGGGACTGTCGAAGGTGGTACGCACTTCATAACGAAAGAGCTCGGACCGCACGTCGCCGAGCTCCTTGATCAGCGCAGGCGTTTCGTCCAGCAGCCGCCCTTCCGCATCCAGGTCGACGATTCGCTGAGCCAGCGCCCGCAACAGTTCGAGCAGCTCCGGGATGCGAGCCGGATCGTACGTGTCGTCGGCCACCGAACGTGCTCCTTCCCTGCTGCGACGCCCTGCCCGCCGGACGGCGCGCATCGTATCATCATACCCACGATGACCATGACCGCCAACTCGCCAACCGGCCTGGCATCGGAAACCGCGCTCGAGCGGATTGCAACCATCGCACAGGCACCCATCCGGTACGGCCACTACGTGCGCATCCTTCGCGACGGCGCACTGGCCTTTCCGGCGATGCTGGCCTTGATGCGCGCGGCCAAGCGCAGTGTCTGCTTCGAAAATTTCATCTTCGCCAACGACGATACCGGCGAGGAATTCGCCAGCGGCCTGGAAAAAGCCCGGATTCGCGGGGCCGAGGTCCGCGTCCTCTACGATCCCCTGGGCACGCTGCTGGTGAAGGGGGGCTCGATCGCGCGGCGGTTGCGGAAGGCGCGCGTCAACGCGCGGCCCTTCCGTCCGGTGTCGATGGCGCTGCCCTGGAGCTGGTTCCACTTCACCCACCGCGACCACCGCAAGCTGCTCATCGCCGACGATCTCGCGGCGGTGGTCGGCGGACTCTGCATCGCCGATCACTGGTCGCCGGCCGAGCGCGGCGGCGGTGGCTGGCGCGACACCGCGCTGCTGGTGCGCGGCCCCGCCGTCGCCGACCTGCAGCTCGCCTTCGAGCGGATGTGGCGCCGGGCGCTCGGCGCCGTGTCGGAGCGGAAGTTCACCACGCTGATGGAAGCGCGGGCGCTGACGCTGCCGCCGCCCCGCGGCGAAGCGAAGGTCATTGTCGTCGGAGACCGGCCCCGCACCCAGCGCGTCGCGGCGCTCTACACCTGGCTGGCCGACAACGCCGAGCGGTCGATCGATATTTCCGACGCCTATTTCGTCGCCCCGCGGCGGGTGAGCCTTTCGCTGATCAACGCGGCGAGACGCGGCGTGCGCGTCAGGCTCTTGCTTCCGGGTCGCAACAATCATCCCGTCGCAGGACTCGCGGCGCAGCGCATCTACGGACCGCTGCTGGCCGCCGGCGCCGAAATCCACGAGTGGAACGGCGTGATGCTCCACGCGAAGTCACTGGTGGTCGATGGTGTGATTTCGATGGTGGGATCGAGCAACCTCGACCCGCTCTCGCTGCACCGGAATTACGAGTTGAACGTGCTGGTGTCGGACCCGGCCGTCGGCGGAAAAATGTGCGAGCTGTTCGAGACCGACATCGCGGCGGCCACACCGGTACATCTCGACCAATGGGAGCACCGTCCGTGGCACTACAAGGCCGCCGAGCAGATCGCCTCGCTGTTTGGCTGGAATCTCTGATTTTGCTGATGTCAACTTGTTGCGGAGCAATTGGTTAACTTGCTTCACCCTTGAACAAAAAGAAGGCTTTCGTTACATTGAATGCCTACCCAAGGGAGGGTTGATGTCCAAGAGCAGGAAGCCACGCAAGCAGTACGTCCCCAGCACCATCGAGCAGGCCCGCGACGAACTCTTCAGTCATATCCTTCGTTGTGGCGTGCTGGAAGCGGCGGACGAGCATCGCAAGGACTGGTTCGACGATACGATGGACTACCTGGCGGAACGTTACGAAGCGCTGACCCCCGCGGAGCTCGCCGAGCTGCGCACGCTGGGTGAGCGGTATTGCCGTCCGGTTGCACCCCGTTCCGAGTCGGTTCCCGCCGGCGTTTCCTGAGTCCGGTAGAGATGTAGCGTGGCATGCGCCCTGGGCCTAACGGCTCGGGGCGTTTGTGTGTCTGGTCCGGAAGCGCAGCCCGGTAGCGACGCGCAGCCCGCCGCCAAACCCGCCTTCGAGAAACCAGCCGCTCCGCGCTCCCGGTGACGACTCGATTCCGGCGAGCACCTGGAGCCACGGCCGTACCTTCGCGTACTGGATCGCGGTAACCGCGACGCCGCCACCGCCGTAGACCGACATCCCTTTGCGCTTTCCCGGGTCGAGCAGAAAATGCCACGCCAGCTCCGCGCGCCCCGCGGGACGTCCGCCATCGGCGGCGCCGCCGGCCAGCGCCACCGAGATGCGCGTGCGCCCCGCGTCGCGCCAGCCGAGGCCCAGCCCGCCGGCCAGGACCGCCGGCTTGCTCGTCAGCCCCACGGCCCAGAGCTGCGTCTCGTGCCAGCCCTGCGCCGCGGCGGGAGTCGCGAGCGTCACGGTGAGCGACAACGCCAGCGTCCAGACCTCAGGCCTGGAGCCGCAACTCATAGGTGACCGGGATGTCCGGATTGAGGGAGTGGGTGACGGAGCAGTACTTCTCGAGCGACAGGTCGATCGCCTGCCTGAAGGCCTGCTCATTCGAGCCGGGCGCGACGACGTGGTAGATGAGCTTGATCTTCGTGAAGCGGCGGGGATACTCATCGCGCCGCTCGGCCTGCACCTCGACGCGAAATTCCTTCAGGTCCAGGCGCTTCTTGCGGGCGATGTCCACCACATCGCTGCCGGTGCATCCGGCCAGTCCGACGAGCGCCGTGTCCACCGGCGAGGGAGCTTCCTTCCCATCGCCGTCGATCTGAATCGTCGGTCCGCCGACAACACCGCCGTGAAAGACCATTCCATGATGATCCCAGACCGCTTCAACCGGTCGTGCCTGCATCAGCTTCCGCCCCGCGTCGCGAGCCCGATGAAGAAGCGGCTGCGGCGCAGCGCATCGAGGGCGTGGTATTCGACCAGCCAGTTCATGCTGCGTCGGAAGGGAAGCTCGAAGCCGATGGCAACGGTGGGCCAGACGCGCTTCACGACATTGTCGTCCATGTAACCGACACCGAGCCCGATGTAGGGAATCGCCGCCGCGGTGTCGGCCAGGAAGCGATACATGATTTCCTCGTTCACGCCGATCGACGTCGACGGCCGCCCGAAACCCACCTCGAACGACGAGCGCGCCCGGACCTGCGGAATGCCGAGTTGAACCAGGTCCACGGTGGAACCGAGCAGCGCCTGGCCGCCGTTGTTGACCTGGAATCCGGCGCGGGTCGAGAAGCCGAGGATATCGAGCTTGAAGCCGCTGCTGCTCTGTCCCGATGATGATGAAGCGGGCTGGCTGACCGGGTGGCTGCCCCGGTCGGGGGGAACGAACTCCTGCGCGGCGACAGGGGCAGCAGCCGCGGCGAGGGCCAGCGAGGCACCGGCCACCATCATTACCCGAACCATGGCTATCCTCATGCCAGAACAGTACATAAGCGGGGGCAGCCTAGCCAGACTGGCGCCGGAAAGTTGCCGCCTCGGTGGGGGCGTCATAGCTTCGATGGCTCATGGATCTCCAGCTGCTGCACCAGGCCGCGATCTTCAAGGACCTCGACGAGGGCGAGCTGGCGCGCGTCGCCGAAGTGTGCCACGAGCAGAAGTTCGTGAGCGCCAAGACGATCTTCAAGGAAGGCGAGCCTGGCAACCGGCTCTACATCATCGCCGAGGGCGACGTCCGGATCAGCCGCCAGATTCCCGGCAGCGGTGAGGAAGCGCTCGCGGTTCTGAAAAAGGGAACGATCTTCGGCGAGATGGCAATCTTCGACCAGTCGGAACGCTCCACCGACGCCATCGCCAACACTGACTGCACGCTGATCACCATCACCCGCTCCGACTTCGAGCTGCTGATGGATTTCAACCGCGACGTTGCCTACAAAGTGCTGTGGGCGGTGGTACGGCTTCTGTCGACCAGGCTCCGGCAGACGAACGACAACCTGCGCAGCTTCCTCGCGATGTCGATGTTCTAGACGATCCGGAATCGCGCGTCCACCGCGACGACGCGATCCGGAAATGCCATCAGCGGATTGATGTCCATTTCGGCGATGGATTCCTGCTCGCCGACCAGCTGCGACACCCGCTGCACGATTTCCTCGAGCGCCACCAGGTCCACCGACGTTTCGCCGCGTACTCCCTCGAGCAACGGGTAGCCTCGAATGCCGCGGATCATCTCGCGCGCATCGACGTCGGTCACCGGATGCACGCGGAAGACGACGTCCTTCATCACCTCGACGAAAATGCCGCCCAGGCCGAACATCAGCAGCGGACCCGCCTTGGCGTCGCGGGTCGATCCCACGATCGTCTCCCGGCCGCCGGTCATCATCTTCTGGACCAGCAGTCCGTCGGCGTCGGCGCCGGTGCGCTCCTTCACCCGGGTGAGAATACGGGCGCAGCCCTCGCGCACTTCCTTGTCATTGCCGAGTCCGACCAGCACGCCGCCGACATCGCTCTTATGCACCACGCGCGCGCTCACCACTTTCACGACGACGGGGAAGCCGATGCGCTTCGCCGCCGCCACCGCTTCGTCGGCGGTGCGGACCACACACCATGGCGCGGTGGGAACTCCGTAAGCCTCCAGCAGCGAGAGCGCTTCACCCTCGGTGAGTTTTTCGCGTCCGGCATCCCGTGCCCCTTTGATGATCGCGTCGGCGGCGGCGCGATCGACCGGATATTCCTGTACCCGTCCTTCCGGCCGGGCCAGCCACTCGCGCCGGCGATTCAATGCCGCCAGGGCCCGCACCGCCGACTCAGGAAAGACGTAGCCGGGGATGCGCGCGTCGACCAGCTCCTTGAGACCCGCCGGAACGCCGTTTTTTCCGAGCAGCACCGCGACCACCGGGATTTCCTTGCGCGTCGCCGCCGCCTCCCGGATCGCGATGGCGACGTCGCGCGCGTGGAGTCCCAGCGGCGGGATGACCGACGCGATCACGGCGTCGATGTTGGGGTCCTGGAGGACCGCGGCGATCGCCGCCCGATAGGCATCGGGCTTGGCCGACGCGATCAGGTCGACGGGATTGCGGACCGACGCTTCCTCCACGACGACCCGCCGAATTGCCGCCTGCGTTGCCGGCGTCAGCTCGGGAACGACCAGACCCGACGTCTCGCAGGCATCGGTGAGGATGATCGCCGGCCCGCCGGCATTACTGACGATGCCGACGCGATTGCCCCTGGGAAGCGGCAGCCGCGGAAAGGCCATGGCATAGTCGAACAACTCCTCGACGCTCTGCGCCCGGATCACGCCGAACTGCTGCATCAGGACGTCGGCGGCGAGGTCGGTGCCGGCCAGCGCCGCGGTGTGCGAGCTCGCGGCCCGCGCGCCGGCGGCGGTGCGGCCCGCCTTGACCACAAAGATCGGCTTCTTCCGGTTGAGCCGGCGCGCGATGGCCGCGAAGCGCCGCGGATTCCCGAAACTCTCGAGGTACATCAGGATGGCGCCGACCGTGGGATCGGTTTCCCAGTACTCGAGCAGATCGTTGCTCGAGACATCGGGCTTGTTGCCCACCGACACGAACTGGCTGATGCCGATGCCCAGCTCGTCGGCATAGTCCAGGATGCTCTGCCCCATCGCCCCCGACTGGCTCACGATGGCGACCGAGCCGGCGGGCGGCATGCCGGGCGAAAATGTCGCCAGCATCGAGATCGAGGGATCGGTGTTCAACACACCCATGCAGTTGGGCCCGACCATCCGCATCCCGTATTGCCTGACCGTCGCCACCAGCTTCTGCTCGCGCACCGTTCCCTCGCCGCCGATCTCCGCGAAGCCGGCGGTGATGACGACCAGCCCCTTCACGCCCTTTTTGCCGCACGCTTCGGCGACATCCTGCACCAGGAGTTTGGGAACGACGATGACGGCGAGATCGACGGCGTCGGGTATCGACCCGACGTCGGGCCAGGCCTTGATCGAATGGATGCTGGATGCGCTGGGATTGACCGGGTACACGGGACCCTGGAATCCCGCCTTCAGGAGATTGTCCAGGATCTGGTAACCGATCGACTGCGGGTGACGCGACGCGCCGATGACCGCGATCGACTTCGGCTTCAGGATGGCGTCGAGCATGGCGGAAAACTACCGGGGAACGAGGGAACGGGGAACGAGGGAACGGGAGGGTGAGGCTACATTCCCCGTTCCCCCTTCCCCGTCTTTATCTGACGATTCTGAGTAACCCCGCTTCGGCCGAGCCGCGGATGAAGCTCTCGGCGTCGGTCATCGGAATCTTTACCCCGAGCCGCTGGGCGCGCTGCGCCGCGCTGGCGATGAATTCCTCGATCGAGCGGCCGGCCCAGCTGGCGTCGCTGTCGCGCATGCCGCGGACAATTTCATCCCAGGTGCCGGTGTAGGTCGCGCCCGAGATCGTCGTAATGCCATGGACTTCGCCGCCACCGCGGGCCCGCCGGTGCATTTCCTGCAGCTCGCTGAGCAGCGTGCCGAAGAGCTCGAGCTGCGCCGGATCGCGGGTACCGGTGCCCGAAGGACCGGCGGCTTCGATTTCGGCGAGGAGCAATTCGGTGGCGTCGGCTTCGCCGGCCAGATCGGCGAGCCGCACCAGCCAGGGCTTCAGCTCGGGATCATCCTCGGCGAGCCGGTAGATGGTCTTCTTCAGCTCGATGACGCGCCAGATTCCCAGCTCGTCCCAGTGTTCGTCGGGACCGGTGCGCTCGAATTCCGCGAGCGCGTCTTCATACGAGCCGCGGTCGTACAGCAGGTTGGCGAGGTAGACGCGCGCTTCGGAGTGCTCGGGATCGAGCGCGATGGCGCGGCGCAGCCACTTGATCGCTTCCCGCTCGCGCGACAGCCGGTGCATCGCATAACCGACGCACGCCGTGGCTTCGGCGCTTTCGGGATGGGCGCTGCGCGCCGTCTCGAAGAAGCGGCGCGACGCGTCGATGTGCAGCTCACGGAACAGCGCGCGCCCCATCTGCAGGACGATGTCGAGATCCTCGTTGAAGCCCAGGGCGAGGACCTTTTCGAAGCAGGCGACGCCCTGCTCGGTGCGGCCGATCTTGAGCTGCACCTCGCCGAGTCCGGCGAGCGCGTCCTCGTGATCGGGCTCGATCATCAGCGCATCGGCAAAGGAACGCCGCGCCCAGGCGAATTCCTCGCGGGCGAGACGCGCGTACCCCATTCCGATGTGGAGTTCTACGGCGTCAGGATAGACATGAAGGCCCTGCCGGAGGGTGTCGATCGCTTCGTCGTACTGGCCTTCGTTGTAAAGCTGGTGCGCTCGTTCATCAAACTCATCCGAGCTCAAGAACGCATCGGCCATTCGAGAAGGGCTCCCTGGGGAGGTTGTGCAACTATAAGAATCAAGCTCCTACGGCACAAGAGGTTACCGGTTGAACTTCAGCGACAGCCGATACAACCCGGTGGCGCGATCATCGCCGTAGCTATTTGCAAAAATTCTGTAGGTGTCTCCCTGACGAACCGCCAGCGTGATCCGGCTGTTGGTGCCGTCGCCGCTGTCGTCGTCGGTGGCGAGGGTAGTGCCGCTCGCGTCCTTCACGATCAGATACGCATCGAAATCACCAGAACGCAGGTCGATCTGCACTTCGCCGTCGCGCGGCGCGCGGAAGGTATAGATATCCGCGTAGGTGCTGTCGCCGACCACGCTGTCGCCGGATTCGAGCCGCCCCATCGCCATCTGTCCCTCGTGCAGCTCGCCGACGCGCCCCGGTCGCGCGATATCGCCGCCGGCCGAGAGGGTAAGCTCGTAGACCCCGGTCACCTGCCGATCACCATAGGCGCGCGCCACGACGCGATACCGCCCCTCGCGCGGCAGCCGGGTGAGAATCAAGGCGTCGTTCCCCTCGCCGCCGTCGTCGTTTTCGGCGATCATGGCCCCTTCCGCATCGCGCAGCTCGAGATACGAATCGAATTCCGATGAGTGCATCTCGATCATCACATCCTGCCCCGAATGGCCCTGAAATTCCCAGAGATCCTCATATCCGCCGCTGCCCCGCGGGCGATCGCCCGGCTCGAGCCGGCCCGAAACCCGCTGTCCCGGCGTGAGCTGCTCGATGCGGCCCGCGCCGGCCGGCGGATCGGAGAAGGCCAGCGCCACGCGATACCGTCCGCCGTTCGCGCGCGAGTTGTACGACGAAACCGCGATGGTATAGGTCCCGGTGCCCGGCAGGATTTCCATGAGCCGCGCGTTCTGACCCTCGCCACCGTCGTCGTTGGAGTCGATCGCCATGCCGTTGTACATCAGCGTGAGATAGCTGTCGAAAGCGGTCGACATCACATCGATGCGCGCCAGCTGTCCCTGCCGGCCCTGGAAGGTCCAGTGGTCCTCGAGGCCGCGGCGTCCCGTCACGTCGCCGGATTCGAGGCGGCCATCTTTGGTCTGGCCATCGGTGATGGCCTGGCTCGCGCCGGGGTCGCCGAAGTCGCCGTTGTCCTCGGCCAGAGTCAGGCGGTAGGCGCCGATGCGGGTGTTGTCGTCGAAACTGGTGACGATCACGGTGTAGACGCCGGCGGAGAGAGCGCGGAATGTCGCCGAGGCATCCTTGTTGCCGCCGCTGTCGTCGTCGCTGGCGACCTGGGTGCCGTCGGGGTCGCGCACGATGACGTAACTGTCGAAGTCGGTCGAGTGCAGGTCTGCGCGGGCCCGCTGGCCGGCGCGGAGATTCACGGTCCAGCGATCGGTGTACGGTCCGTCGCCGGCGATTTCATCGCCGGGTTCGAGAATGCCGTCCTTGCTTTCACCGAGGTTGATCGAAGCGGTAGCGCCGGGCGCCGCCGCGGGCGGCGCTTCCCAGCCCGACACCGTTAACTCGTACGGACCGGTCGAGCTGTCGCGGAAAGCGGTGACGACAATGCGATAGCGGCCGTCGCGCGGCAGCACGGTGTGCAGCCGGGCATTGTTGTTGCCGCCGCCGTCGTCGTCGCTGCCGATGACGAAACCTTCCTCATCGCGCAGCACCAGGTAGGAATCGAAGGCGTCGGAACGCAGATCGATGACGATCCGTTGCCCCCGCCGGCCGTCCATCGTCCAGACGTGATAGGGCGCCTTGCGCGCGCGCAGCCCGACGGGATCGGCGCCGGTGAGCTGGCCGCTGACCGTCTGGCCGATGCGGATGACGCGCTCCTGCGCCGCCAGAGGCGCGGCGAGCAGGAGGAGCAAGGCTGCGAGACGCATTCGGATCTCCATGTCTGCCGTCGACCGTCAACCGTTAACGGTCAACCGTTGACGGTTAACGGCCGGCCAACTCGTCCGCCAGCGCGCCGGCATCGTACACGTGGCGCAGCGATTCAAGAATTCCGCGCGAATCCACCCAGACCGAGCGGCCGCGCGCTTCGGTGAAGAGGAACCGGGCCGGCAGCCCCTCGATATTGCCGTCGAAAATCAATCCGACGATTTCGCCGTCGCGGCTGATCACCGGACTTCCCGAGTTGCCGCCGATGATGTCGTTGGTGCCGACGGCGTTCAGCGGCGTCGCCAGGATCAGCGAATCGCGATGCGCCAGCCAGCGCGGCGGCAGCAGCCAAGGGGCCTTGTTCCCGAAGCCGGCGCTGCGATCGAACATTCCGTAGAAGGTCGTGAACGGCGGCGCCACCGTGCCGTTGTACGGGTAGCGTCGGATCTCTCCGTCGGAAATGCGGAGCGAGAAGGTTGCATCGGGCGCGACGCCGGTGCCGAACACCGCGAGCAAAGCCCGTGCGATCCGTTCGTCGTTCTGGGCCTCCTGATTCGTCAGCTCGCTCATCTGGTGGGAGATCTCCCGCTCCTGCGGGTCGATCAGCTTCGCCATGGCGATGAAGGGATCTCTGGAGCCGGCGAGCGCACCGGCGCCGCCGCGGCGCAGCGCGGCGCGCTGCTCGTTGGTCACGATCGTCGAGGCGCGAACCATCGCCCGAGCGGCTTCCTCGGGGCTTTTTGAGCCGATCACCGACCGGACCAGCGGGTCGGTTGCCGGCAGCTCGGAGGCCATCGCGCCGAGATAGGCGGTGAGCATCCGGCTTTCGACGACGGTATCGATCGGCACCGCCAGCGTCACCAGCGTGTCGACGTGACCGGCGCTGCGGAACGGTCCCAGCCGCTCGGCGGCCGGCTTGGCCAGCTCGGCGGGGGCGCGCACCAGCAGCGACGCGATAGCCAGGAGTCGCGAGCCGTATGCGCCGAATCCGTAATAGCGGCGGTGCACATCGAGCGAGGCGATGGTCCGGCGAACGGTCTGGATGCTGGTCCAGGCGTCACCGTATTGACGGCGCAGTCCGGCGTCGCTCTGCACGCGATTCCGGAAATTGTTTTCCCAGGTCTGCTTGCGCGCCATCAGCTGCGGGTCCAGGAGCCCTGCCTGGTAGCCGGTGATGGCCTTCAGCGAGTTCTCCAGGCCGAACAGCGTGTTGCGAAGCCCCGGCGAGCGCGCCGGGTCAGTGTCGAAGGAGTGATAGATGGCGATCTGCCGCGTCAGCGTGGCGAGCTGCGCGGGGTACTGCACGTCGCGGAGAAATTCGAGCTGCGACATGGTGTTCAGCCGGCCAGTCGAGCCGGGATTGCCGACCACGAAGACGAGATCGCCTTCCGACGCGCCGGTGCGGCTGAACCGGAAGAAATCGGTATGCGCCGGCTCGCCGTTCACGTAGGCCCGATAAAAACTCATGTCCACGTCGTAGCGCGGATAGGTGAAGTTGTCGGGGTCGCCGCCGAAGAATGCCATCTTGTCTTCGGGAGCGAAGACCAGCCGGATATCGCTGAAGCGGCGGAACCGATAAAGCTTGTACTGCCCGCCGCGGTACATGACCACGACCTGGCAATTGAGATCGGGCGCGCCCGCCGAGCAGCCGGTTTCGAGTTCGTGGATCTTCTGCTGCCGGTGGTCGGCGGCCTGGGTGGGCGAGCTACCCGCGGGCACCGCCGAATTCACGCTGTCGGTGACGTCGGTGATGTTGAGGAGCTGGTCGACCCAGTAGTTGGCGCACGCGCGCTCGTCGGTGCGGGCGCGGGCGTAGAAGCCGTTCTCCAGCAGATCCTCACCGCTCCTGGTGCTGCTTTCGATGCAAGCGCGGGCGCAGTGATGGTTGGTCATGATCAGCCCATCGCCCGAAACGAACGAAGCGGTGCAGCCGGGCTGCCGCAGCGCGGCGAGGCGCGCATGATCGAGCCAGTCCTGCGTCGGCCGGAAACTGTAGCGGCGGGCCCAGTACTCGAGGGGCGGCACATCGAAGGTCCACATTTTCCCGGTTTCGAGGCCAGGATACTCGGTACTGACTGTCGCTGCAGAGGCAGGGGCAGAAGGAGCCGCAGCAGGCGCAGCCGCAGGTACCTGCGCGAGCAGCGTCGGCATCGCGACAAGGCCGAGAGAAAACTGCAGCCAGAACCGGCGAATCGAATGCATCATCGCTCCCTTAGCTGTTGCCGCAACTGGCCGAAACCGGGTGGACGTTCTGGCAGCGGATGGTCTCGTCCATGCCGCTGGCCAGGACCCCGCACGCCGCGGTCTGGGCTCCGCGTCGGGCTTCGTCGTCGTTGGCGCCCGCTCCCTTGGTGCAGCGGCGGACGCCGTTGAACTCGATGCAAACTTCGCACTGCCTGTTGACCCGCGCCATACTGCTGTAAACCATGTAGCCCATCAGCAGTACGACGATCGCCGTCAGCGTGGTGGCGGTCTTCCGATTCATAGCGTTCTCCCCAGGTCGGCTTCGGCGAGGTGCTGGACGTGCCGCAGCACCCTCAGGTGAATGCGGTGAATGATGGCGTCGGCGAACGGCTCCCAGTAAGGGCGGGGCTCCATGTCGAGGGTGTACCAGGTGATCCCCTCGAGCCGCGTGCCGCCGGGGACCGGGGTCAGCCTGAACTCGCCATGGCGGGAACGAAGGTAGCCGTCGAGATGCGGCGCGTGCACCCTGGACCAGGGACTCATCTCGCGCATCGGCGGCGGCTCGTCGGTGACGTCGAAAGCGAGGCGGCGCGAGGCATCCCACACGGTGATCGGCTCGACGAACGCGCCGGTGGAGAATTCGCAGCGCCGTACCGCACCGACGCCTTCGCCCGCGATCGTGGCGCGCTCGGGGTAGGCGATGCCGAACCTGAAGATGCCCCCCGGCGCGCCGCCGATCTCTCCGAAGGCGATCACCCGGCGCCACACCACCTCCGGCGGCGCCGCGACGATGATGACGCTGCGCACCTCGTGAAGCGGTGCCTCGCGCGAGCGGCCCGCCACGGGAACCAGCGGCAGCAGCAGCAGGATGGCGGCGCCGCGCACCACATCCTCGGCGCCGCGGATGGCGATCTCCCGGCCGATGACCGCGCCCGGCAGCGCGATGATCAGCGCCAGCGGCGCCGCCATGATGAGGCAGCTGGCGCCTTCCACGGCCACGAAGATCAGGGCGAAGGCCGCGGCGAAGACACCGGCGGAAACGACGCCCAGCGTCGCGCGCTGCGAGTGCACCCGCTTCCAGTTGTAGAAATAGGCGGTGAGCACGCCTAACGAGAACGGCGTCCCCAGGAAGAGGCTGGCCGAGTAGGTCTTGAGGATCAGGGTGTTGACGGCGACCATCGGCACCGTGATCGCGACCGATGCCGCCAGCGCCGACAGCGCGTCGTGTCCCGTCGGATCCACTTCGACGGGCGGCCGGATCAGCTTCCTCCCGGGCGCCGGCCGGCTCGGCATCAGGCATAGCGCGCCCATCAGCAGGTAATTGACGAAAGGCACCAGGAAGATCAGCGCCAGAAATGGCGTGTACCCCGCATCGTAGAGGCGGCGGACGCTCAGGCTGATGCCGCTCACCAGGAACGGCACCGCCCAGACCGCCATCACCGCCAGGAACCAGCCCGGGGCGTCGGCGAGGTCGGTGGTGCGGATGCCAAAAAGCGCCCAGGGATAGCTGGTTGGCCGCCACAGCCGGTGCAGCACCAGGCCGACCAGCGCGGCGTCGACGGCGTACTTGAGGATCAGCAGCGAGAGTCCGGTGCGCAGGTAGGTCCGCGGACTCACCCGTCCGCGTGGATCGAAAAGCCATCCCAGAGCTGGCATCGGCGCATTCATGTTAGTTTCTCCCCGCCATGGACGCGAACACCGGCGGGGCACAGGATGCATCGGTCGAATTCGTCATCCGCCTCGCGCGCGCACTGCACAACTACGGCACACCCACCCACCAGATCGAGGACACCCTCGAGACGATCGCCGCGCGCATCGGCATCAACGCGCGCTTCCTGGCGACGCCCACCTCGATCATGATCTCGGCGGGGCCGACGCTGGATGAGCGCGTCCACCTCCTTCGCGTCGAACCCGGCGAACAGGACCTCGGCCGGCTCTCCGGCGTACACGACGTGGCGCGCGGCATCGCCAAGGGTGAGCTGACACCGGAGGCCGGAAGCGCCTGGCTGGCGGCGATCGAAACGGCCCCGCCTCCCTATCGCGGGATGATCCGCGTCGGGGCCATGGGACTCTCGTCCGCCGCGGCGGCCCGGTTCCTGGCCGGCGGCAGCCGCGAGATTCTCGTGGCCGGCGTCATCGGCCTCGTCATCGGAGTCCTGGCGTACCTCGGCGAACGACGCGGCGCGATGAACCGCCTCTACGAACCGCTGTCCGCATTTACGGCGTCGGTCCTGGCCGCGATCGCGGCGCGGGCCTTCGATCCGGTATCGGTCTACCTCGTGACCCTCGCGGGAATCATCATCCTGATCCCCGGTTTCACCTCGACGGTCGCGGTGACGGAGCTGTCGAACCGCCATCTCGTCGCCGGCACGGCGAGACTCTTTGGCGCCTTCACGACGCTCGTGGTCCTCGCGATCGGCGTCGCCATCGGCGGCACACTGATGACCACGATCCTCGGCGCCGCTCCGCCCACCGAGCCGATCGCGCTGCCGGAGTGGACGCTGGCCATCGCGCTCCTCGCCGCGCCGCTGGGCTTCGCCGTGCTCCTCAAGGCGCAGCCGCGCGATATTCCCTGGATCGTGATTGCCTGCGGACTCGGTTTCGCGGGCACGCGCCTGGGCGGCCTGATCCTCGGCCCGGAGCTCGGTGTTTTCATTGGCGCGGTGGTGGTCGGGCTGGCAGGGTCGGTCTACGGCAATGTCCTGAGACGTCCGGCGTCGGTGCTGCGGGTACCCGGGATTCTGCTGCTGGTGCCGGGAAGTATCGGCTTCCGCGGCCTCACCGCCCTGCTCGACAGGCAGGTGGTGCCCGGCGTCGAGACCGCGTTCCGGATGATCACCATCGCCGTCGCGCTTGCCGCTGGCCTGCTGATTGCCAGCGTGGTAGCACCCAGCAAGATCACGAAATAGAGGGGCGAGGAAGGGCTGAGAGGGATGGGGATGGTCCCTCTTTGCACTCCTCTAGGTATCCTAGAGGAGAAGCCCCGCAATCGTGGCGCTCATCAGGTTGGCCAGTGTTCCCGCGAGCATGGCGCGGAAACCGAGCCGGGCGAGATCACCCTTCCGCTCCGGCGCCAGCGCTCCGATGCCGCCGATCTGGATTCCCACCGAGCTGATGTTGGCGAATCCGGCCAGCGCGAACGACGCGATCGTGAACGACCTGGGATCGAGCTGCGACTTGAGCTGACCCAGCTGCGCGAAGGCGATGAACTCGTTCAACACCGATCGCGTCCCGATCAATCCGCCGATCACTCCGGCATCCTGCGACGGTACGCCGATCGCCAGCGCGATGGGACGGCCGACCCAGCCGAGGACGGTCTGCATGTTTTCGGGGAACCAGGCGATGTGCCCGTGGACCCAGCCCAGCGCGCCATTCACCAGCGCCACCAGTGCGATGAACGAGATCAGCATCGCGATCACGTTGAGCATCAGGTGCAGCCCTTCGCTGGTTCCGCGCGACGCCGCATCCACCACGTTCACGTCGGTCTTGGGGATCGAGATGTTCACCTTGCCGCGGGTCAGCGGCTCGGCGGTCTCGGGCTCGATCAGCTTGGCCATCATGATCGTCCCCGGCGCGGTCATGATCACCGCGGTCAGCAGGTGCCGCGCCTCGACGCCGAACGCGATGTACGCCGCCATGATCGACCCCGACACATGCGCCATGCCGGCGGTCATCACCGTCATCAGCTCGGAGCGGGTCAGCGTCGGCAGAAAGGGCCGGATGGTGAGCGGCGCTTCGGTCTGGCCCATGAAGATCGACGCGGCGACGTTGGTGCTTTCCGCGCCGCTGGCCTTCATCAGCTTGTTCATCACCACCGCCATCGCCTTCACCACCACCTGCATGACCCCGAGGTAGTACATGATCGCGAAGAGCGCCGAGACGAAGATGATGGCCGGCAGAATCTGGAAGGCGAAAACCACGCCGATGTTGGTATCGGCGCCGCCTGGTGCGCCGATCTTGCCGAACACGAACGACGAGCCCGCATAAGAGAAGCCGAGCACCGCGGTGACGAAGGTGCCGAGTTTGCGGAAGAGGGCCTGGCCAAAAGGCACGCGGAGCACGAAGACCCCGAAGATGAACTGGAGGGCGAGTCCGGTGAAGATGACCCGCCAGTCGATCGCCTTCCGGTCATGCGAGACCAGCCAGCCGATCGCGATGACCATCACCACGCCGATGAGGCCGGTGAGGCGCATGCCGAGTGTGACCGGCATCGCGACGCGCGCTGGCGCCTGCGGCTGGACCACCGGCGCAATCGCCGCGGGAGGTGCGGCGGCGTGGGTGCTGTCGTGCGCGGGAGCCTGCTGGCCGATGGCCCGGCTCACGCTGCCGTAGACGATGCGCGGCAACGTGAAGACGACCAGGGCGCAGATCAGCGCCGCCGCGAAGGAGAAGAGGAAGCGTCTCGGGCCGAACGGAAGGAAGGTCATGGCCCGAGAAGGTACCTCACGGATTCAAAGCCGTCACGTCGAGGATCAGGGCTGACGGACCCGGTGGGTCCCGGGCCGCCAGAACGTACCGGTGACCGTTGGCTTCATAGAAGGAGGCGGTATGGATGCCGGCGCTGCTGTTGGTGTTCATCGCGAAATAGGAGATGAACGTCGGATGCGCCGGATCGGCGACCAGGCTGTAGAAGTAGATCCCCGCCCTGGTACCGTTCTCGGCGCTGAACATCAGCTCGCGGCTGTCGGCGCTGACCTCGACGTCGCTCACGGTCCCGATGTTCTTCGTGATGATCGAATCCACCAGCGCCGGCGCGCCGCCGGCGTCGAGCTTCCAGATCTTCACGGCGTTG
>DASXPG010000076.1:0-6024 GCA_036493755.1 Gemmatimonadales bacterium
GGCGTCGGTCGCCAACGAAGCGGCACAGGGCGCGGCGGCGGCGCTCACCGGGCCGATCGTGCGCGGCGACGTCGCGACGATCCGCCGCCATCTCGCGGCACTCGACCCCGCCGCGCGCCGACTGTACCGCGAACTGGCGACGGCGACGCTCGAGCTGGCAAAACGGGGCGGGCTGGAAAGGGTGAAGGCCGGGGAGATCAAGGCTCTCCTCACGCGTCCTGAAGGACGCGCTCGGCTAAGCAGGCCCTGAAGGGCCAGAAAGAGCGAACGAACCAGCGATGGCTATGACGGCATTCTCGCTTGGTAACGCCGCGCCACGATTCTCCAATAGCAGATGCCGAGGGCGGCCGCGATCGGCCACCAGACCAGCGCGATGCCCAGCCCGTAGCGCGCCGTGGCGCCGCCATAGGCGGTGACCGAATACGCCGGCATGATGGTCGACCGCAGCATCACCGGGAAGATGCTCGCCGCGGCGCCCCCCAGCAGGCCCGCGATGCACCAGCAGGACCCGATCCAGGCGATCCGCTCCATCCCCTGCCGCAGACCCAGAAACACCGCGCCCAGTCCCAGCACGATGGCCAGCAGCGCCGGCCAGGCCGGCGCGTGATGGATGATCCCCGTGAAGAAGTCCGGCCGCACCAGGCGCGTGCCTGACGATACGACTGGCAGCAGCGCCAGCACCACCCACCAGGCCCGCCGCGCCGCGCGATTGGCGCGCTCCGCGATCGCCCCGGTGGCGCGATGGGCGACGAAGGTCGCGCCGTGCGCCGCCAGCAGCGCGAGGGTGAAGAGGGCGACCAGGATCGTGTACCAGTCGAGGATGCCGACCGTGCCGCGAGCGCTGAAATCGGTGAAGAAGGGCAGGAACATGCGGCCGTCGGCGCCCAGCGGCACGCCGCGTACCACGTTGCCGAAGGCGGCGCCGAAGAAAATCGCCAGCAGGATGCTGGCCAGCGTCACCAGCGCGTCCCAGAAGCCGCGCCAGAGCGCATCCTCGACGTGGGCCGCCATCTCCAGCGCGATGCCGCGCACGATCAGCGACCAGAGCAGAAGAAATACCGCGAGATAGTAACCCGAGAGGCCGATCGCGAGGACCTTGGGGAAGGCGAGAAAGAGACTTCCGAACGCCGCGACCAGCCACACCTCGTCCCAGCTCCAGCTCGACTCGATCAATCCCATGATCGCCCGCCGCTCGCCGGCGTTGTATCCCAGCGCGTGCAGCAGCGCACCGACGCCGAAGTTCCGCCCGTCATTCACCGCGAAAGCGATGAGCGAGAGCGCCACCAGGGCGTACCAGATCTCAATCACCCTGCGCGCCCTCGGTGACGGCCATCTCTCCCGGCGCCGGCGCGGCGGGACCCGGCCCGCGCTCGATTTCGCGCGACACCATATAGAGGTAGAGAATGCCCAGCACCAGGTAGAGGCCGCAGAAACCAATCAGCGTGAAAATCGCGTTGCCCGCGCTCACCACGGCGCTGGCGCCGTCGCTCGTCCGGAGGATTCCGTAGATCAGCCACGGTTGCCGCCCCAGCTCGGCGGTCATCCATCCCGCCGTGTTGGCGATGAACGGAAAGGGGAACGCCAGCAGCAGCGCCCAGAGCATCCAGCGGCGCGATTCCAGGGTGCCGCGCCAGCTCAATGCGGTGCCGATGGCGGTCAGCAGCACGAAGAGCGTACCGAGCCCCGCCATCACGTGGAAGGCGTAGTAGAGCAGCTCTATCTCGGTGGGCCACAGCTCCCGCGGGAAGGCGCCGAGCCCGCGCACGTTGCCGTGGAAAGTGCCATAGGCGAGAAAGCTCAGCAGTCCCGGCAGGCGGATGGGATTGTCGAGCCGTTTCGCGGCGACGTCGGGCTGTCCGATCATCGTAATGGGCGCCATCGGTCCGCTCTCGAAGCGCCCTTCCATCGCCGCGAGCGAGACTTCCTGGTGACGCGCGACCAGCTTGGCTTGCGCATCGCCGGTGGGCCAGGCGACGAGCACCGACGCGCCAAGGCCCATCGCCGTGCCCCACGTGAGGAAGATCCGGCTCTGCTCGCGATGCAGCCCGCGCAGCGTGTAGTACGCGCCCGTCGCCGAGACCACGAACGCGGCGGTGACCAGCGCCGCGAGCTGGTTGTGGGCGAACTCGACGACGGTCCAGGCGTTGAAGAGATAGGAGCCGATGTCGGAGAGGACCAGCTGTCCTTCGATGCCGAGCGTATAGCCCTTGGGATATTGCATGAAGGCATTCGTCACCAGGATGAAGAACGCCGAGATCCAGGCGCCGGCGCAGACACCGGCGGCCACGGTGAAATGCGCTTTCCGGCTGAAGCGCCGCTCGCCGAAAACCAGCGCCGCGATCAGCGCACTTTCCAGGAGGAAGGCAAGCATCCCTTCCATCGCCAATGTCTGACCGATCACGCCGCCCGCATAACGGGAGAAGTAGGACCAGTTGGTGCCGAACTGGAATTCCATCGGCAGGCCGGTCACCACGCCGAGCGCGAAGGTGAGGCCGAGGATGCGGGACCAGAAGCGCGCCGATTCGTCCCAGTGCGGCTCGCCGGTGCGCAGCCCGAGCCATTTCCAGAGGACGATGAGCGGCGCCAGCCCCATGGTGAGCTGCGGGAACAGGTAGTGATAGGTGATGGTGAAGGCGAACTGAAGCCGGTGCCAGGGCAGGGCGTCGGGCATGAGAAAGCCTACAGAGGAGAGCGGAGAGGGGATAGGGGACCGTTTTTCTCCTTTCTCCTCGCTCCCCTATCCACTGGTCAACGTTCCCTTAGCTTACGCAAATGTTCGAAACTTCCCTGGCTCTTCCCGATGACCTCCAGTCGGATGTGCGGGCACGGCTCGCCGGCTGGCGCGCCGCCGACGCCACCCAGCGGCTCTGGAACAAGGACGCGCTTCTCTGGACCGGCGCCGACGAGCCGAAATGGCTCGGCTGGCTCGACGAGGCGACCGCGCAGTGCGCGGCGCTCCCCGGCCTCGTGCGTTTCGCCGCCGAAATCCAGAAGGAGGGCACGACCCACGCCGCGGTCCTCGGCATGGGTGGCTCGTCCCTGTGTCCCTACGTTTTCGCGAGGACCTTCGGGCCGGTGCCCGGGTGGCCCAGGCTCGAAGTTCTCGACTCGACCGACCCGCAGCAGATCCGTCACTTCGAAGCGTCGCTCGATTTGCCGCACACCATGTTCATCGTGTCGAGCAAGTCGGGTTCGACGCTGGAGCCCAACATTCTGCGCGACTATTTCCTCTCGCGGATGAAGACGGTGGTGGGCGACAAGGCGGCGAAGCATTTCATAGCGGTGACCGATCCGGGATCGCAGCTGGAAAAGCAGGCGATGAAGGACGGCTTCCGGATGATCTTCCCCGGCGATCCGGAAATCGGGGGACGCTTCTCGGCGCTGTCGAATTTCGGCACCGTGCCGGCGTCGCTCGCGGGAATCGAAACGCACCGGCTGCTCGACGGCGCGGAGAAGATGCAGTTGGCCTGCCGCGGCTCGGATCCGGCGACCAATCCGGGCGTGCTGCTCGGCGTGGTGCTGGCCGCGGCGGCGGCGCAGGGGCGCGACAAGCTGACGATTTTCGCATCGCCGGAAATCGGCGAAGTCGGCGCCTGGCTCGAGCAGCTCATCGCCGAATCGACCGGGAAGCAGGGGACGGCGATCATCCCCGTCGCGAACGAAAGAGTCGGTCGACCCGATGTCTATGGAAAGGATCGGCTCTTCGTCCATCTCGTTGCCAATGCCGCGGACCCGCAGAGCGATGCGATCAGGGCGTTGGAGCAAGCCGGGCATCCCGTCGTCAGATTTTCCTTGACTTCGGCCTATGATCTGGGGGCGGAATTTTTGCGCTGGGAAATCGCGACAGCGGTGGCAGGGAGTCTCAGGCACATCAACCCTTTCAACCAGCCCGACGTCGAGGCCAGCAAGATCGCGACGCGCAAGCTGACTGATGAAGTGGAGCGGACCGGATCGCTCCCTGCTGAGGAACCGTTCCACGCTGAAAGGGGTATCAAGCTGTTCGCCGATCAGGCAAATCGCGAGAGCATCAGCAAGGCAGCGGGCGCAGGAACGCTGGTGGACTTGCTGCGGGCTCATTTCGCCCGGCTGGGATCGGGGGATTACGCTGCCGTCCTGGCTTACGTGGAAATGACGAGCGAGCACGAAACGGTGTTGCAGTCAATTCGGCATCGCATTCGTGACAGGAAGCATGTCGCGACCACGCTTGGGTTTGGGCCACGATTCTTGCATTCAACTGGGCAGGCACACAAGGGCGGCCCCAATACGGGTGTCTTCCTTCAGGTAACCGCTGATGACGCGCAGGACTTGCCGGTGCCGGGACACAGGTATTCCTTTGGCACCGTCAAAGCAGCCCAGGCCCGCGGCGACCTCGCCGTGCTGGATGAGCGGGGGCGGCGGGCGCTGCGGGTGCATATCGGCAAGGATGTCGGCGCGGGATTGGCGGCCCTGAACCAGTTGATCCAGGAGGCAGTCTCTTGACCACGGCAACGAGAGCGGCGCAGGGCGGGAAGATCGACTGGATCGCGCAGACGCTGGGCGACCAGGCCGAGTTTTTCCTCGGCTTCGACCAGCCGAAGATCGCGAAGTCGCGCCTGCACGTGCCGGGCGGCGACTTCATCGACCGCATTTTCGCGCCGACCGACCGGAACAACCGGGTGCTCAACAACCTCAGCCGGCTCCTGGGCGGCGGGCGGCTGGGCGGCACCGGCTATCTCTCGATCCTTCCGGTGGACCAGGGCATCGAGCATTCGGCGGGCGCGAGCTTCGCGAAGAATCCGGACTATTTCGATCCCGCAAAAATCGTCGAGCTGGCGGTCGAGGGCGGCTGCAATGCCGTCGCGTCGACCTTCGGCGTGCTGGGAATGACGTCGCGCCGCTGGGCGCACCGGATTCCCTACATCGTCAAGATCAACCATAACGAGCTGCTGACGTATCCCAACAAGTTCGACCAGATCCTTTTCGGGACCGTCGAGACGGCGTACGAGATGGGCGCGGCGGCGGTCGGGGCGACCATCTACTTCGGGTCGGAAGAGAGCGGCCGGCAGATCGTCGAGATCGCCAAGGCGTTCGCGCGGGCACACGAGCTGGGGATGGCGACGGTGCTGTGGTGCTACATGCGCAACGCCGCCTTCAAGAAGGACAAGGACTATCATCTCGCCGCCGACCTCACCGGCCAGGCCAATCACCTCGGCGTGACGATCCAGGCCGACATCATCAAGCAGAAGCTTCCCGAGAACAACGGCGGCTTCAAGGCGCTCAACATGGGCGGGTCGTCGTACGGGAAGCTCGACGAGCGGATGTATACCGATCTGTGCAGCGATCATCCCATCGACCTGTGCCGCTACCAGGTGGCCAACTGCTACATGGGCCGGGCGGGGCTGATCAATTCCGGCGGTGCGTCGGGAAAGCAGGACCTCCAGGACGCGGTAATGACGGCGGTGATCAACAAGCGCGCCGGCGGCATGGGGCTGATCTCGGGCCGCAAGGCGTTCCAGAAGCCGCTGAAGGATGGGGTCGCGCTGCTGAATGCGATCCAGGACGTCTATCTCTGCAAGGAAGTAACGGTCGCATGAGCCGGGGCAAGTAGCAGCGCGCTCGAGGCGGAAGGCGACCTAACGAGTTTCCGGGGCCCTGGTCCCGGTGGAAGGGATGCTGTGTCGAAGTCGAAAATGGCGGCGCGGTTCGCTCCGGCGGCCGCGGCGCTGGCTTTGATGGGGTGTGCGCACGCCACCAATTACACCCAGTCGGCGGCGCCCCGGTACGCGGGACCGGTCGCTGCGGCGGAGCTGCCGACGGGCGCCGTGCCGGACACCATCCGGATGGTGACGTTCAACGTCAAGTTTTCGCTCCATCCCGATCTCGCCGCGTCGCTGCTCGAGCATAACGACTCGCTGCGGGGCGCCGATGTCGTCTTTTTGCAGGAGATGGACGAGCGGGGCGTGAAGCTGATCGCCGATTCGCTGGGTATGGGCTACGTCTACTATCCGGCGACGCTGCATCCCCACACCGGCCGCGATTTCGGCA
>DASXPG010000077.1:0-18367 GCA_036493755.1 Gemmatimonadales bacterium
GTCAACCCGGACGAGGTCGTCGCCGTCGGCGCCGCGATCCAGGCCGGCGTGCTGCGCGGCGAGGTCAAGGATGTGCTCCTGCTCGACGTGACGCCGCTGTCGCTCGGCATCGAGACGTTAGGCGGCGTGACGACCGTGCTCATTCCGCGCAACACGACGATCCCGACCAAGCGCTCCGAGGTGTTCAGCACCGCGGACGACAACCAGACCACGGTCGAGATCCACGTGCTCCAGGGCGAGCGCGAGATGGCGCAGGACAACCGGACCATCGGCAAGTTCCAGCTGACCGGCATTCCGCCGGCTCCGCGCGGCATGCCGCAGGTCGAGGTGACGTTCGACATCGATGCCAACGGCATCCTGCACGTTTCAGCCAAGGACAAGGCGACGAGCAAGGAGCAGAAGATCCGCATCGAGGCCAGCTCGGGGCTGTCGGACAAGGAAATCGACAAGATGGTGAAGGACGCCGAAGCGAACTCGGCGGCGGACAAGACCAGGCGCGAAGCGATCGAGACCCGTAACAAGCTCGACGCCCGCACGTATGAGGTAGAGAAGAACTCGAAGGAATGGTCGGACAAGCTGGAGCCGGCCATGAAAGAGCGGCTCGAGAAAGCCGTCGAGGCGGGCAAGCAGGCGCTCCGCACCGGCGACGAAGCCGCCATCAAGACCGCGTACGACGAGCTGCAGACCGCCTACAGCGAGGCCGGCCGCTCGATCTACGCCCAGGCCCAGGCACAGCAGGGCGCCGAGTCGGGCGACACCACGCAGAGCCCGCCTCCGGGCGGCGAAGCGCCGGGCGCCGGGCAGGCGAAGAAGGATGATGTGGTCGAAGCGGACTACGAGATCGTGGACGAGAACAAAGGGAGCTAGCATGTCATCGAAGGCACGAGATCTCATCAAGCTTTCGGGCGTCATCGCCGTGGCATTTGGCGTCGGCCTGACGTTCGCGAATGCATTCAATCTTCCGCGCTCGAGCCTGGCCGAAGCCCGGCCCGCGGCGCTGGTGCATACCGGGGCCGCGATGCGCTCCACGGGGCGCGCCGCCGACCTTCCCAGCTTCGCCGATGTGGTGGAGCGGGTGAATCCGTCGGTGGTCTACGTGCAGACCAGCGCGCACAGCCGCCCCTCCGACGGACAGGGCCAGCAGGTTCCGCCGGAATTCCAGGACTTCTTCCGGCGTTTCCAGCAGCAGCAGCCGCGGCTGCGGCAGGCGTCCGGAACCGGCTTCATCGTCACCCGTGACGGCTACATCCTGACCAACAATCACGTGGTGGCGGACGCCGACCGGGTGACCGTCCGGCTTCTCGACAACCGCGAGTTCAACGCGCGGGTCGTGGGCCGCGACGCCAACACCGACGTCGCCGTCATCAAGATCGACGCCGACAATCTCCCGGCGGTGAGCTTCGGCTCCTCCGACCAGGCGCGCGTGGGCGACTGGGTGCTGGCTTTCGGCAACCCGCTCGGCTTCACCTTCACGGTGACCAGCGGCATCGTCAGCGCCAAGGGGCGGCAGCTGGCCGGGCTGCGGGATCCGAACGACCCGGGCCAGACCTATTCGATCCAGGACTTCATCCAGACCGACGCGGCCATCAACCCCGGCAACTCGGGCGGCCCGCTGGTCAACATGAACGGCGAGGTCATCGGCATCAACAGCGCCATCGCGTCGTCCACCGGGCTGTACGCCGGCTATGGTTTCGCGATTCCGATCAGCCTGGCGCGCCGGGTCATGGATGATCTCATCAGCAAGGGCCATGTGGACCGGGCCATTCTGGGGATCAATATCTCCGACGTCGGCCCCAACGATGCCGCCGCGGTTGGACTCACCGACATCCATGGCGTGCTCGTCCGCGGCTTTCCCACCCAGGGACAGTCCCCGGCGCAAAGCGCTGGTCTGGAGCTTGGAGACGTCATCGTCGCGGTCAACGACACGACCATCGACCACGTGGCGCAGTTGCAGCAGATGGTCGGGTTCCGCCGTCCCGGTGAACAGGTCCGGGTGACGATCGTACGGCGAGAAAGCGGCAGAATGGGCGTTCGGCACACCTTCGCCGTCCGTCTGGTCGCGGCAGAAGACTCAGGCACGCGGACCGCAATTGTCCCGACGTCGAATCAGCCGTCCGACATGGAAGGCAGGCTGGGACTACGCATCGAGCCCATTTCCGACGAAATGGCCCATGAGGCTCGCCTGAGCGAATCCCAGTCAGGCGTACTGGTCACCGATGTCGAGGAAGGCGGACCCTCGTACCAGCAGATCGGGACGCCCGACGAAGGTGGACCCGAAATGATCCTCCAGGTCAATGACACTCGCGTCAAGACGGTTGACGACTTCAAGCGAGCACTCAGGGCCGCTCCGGCCGGGAGTGTCGTGCAGCTTCGCGTGATGAACCTGAGGGACACCCAGAAGTCGATCAGACTGGTGAATATTCGCTCTCGTTGATCCCGCAGTATTCAATGAACGAGCCAGCCAGGGCCGAAACCGCGCCCTGGCTGGTTTGTTGTGAACGGAGTAGTAGCCGCCATCCGAGCGGGAACCACGGCAGCCGCGAGCAATACCGCGCTCAGAACCGCGACGACAGCAAGCCCGATCATCGGGGGATCACCAGTCAGGATACAGGGCGGCCGGAACCCCCTGCCAGGCATCCGGTAGGTTATCTTTCGGCCCGGCGCGAGAGTGGCGGAACTGGCAGACGCGCGGGCCTTAGGAGCCCGTGGGGCTAATCCCCCGTGGGGGTTCGAGTCCCCCCCCTCGCACCAAAAACCTCGGCATTCAGAAGCAGTGATCAGAAGGGGCAGCAAACAGATGGCAGCGGAAGCAACGACACTACCCGAAATCGAGATCGCCGTCACCCAGTCGGACGCGGCGTCGAAGACGCTGACCGTCACCGTTCCGGTTGACCGCGTCCAGGCCGCCGAGGCGAAGACGGCCCGCTGGTACAGCCAGCGCGCCAAGGTGCCGGGCTTCCGCCAGGGGAAAGTGCCGGAGCCGGTGGTGCGCCGCCGTTTCGGCGACGCCATCCGCCAGAGCGTTCTCGAGGAGTTGCTGCGCGAGAGCTGGGATCGCGCCCGGACCGAGCAGGGAATCACGCCGGTCGGCGATCCGCGGGTGCGCATCCTGAAGTTCGAGCAGGGCGAGCCGCTCTCCTTCGAGCTGACCGTGGACGTGCGTCCCGAGATCAAGCTCGACCGTATCGAGGGCTTCAAGCTCACGCGCCGCGTGCCGAAGGTGACCGACGAAAACATCGACGCGCAGATGCTGCAGCTGCGCGAGTCGAAGGCGCCGTGGATGCCGGCCGAGGGCCGCGCCAAGGAAGGCGACCTCGTCGAAGCCACCATCGCGAATCTCGACGAAGGCGCCGACCAGAAGTCCGAGCCGGTGCGCTTCGTCCTGGGCCAGGGCCGCGCCCTCCCCGACCTCGAAGCGCAGATCATGCAGCTCGATCCCGGCGGCACCTGGGAAGGCAACATCCGCTTCCCCGAAGATCACCCGGACGAAGCCCGGCGCGGCCAGTCGCGCGCCGTTCGCGTGACGCTGCACGAAGTGAAGCGGCAGGCGGTTCCCGACCTGACCGACGATTTCGCGCGGGAGCAAGGTCCCTTCGAGACCCTCGCCGCGCTGCGCGACGCGGTGAAGGCCGACCTCGAAGCCGAGGCCTCGCGCGAAGCCGACGCCCGCCTGCGCAGCGAGCTGGTCGATCAGATCGCCGCCGCGAACAACGTCTCCGTGCCGCCGTCGCTGCTGCATCGCGCCCTGCACGCCTATGCGCATGCCTACGGCGTTCCGGAAGAGAAGCACCATGATTTCGAGAAAGAGTTCCGGCCGATGGCGGAGGCGCAGGTGCGCCGCGATCTGATCATCGAAGCCGTCGCCGACATGGCGAAGCTCCATGTGACCAGCGAAACCCTCGATGCCCGCATCAATGAAATCGCCGCCCGTCGCGGCGAGAGTCCCGCCGCGGTGAAGGCCAGTCTCGAGCAGAACAACCGGCTCCGCGAGCTCGAGCGCGCCATCACCGACGAAAATGTCTTTGCGCATCTCCTCGGCAAGAGCGCCGTGGACGACGCGCCAGCCGCCCGCTGAGACGGGCAACCGGAGTGCGAGGTCACGTGGATCCCATGTCGACGATCTACCCGCCGTACATCATCGAGCGCTCCAGCCGGGGCGAAAGAACGTATGACATCTTTTCCCGGCTCCTCATGGACCGCATCATCTTCCTGGGCGTACCAATCAATGATGACGTCTCCAACATCATCATCGCCCAGCTGCTGTTCCTCCAGGCAGACAGTCCCGATAAGGACATCTACCTCTACATCAACTCGCCGGGCGGCATCGTCTCCAGCGGTATGGCGATCTACGACACGATGCAGCACATCACCGCGCCGGTGAACACCATCTGCATGGGGATGGCGGCGTCGATGGGCAGCTTCCTGCTGACCGCCGGCCGTAAAGGGAAGCGGAGCGCCCTGCCCCACGCGCGCATCATGATCCACCAGCCCTCGGGCGGCGCGCAGGGAACGGCGTCGGACATCGAAATCCAGGCGCGCGAGATCCTCTACCTGCGGACCAAGCTCAACGAGCTGTACGCCAGCCATACCGGCCAGACGGTGGACCAGATCGAACGGGATATGGACCGCGACCGGTTCATGTCGGCGGATGAAGCGAAAGCCTATGGAATCGTGGATAACGTGTTGGCCGTCAACAGCTTCCCGAAGCTCGACGGCAACGGCGCGAAGCCCTGAGCGCTTGACTAGTGAACCTGCCGTTCCCATGTTGCATGAGCACGGCAGGTTCACTCACTACCAGATAAAATGAGCAACGACCGACACTTACGCTGTTCCTTCTGCGGCAAGTCGAAGGATGCGGTCCGGAAGTTCATCTCCGGCCCGTCGGTCTACATTTGTAATGAATGCATCGCCCTCTGCAATGAAATCCTCCAGGAGGACGAGGAGCGCGAGGTAGCCGAAGCGATCAAGGAGGTCCCCACACCTCCCGAAATCAAGGAAATCCTCGACCAATATGTGATCGGCCAGGAAGCGGCGAAGAAGACCCTCGCCGTGGCGGTCTACAATCACTACAAGCGCATCAACTCGCAGTCGTTGAAGGACGGCGAAGTCGAGCTCGAGAAGTCGAACATCCTGCTCATCGGCCCGACCGGCGTCGGCAAGACGCTGCTCGCGCAGACGCTGGCGCGGATGCTCGACGTGCCCTTCACCATCGCCGACGCCACGACCCTCACCGAAGCCGGCTACGTCGGCGAGGACGTCGAGAACATCCTGGTGCGGCTGCTCCAGGCCGGGGACTTCAATGTCTCGGAGTGCGAGCGCGGCATCGTGTACATCGACGAAATCGACAAGATCGCGCGCAAGAGCGAGAACCCCAGCATCACCCGCGACGTGTCGGGCGAGGGTGTGCAGCAGGCCCTCCTGAAGATTCTGGAAGGCACGGTTGCCTCGGTCCCGCCGCAGGGCGGCCGCAAGCATCCGCAGCAGGAATACATCCAGATCAACACCAAGGACATTCTCTTCATCTGCGGCGGCGCTTTCGACGGCCTGGAAAAGATCATCGAGGCACGGACCGGCCGGCGGCGCATCGGCTTCACCGAGGACGAAGTGCAGAAGGGCGTGCCCATTCTGACCAAGGAGCGCCCCTTCGCCGAGCAGGAGCCGGAAGACCTGCTGCGGTACGGGCTGATTCCCGAGCTGATCGGCCGTTTGCCGGTCGCGGTGGCGCTCGAGAACCTGAACGAAGAAGCGCTGATGCGCATCCTCGTCGAGCCCAAGAACGCGCTCACCAAGCAGTACCGGAAGCTCTTCGAGCTGGAAGACGTCCGGCTCACCTTCGAGCCCGAGGCGCTGCGCGCGGTGGCCAAGCGCGCGCTGGAGCGCGGCGCGGGGGCGCGCGGATTGCGCGCGATCCTCGAGAAGGTGATGACCGACATCATGTTCGATCTTCCCGGCCGCGACGATGTGACCGAAGTGGTCATCACCCGCGAGTGCATCGCCGAAGGCCGTCAGCCTCTGCTCGTCACCGAGCGTCCGCGCGCCAAGAAAGAAGCATGACGGACCGGCCCCCAGCGGCCGCCCCTCTCGGTCAAGCCGAATACGTTCTCAGCCTGGTGCGGGCCGATCAGCCGATCCCCGGACCGGCTCTTCCGGAAATCGCTCTTGCCGGCCGCGCCAACGTCGGCAAGTCGAGCCTCCTCAATCTTCTCGTGGGTCGCCGTGCCCTGGCCCGCGTCAGCGCCACCCCCGGAAAAACCCGTGCCCTCAACATTTTCGACTGGGGCGGCGTCTGTTATCTGGTGGACGTCCCCGGCTACGGGTGGTCGAAGGCCGGCCAGGCCGATCGCGCCGCGTGGCGCGCGCTGGTCGACAGCTACATCGCCGAGCGGCCGACGCTGGCCGGCGTACTATGGCTGCTCGACATCCGCCGCGATCCCTCGGCCGAAGACATCAGCTTCGGCGTCATGCTGGCGCGGCGCGAAATCCCGGTGATGCCGGTGCTGACCAAGAGCGACAAGATCGGCCGCGGGCAGCGCGCCGACCGGATGCTGTCGATCGCCAGAAAGCTGGCGCTCAAGAACGAGCAGATGCTGGTGACCAGCGCGTTCAAGCGCGAAGGACAGGAGGAGCTTCGTGAAGCGGTACTCGCGTTTCTCGGTTAGCGCGCTGATGGCACTGGCGGCCGCCTGCGCCCCGGCGCATCGCGCGGCGGCCCAGGCCGGCCCCGCCGGCCCCGCCGCGGCGCAGGATCCTTCGTTGCCGCCGCCGGGATTCGGATCGCTGCGGCAGGACGACATCGGCATCCGGCTCGACGGGCGCAATCTCCTCATCCGGATCATTCCCCTCGACGAGAAGGTGATCCGCCTCCTCGCGCCCGACTCCTACCGCTCGCTGCACGACATGCGCGAGAGCCATGCCGAGCAGATCAAGGCAGCGTCGCGCCCGGGCATGGACAGCGCCGAGGTCTTCATGGTCACCTTCTTCGGGCTCCAGCCGCAGACCCGCTTCAATCCCGACGAGCTCCAGATTCTCAGCCAGAACGCCACCTACCGTCCGGTGGGATACGTCGCGATCACGCCGCGGTTCAGCGAAAACCAGGTGGGCGCGCGGGAGCAGGCGGCGGCGATCTTCGTCTACGAGCCGGGAATCGAGGTGCTGCGGCCCTTCACCGTCACCTATAACTCGCTGCAGTCCGATTCCTGGAACGCCGCGCTGACGCTCCTCAACACCGAACGGGCGCGGGTGCTGGCCCGCTCGCAGGCGCAGACCCGGCCCTGATCGGCCGCATCCGCCGCGGCCTCGCGCGGCTGGTGCTGGGCCGCGATGTCGGCGCCGACGAACGCGCCGACCGGGAACGGCTGTCGGCCGAGCTGTCCCGCCGGCTCAGCGAGCTGTACTCGCTGCAGGAGCTGGCGCACGTTCTCTCCGCATCTCTCCGCTTCGACGACGTCACCGCCGAAGTCGCGCGCTACGCGATGCGCGCCCTCGACGCCTCCGGCGCGGTGGTGCTGCTGGCGCCCGAAGATGGCGCCGCCTTCGACATCGTGGCCGCCAAGGGCGTCCTCGCGCCGCAGCTGCACCGGCGCGTCGATCCCGAATCGGGCGGCGTCGTCCTTGAGGCCATCGGCCATGAACGCCTGGAGATTCGCGCCCGCGCACGGGAGCCGATGACGCTCTTCGCCGGCGTCAACGCGCAGGCGGCGGTCGCGGCCCCGCTGCGCGCGCACGGGGTGACGGTGGGCGCCATCGCGGTCGTGGACAAGCTGGTCGGCAACTTTACCGCCGACGATGCGCGGCTCCTTTCCACCGCGGCGACCCACGCCGCCGTGGTCCTCGCCAACGCCCGCTTCTTCGAGCTGGTCCGCGACGGCAAGGAACAGTGGGAAGCGACCTTCGATGCTCTCGCCGAGGGGATCGCGCTGGTGGGGCACGACGCGACGATCCGCCGCGCCAACAACGCCATGGCCGCGATCATCGGCGAGCCGGTGACGGGCATCATCGGCCGCGCGCTGGGCGCGGCGCTGTTCCGCGACGATGCGCCCATCGCCGAGCTGGTGAGCGCCGCGATGGCCGGCAGCCGGCCGGCGCCGCTGGTGCGGCGCAGTCTCGCCGGACGCAGCCTCCGCATTCTCACCTCGCCGCTGAGCCATCCCACCGCCGACGTCGCCGCCGTGGTGGTCGTCGAAGACATCACCGACCAGAAGGCGCTCGAAACCCAGCTCCTCCAGAGCGAGAAACTGGCGTCGGTCGGCACCCTGGTCTCGGGCGTGGCGCATGAGCTGAACAATCCGCTGACGTCGATCGCCGGCCTGTCGGAATTCCTGCTCGAGCAGGGCGCCGAGACCGATCCGTCGCGCGAGCACCTGCGGGTCATCAACGACCAGGCCGAACGGGCCAGCCGGATCGTGCGCAACCTCCTCGCTTTCGCGCGGAAGAGTCCGGCGGAGCGGGCGCCCATCGACCTCGGCGATGTCGCCCAGCGCACGGTGATGTTGATGAGCTACGAGCTGCGGCGCGTCGGCATCTCGACCGAGACCCAGATCGACGCGAACCTCCCGCCGGTCCTCGGCAACCGCGACGAGCTGCAGCAGGTGGTGCTGAATCTGCTGACCAATGCGGCACACGCGCTGAGTCAGCAATCCCCCTCGGCGCGGCGCACCATCACCGTCCGGGCAAGCCAGGAAGGCCAAAGAGTGGTGCTGCGCATCATGGACTCGGGGCCGGGGATCGCACCCGAAATCGCCGGCAAGCTCTTCGATCCTTTCTTCACCACCAAGCCTCCGGGCGAAGGCACCGGGCTTGGTCTATTCCTCTCCTATGGGATCGCGGAATCGCACGGCGGTACACTCACGGCCGATTCGGTGCCCGGAGAAGGCGCGACGTTCCAGCTCTCGCTGCCCGCCGCCACGTCGGCCGGCCTGGCCGCGATATCGAACCCGACGATCGCGGCGCTGCCGCCCCGGCCTGAAATCGCCCGGCGCGTGCTGGTGGTGGACGACGACGCATCGGTGCGCCGCCTGGTCACGGTGCTCTTCGCCCACGACGGACACACCGTCGACAGCGCCGCCGATGGGACCCAGGGCTTGGCGCTCGCCAAGGATTACGAGTACGACCTGGTCCTGATGGACCGTCGCGCCGCGGCCGGCGCCGAGCCGTTCGCCGCGGCCCTGCTGCGTCTGCACCCCGATTGGCGATCGCGCACCCTGGTGGCCGCGGCCGAGCGTCCCAGCGGCACCCTCGATGATGCGACGGCGAGTCTGCGATTGTTGCGGAAACCGTTCAATCTGAGGGACCTGCGGAGTGCGGCGGGGGAAGTGTGGGAAAATAAGACGGTTGACAGTCGGTAGTCGACTGTGGACTGTCGACCGTTAACCGTCGACCAGAAGTACGTCTTCCAGGCCTCCGGCAGTTCCCCCCTTCAACAACGCCAGAGCGTCGTTCATCGCCCGTATCTCACGGGGCCAGGCAAATCGCCGCGCCGCACCCTCCGGCGCGGTCAGCCAGGCGAACTCGGCGTGCTCTTCCGACAGCTTCACCACCGCGGTGCGCGCCACCACGGCCGCAAAGACCGGAATCAGCGCAATCTCATCCGTCTGGTGCTGGTAGAAGCTCTCAACCCGACTCAAGTTGTAGAACCGGTCGGGAACGAGGCCGGTCTCTTCCAGCAGCTCGCGGCGCGCCGCGGCCACCGGCTTCTCGCCGGCGTCGATCTTGCCGTGAATCGTCTCCCAGGTGCCGGCGCGGATGGTGTTGGGAGCGCGGCGCAGGCAGAGAATGTCGTAGCCGCGATCGGAGGGCCGCAGGGCGTAGACGTCGACGATCGAGACCTTGACCTCGGTCACGAGGGAGTGCGGCGGCGGTTGAGGACGACGTCGATGCGCGCCGAGAGGGCGCGGGCCCGGAACGGCTTGGTGAGAAAGTCGTCGGCGCCCAGCTCGAAGACGCGGACTTCGTTGTCCTCGTCGCCCTTGGCCGTCAGCACGATCACGGGCACGTTCACCGTCGCCGGCCGGCTGCGCAGGTGCGAGAGCACGCCATAACCGTCGAGCCCCGGCAGGTTCAGATCGAGGACCACGACGTCGGGTCCGAACTTGTCCACCTGGTCGAGCGCCGCGACGCCGTCGCGCGCCTCGGCGACGGTGTAGCCCTCGCGTTCCAGCAGGTCCTTCATCACCCGGCGCAGCGAGTCTTCGTCGTCCACCAGCAGCACCTTGCGCTGCAGCTGCTGCAGCCGCGATCCCTTGCCGATGCTGTCGAGGAGCTCGAAGGCCTCAGAGGTGAAATCGAGCCGGCCGCCATCCTCGACCACCTCGGCGACAGCCGTCATCGGATTCATCGAAATCCGCGAGGCACGCGCCTGTCGCTGCGCCGGCTCGACGGTGCTCGGTGCCGCCGCGGTGGCGTCGCCCGGTCCGGAATCGAAGGGGACGTCCACCACGCGCATCAGCTCTTCGATGCTCGACTCGCCCCGCGTCACATGGGCGACGCCGCTTTCCCACAGCCCGCGCATCCCGGCGGCCCGCGCCGCTTCGGCGATCCGGTCGGCCGGGGCGCCCGAGCCGACGATCTTTTCGATCTCGGGCGTCATGGTGAGCACTTCGACGATCGAGAAGCGCCCGCGGTAGCCCGTCATCGAGCAGTCGGGGCAGCCGACGGCGCGGTAGAGCGGCGTACCCGCGGGAATCCAACGCTGGAGCTTGGGCGGGATCGAGTCGACGCCGACTTCCTTGCAGGCGGGGCAGAGTTTGCGCATCAGCCGCTGCGCGATCACGCCGCGCAGCGACGCCGCGATCTTGTACGGTTCGAGTCCGATGTCGACGAGCCGGGTGATGGCGTTGGCCGCGTCGTTGGTGTGCAGCGTCGACAGCACCAGGTGGCCGGTGAGCGACGCCTGCATCGCGATCACCGCCGTTTCCTTGTCGCGGATTTCGCCGACCAGCACGACGTCGGGGTCCTGGCGAAGGATCGACCGCAGCGCGCTCGAGAAGGTGAGGCCCGCCTTTTCGTGCACCTGGACCTGCACGATGCCCTGGATGCGGTACTCGACCGGGTCCTCGACCGTCACGATGTTGGTCTTGCCGGTCATGATATGGCGTATGGAGCTGTAGAGCGTCGTGGTCTTGCCGCTGCCGGTGGGACCGGTGACCAGCACGATGCCTTCGTGGTGCAGCAGCAGGGCTCGCAGCGCATCGGCTTCATCGGTGTTGAGGCCGAGGTTATCGAGCGACAGCACCGTGGCCCGCGAATCGAGCACGCGGATCACGACCTTCTCGCCCATCGACGCGGGCAGCGTCGAGACGCGCAGGTCCACCGGGACGCCGTTGACGGCGACGCGCGCGCGGCCGTCCTGCGGCCGCATCCGGTCGGCGATGTCGAGGTTGGAGATGATCTTGATGCGCGACACCAGCGGGAAGCCGGCGGCGCGCGGGATCTTCATCACCTGGCGCAGCACGCCGTCGATACGATACCGCACCGAGAAGGAGCCTTCTTCGGGCTCGATGTGAATGTCGCTGGCCCGGTTGAGAATTCCTTCGGAGAGAATCAGGTCGACGAGCCGGACCACCGGCCGCTGGCTCGCCTCCTCGGCGCTGACCTGGATCTCATCGGCCGGCACTTCCTCTTCGAGCTGGGTGACCTCGGTGTTCTCACCCATGCCCTCGAGCAGCTTCTCGACCACGTTCTCGGGGCGATAGAGCTCGTCGAGCGCCGCGGCGATGCGCGCCGGTGACGCCAGGTGCATCCGGACTTCGCGGCCGGTCGAAAAGGCCAGCGCCTTTTCGGCGTCGAGGTCGTAGGGATTGGCGGTGCCGACGTCGAGATACGAATCGGTGGCGCGCAGCGGCACCACGCGGTAGCGCTGCGCCACGCCCTGCGGAATCAGCTCCTTGACCTTGCCATCACGCACCGTCAGGTCGGCGATCTTGAGCCGGGTACGCTTGGCCAGTGCATTGAGGATGGCTTCGTCGGTGGCGAGCTTTTTCGTCGTCGTCATTTCCCAGAGCGCGGAGGTCGGCTGCGCCTCGGCGCGCATCGCTTCCACCGCCTCGGCCGAGACCAGCGCCGTGATGGTGGGAACGAGCCATTCGTCGGGGAAATTGCGAACTGCCATAGCGTTGGAAGATACAGCGCCGCAAGGGTTTGAACAAAGAAATCAGAGGATGCCCCAGAAGCTCCGACTCACGTCGATAGCAAAGCCAAACTGGCGTGATTTCAAGCCATACCCGACGTCGAAGCGCAGCAGGTCGTGCAGCCAGGAAGCGCCCAGGCCCAGGGCGACATCGACGCCGGCGGTGGGCACCGCCGGGAGGCCGGCGATGGCGCCCCCGACCCAGCCCACTCCCACGTTGGGCGCCAGCGTCAGATGATCCCCGGTGCCGGCGAAGGAACCCATCTTGATCTCGGGGATCTTCAGCGGCAGCTGCCACTCTGCCGAGGTCCAGAACATCCGGCGGCCGCCGAGGCCGTGAAACGGTTCGCCGAGGAGGGAGCCGCGCCCGCCGATGAGAAAGGTGCGCTGGCGAGGCAGGCCCGCCGTCGCCGCGCCGCCGGCGGCGCGCAGCAGCAGCGTGGTCGCTCCGGCGCTGGCCTGCCAGCGCAGCTCACCGTAGACCCGCGCATAACGAGTTGGGCCGTCGCCGCCCTCGACATCGAGCCGGCCGGTGAGATCGCGCGCCGTGGCGAACGAGGCGGCGTGCCGCCGCAGCTCGAGCCGCGCGACGCCCCAGTCCCCGGCGTCGGCGCCGGGGTTGGCCCGCGCGAAGAGTCCGTGCGACCAATGCGCCAGCGCCTGGAGCGAGTCGATCCGCTCGTAGCCGAGGTCGAGCTGCATGGCGGAGCGGCCGCCCAGGCTCCGGACGAACCCCAGGCTGCCGCCCGAGGCCAGATAGTAATCGCCGAAATCGCGGCCGGCCTCCTGGGCGACCAGCGAATTGACGGCCTTCGAGATCACCGCGAAGTCGCCCATTTCGCGCACTTCGCGGGCCCCGCCGATGTGCCAGGTCATGGCGCCGCGGCGTGCGGTGAGGTCGGCGCCGCCGGTGACCAGCCCGGTCGCGGTTCCGGCGCCTAACGATACGCGCAGCTGGCGGGCCTCGTCGCCCGAGCGGAAGGCACCCCCGGCATGGAGCGCGAGCCCCTCGACCCGGTTGACGTGCACGAAGTCCGAGATCGAGTTTCCCGCGATCTGGTTCTGCCGCAGTCCGGTCAGCACATGCCCCATCGCGATCGCCGTGGCCTCGGCGCGCACCTCGTCGAAGTCCTTGAGGGTCGCCGGCTGCGCCACGTCGCGGATGGCGATCTCGATCGAGTCCCGCCAGTGGAAGGTGTCGCGCACCTCGAGAGGGGCGGTCACGATTTCCGGCCCGCGCGCGAAGATGGTGGAGTCGAGACCCTGGTTGAACCGGTAGCCATCGATCTCGAAGCGGCCGCGGATGATCCCGCGCGCCGGAAAGTCCATGAACGTGGCGCGCCGGCGGATCTCCAGCTCCTGGCGCAGCGGCAGCCACCAGCGGCCGCCCCAGAGGCTGTTTTCGATCGAGACGGTGATGTCCTCGAGCTGGTCGTCGAGGTAGGCCGCGCGGGTGAATGAGAACGACATCCGCACCATGTCGGCCGTCGCCACTTCGAAGAACACCGACCCGATGATCCGCGGCGCCTTGAAATCCTTGGGCCGGAACTTCACCTCGTAGACCCGCAATTCGCGGCCCGGCGCGGCGATGGTCAGCGAGTCGGCGAGGGCAAATTCGTAGAGCGTGTCGCCCGCGGGCGAGACCGGATGCGGCACGTCGCGGACTTCGTCGCCTTCACCGAGCCGGATGAGATTGGGAAAATTGTTCATCGCGATGCCGAGATGGTCGCGATGATAGTTGATGTCGGTGGGAAGGTCGCGGCGGTCGCGCCAGCCGATGATCCGTTGCTTGCTCTGGTTCGGCAGCCGCCAGTACACCTGGAGCTCGAGCTGGTCCGCCTTGATCAGCCGCGGCGGCTCGGCCAGCCCCTCGCCGATCTGCCCCAGAAAGAAGACGAAGCCGTGCGCCTGCGCCGACCAGTCCTTGAGCGACGAATCGGCGAACGACTGCGCGCGCCGCTCGATGGCGCGCCCCACCAGCTCCTTCGCGGCGGGATCATCCCAGGTCTGCGCCCGCAGGACCGACGGGATCGCACACAAGACCAGCGCCAGGGCACGCATCACCCCGTCAATATGGCCGCGGGTAGAACCGGGAAGAAGCTCCTAGTCGGCCCGCAAGGCGACCGCGGGGTCGGTGCGGCTGGCCCGAGCCGCCGGGATGGCGGCAGCGAGACCTGTGACCGCGAGCATCGCGGCGGCGACCGCGGCGAGGGTGCCCGCGGAATAGGGTGACACGCCGACCAGGAAGGCGCCGAGCCAGCGGGCTGACACCAGCGAGATCGCGAGACCGGCGAGGACACCCGCCGCCGCGACGCGCAATGCCATCACGACGACGCGACGACGAACGCTCGCCTGATCTTCGCCCAGAGCCATGCGGATACCCGTCTCGCGGGCCTGGCGGGCGACGCCGTATGCGACCACGGCATAGATACCGAGAATCGCCAGCAGGAATGCCACGGCTGCCATGACGCCGGTCAGCCATGCCCGGAAGCGATGGGGTGCGATCGAGTGGCCGAGCGCGTCGTCGAATGTCTCGACGTTGGTGATCGCCACCTCCGGGTCCACGCTGCGCACGATCGCGCGCAGCTCCGGCAGCAGGGTCTGCGGCCGCGGGCTCGTCCGGACAACGACGTAGAGCCCACGGCGCGGAATCTGTTTCGTCGAGAAATAGAGGTGCGGGGGCGGTTCATCATACAGCGCGTCGCTCCGCGACAGCCCCACAACGCCCACGACGCGCCAGTGCTGGCGCCCCTGCCAGGCGATGAGCTTTCCCACTGGATCGGTTCCGCGGAACGCCCGGCGCGCCAGGGTTTCGTCGATGACCACAACCGGCGCCGATGAATCGGCCCCGTCGATGACCTCGAATGACCGGCCGGCGCGCAACGGCAAGCCGAGGACACGCTCGAAGCCCGCTGATACGCCGACGATCTGCGTGTGCGGGTTGGCCTGGCCCTGGTCGCCCACATCCTCGCGGACAAAGACATCGCCGAAGCTGCCCGAGAAGGGGACCTGCGTGATCGTCGTCGCACCCCGGACACCGGGAATGGTCCGGATGCCGGCCAGCACCTGATCGTAGAAGCGCGCGGCGCCGCTCGATCCCGGGAACCGGACGGCGGACGCGTAGAGCCGGAACGAGATTGCGCCCCGCGGGTCGTAGCCCGGGTCGATCGAGCTCAGCCGGACCACGGTGCGCACCATCAATACCGCAGCCGCGACCACCGCGAGTGAAACCGCGACTTGCGAGGCAACGAGCAGATCACCGAACCGCCGCTCCGCGGCGCTCCGGCCCTCGCGCCATCCGGACCGCAACCGGCCCGGGACATTCCCGCGCCCGGTCCGGCGCAGCAGCGGCAGGCTCACGAAGAGCGCCATCGCCAGGCTCACGGTGACGCCGGCCATGATGACTCGCGGGCTCATGCCGACCTCGGCTGCGCGCGGCAGCGACCCCGGGTACGCGGCCAGAAGGGCCCGCGTGAGAGCGGGTGCAAGCGCGAGCGCGATCCCGCCTCCCACCGCCGCCAGCACCAGGCTTTCCGTCAGCAATTGCCGCCGGACACGGAAGGCGCTGCCGCCTAACGCCGCGCGCACCGCGAGCTCCCGGCTCCGCGCCTGGGACAGGCCGAGCAGGAGGTTCGCGATGTTCAGGCAGGCGATGGCCAGCACCGCCCCCACGGCCAGCGACAGCAGCGCCATCATTCCGCCGACGCTCCCCCCCACTGCCTCGCGCAACGGCAGTATGGTCGCGCTGAGTCCCGCATCGCCGGGGTTGCGGCGCTCCAGTACCCCCGCCACGCTCGCGAGCTGCGCGCGCGCGCTGGCCAGGAGGGTTCCCGGGCGAAGTCTGGCCACGGCCCCGACCCACATCGCGCCGCGATTCACCATCATCGTTCCGGGGTAAATGCGCAGCGGCAGATACAGCTCCGCGCCGGGCTGCGGGTATTGAAAGTCACTCGGTCCCAGCACGCCGATCACGAGGTGCGGTTCTTCGTTCAGCACCATGGTGCTGCCGACAACCGACGGGCTCGCCCCCAGCTCGTGTCGCCAGTATCCGTTACCGAGCACCACGACGTTCGGCGCACTGACGGCGAAATCGGCCGGCGCGAAGAAGCGGCCCCGTTCGACCCGCGCCGCCATGACATCCTGGTACGCGCTATCTACCTGCACCGTGGTGAATTGCCGTGGCTCACCGGCGCCGGTGAGGGTCGCGACGTTTTCGGTGACGGCCGACAGCGCCTCGAACGCCGGCACCATGACCCGGTAATCCTGGAGGTCGGGATACGCCAGGTTCGTGAGCGGCTCTCCGCCCTGGTAGGTGGAGCGCAGCTCGACCACCCGTTCAGAGTTCGCGAATGGAAGCGGCCGTAACAGGACTGCGTCCACGACGCTGAATACCGAGGTGACCGAGGCGACGGCCAGGATCATGGTGAGCAGGATGGCGGCCGTGGCCACGGGGGTCCGCTGCGCGAGGCGAAAGGCAAATCGGACATCGTCTGCGAGATCGACGAACATGGAAGATTCCGATCGTTCGAAGCGGCGCGCCAGGAGATGAGGCAACGCCTGGAGGACGGCGATCCAGTATTGCCGGCGCGCGGCCCGGGGCCCGGCCACTTCGAGGGTTCTCGTGAACAGCTCGAGCATGTCGCCGGCGATGAATGCCGCATCATCCGGCGGTGCCACCGCGCGGAGCAATGACTCGGCCATGGCCGGCGGCCGGCGCCGCATCAGGACCCCGCCAGGACCGGCAGACCGTCGAACAGGCGCGCCAGTCCGACGGTCGCCCGTCGCAACGCCGCTCGTCCCGCGGGCGTAAGCCGGGCCAGACGCCGGGCGCGACCGCCCTGCACCGGTGTCGGCTCCGATAACGACAGGGCGATCAAGCCCTGGTCGGCGAGCCGCCCGAGCCCCGCGTAGATGGCTCCAAGCGACGGCGCACGCCCCAGCCGCTTCGCCAACTCGTCGCGAATGGTGACGCCATACGCGGGACGGTCCGTTCCCACCAGCCGATCGATGGCAGCGAGGATGAGAAGCTCTCGTCCAGCCACCACGCGCAGCGCGTTCATGGCAATATGTTCGCGAATCAGAAAGAAATATGCAATGCGGCGTTTCGCGCTGGCATTTGCGGCGCCGGCCGGTAGACTTCGCGCCGATGATGGAAATCATCGTTCACGAGCTGCCGGGTGCACCAGACGATCCGGTCGAGCTGCTCGCGGCGCTGCGCACCGGCCCCTTTGCCTTCCTTCTGGAATCGGCGGCCGGCTCGGGCGCGCGGGCGCGTTACACATTCCTGGGCAGCGCGCCGAAAGAAGCGTGGCGATACACCGGCCGCCGCGTCGAGCAATGGCTGCCGGCTACCGGCTGGCTGATGGCGGCTGATACAGCGGATCCGATTGGTCATATTGGCGCCCGGATGCGGGAGCGGCCGATGGCCGGCACCGAAGCGTTGCCCCCATTCGCTGGCGGCGCGGTGGGGTTCCTGGGCTACGACGTGGTGGAGACGCTGGAACGGTTGCCGGCAAGCCACCCGGACGATCTCGGGGTGCCGGACGCTCTCTTCCTGGTCGCCGACAGCGTGATCGTGATCGACAAACTGGAAAAGCGGACGATGGTAGTGGCATCGGTCGAGGTGCCCGAAACCGCGTGCCGCGAGGAACGAGACGGACTGCTGGAGGATGCCCGCCGCAGAATCGCCGCCATCGAAGCACGCACTACAGGGGTGGCCGCCCTGCCGCCGCTACCACCGGCGTCCTCGGAGGTTCCAGCGGCCATGAGCCGGACCAGCGGCGATGACTTCATGGCCGGCGTCCGAGCCATCAAGGGGCACATTGCGGCGGGGGACGTTTTCCAGTGTGTCCTTTCGCGGCGCATCGAAGTGTCGCGGCGCGTCGAGCCTCTCACACTCTACCGCTCCATGCGTGAGTTGAATCCTGCTCCTTACCTCTACTATCTGGAGCTCGATGGCTTCGCGATCGTCGGAGGTTCGCCCGAAATGCTCGTGCACGTGGAGGATCGCGAGGTCACCGTTCGGCCCATCGCCGGAACGCGGCCGCGTGGCGCGAATCCGCCGGAAGATGCCAGCCTCGCGGCGGCGCTTCTCGCCGACCCCAAGGAGCGTGCCGAACACGCGATGCTCGTGGATCTGGGCCGCAACGATGTGGGGCGGGTCGCGAAATACGGGACGGTGCGGGTCGCCGAATCGATGGTGCTGGAGCGGTACACGCACGTGCAGCACATCGTCAGCGAAGT
>DASXPG010000078.1:0-5026 GCA_036493755.1 Gemmatimonadales bacterium
GCATGACGGAGCGCGCCCGCTCGGCAGGCGGTATCTTGTCGGTTGACTCCCACCCCGGAGGCGGAACACGAGTGCACCTGCGGTTACCTACAGCGAGTCCCGCGTGAGTTCTATCCGCGCCCGGCTGATGATCGTCGAGGACCACCCCATGGTGGCCCAGGGCCTGAAGGCTCTGCTCGAGGATCATCACGACATCGTGGGCATCGTCCACGACTCCAGCAAGGTCATCACCTCGGTCGAACGATTGCAGCCCGAAGTGGTGCTGCTCGATCTCTCCATGCCGCGCCGCAATGGTCTCGAGCTGCTGCCCGAACTGCGCCGTACCCACCCGGCGGTGAAGGTGCTGGTGGTCACGATGCATGTGGACCGCGGCGTCGCCGACATGGCGTTCAAGGCCGGCGCCGACGGGTTCGTTCCCAAAGAAGCCACCGCGCGCGAGCTGCGCGCCGCCATCGCCGAGATCATGGCCGGCGAGCGTTATCTCTCGCCCCGTGTCCCCAAGCGCGCCTACCGCACCGGCGGGATGAGTCGCGATCCGGCGCTCGACCGGCTGACGCCGCGGCAGCTCGAAATCCTGACCCTGCTCGGGGAAGGGAAGACCGGCTCGGAGATCGCCGACGCCCTGCACCTCAGCACCAGGACCATCGAGTTCCATCGTGCCGGATTGAGGCGGGTGCTGGGTATCGCGACGGAATGGGGGCTGGTGCGGTATGCCATCGTCGCCGGCCTGGCGGCACGCACCGCCGACGGCGAGAGCCAGGCGGCGGGAAGCGGCGGCTGACCGGCGCCTAACGAGCGGGCGCGGTCATCCGGCCACGTCCACGACCGCTTTCGCCACTGTCTCCACCACTTTCGCCATGAAGCCGTAGTCGAGGGTGTCCGGAGTGTCCGTCGCCTTGTGGTAGTGCGGATTGCGCAGGTCGGCGGTATCGGTGACCATCAACGCCGGATAATCCACATCCCAGAAGCGGGCGTTGTCGCTGCGGCGGACGTCGGGAACGGCGTAGCCCTTGAGCGGCACGCCTAACGATACCAGCGGGACCACGCCGGCGGCGGCGCGCTCCATCGCCAGGAGCAGGTGCGCCGAATTGGCGTCGCCGATGGCGGCGAGGAAGTTGCCGGTGTCGGGGACCTGCTTGACCAGCCGCACCGCCGCCGGCACCCGCTGCTTCGCCCCGGTGTATCCCACCATCTCCAGGATGAAGGCCCCGTCCACCCGCGCGACCTGCGCGGTGAGCCAGCGCACGTAGGCCTTGCTGCCGATGCGGTACATCGGCGGAAGGCGCTGCTGGATCTCCTCGAGGTTGAAGCCCACGAAGTGCAGCGTCGCCGCCGGGACGAAATCGGCGAGCAGCCGGGCGATCTCCAGCATCGCGGCGACGCCGCTGGCGTTGTCGTCGGCGCCGGGCGTGTGCGGCGTCGAATCGAAGTGCGCGCCCACCACGATCCAGGGGCGCGAATGGTCGGTGCCTTCGCGGATTCCGACCACGTTGTGGAAGTCTTCGCCCTTCCACGGGAAGCTCTGGCGCTCCACGCCGAGGCCCGACTGGCGCAATTCTTCGGCGATGAAATCGGCGGCTAGATCGAGCGCCGCCGGGTCGGCGGTCGCATGCCGTACGACGGAGAGGCGGCGCACGTCGCGTTCCAGCCGCGCGAGGTCTGGCATGAAGCCCACGGAAGTGGTCATTTAGTGAATCTACATGTCGCTGGTGCTCGCGCTTGATCAGGGAACGACCGGCTCGACGGCGCTGGTCCTGGACCCCTCCGGAAAGGTCCTGGGGCGCGGCTATCGCGAGCTGGGTCAGCATTTCCCCCAGCCCGGCTGGGTCGAGCACGATCCCGAAGAGATCTGGCAGATCACCCTCGCCGCGGCGCGCGAAGCCCTCGGCAGCGCCCGCATCAGCCGCCGCGACGTCGCGGCCATCGGCATAACCAACCAGCGCGAGACCGCCGTACTCTGGGACCGCACCAGCGGGCAATCGCTGTACCGTGCCATCGTCTGGCAGGATCGCCGCACCGCCGAGCGCTGCCGCCAGCTCGATCCGGAGATGATCAAGGCCCGCACCGGGCTGATTCCCGACCCCTACTTCTCCGCCAGCAAAATCGAATGGCTCCTGGAAAAATTGAGGCGGCCCGCCGGCGCGCGCTTCGGCACCGTGGACAGCTGGCTGGTCCACAAGCTGACCCGCGGGCGCGCCCACGTCACCGATCCCAGCAACGCCTCGCGGACCATGCTCTACAACATCGACGCCAGGGACTGGGACGATGAGCTGCTGAAGCTCTTCAATGTGCCGAGAGAAATGTTGCCGGAGGTGAAGCCGTCGTCGGGAATCTTCGGGCTTGCCGATGCCGAATGGTTCGGGCACGAGATCCCCATCGCGGGAATCGCCGGCGACCAGCAGGCGGCGCTGTTCGGCCAGGGATGCTTCGCGCCGGGAACGGCCAAGAACACCTACGGCACCGGGGCGTTTCTGCTCCTCAACACCGGCGCGGAGCGGGTGAAGAGCCGCAGCGGGCTGCTCACCACGATCGCCTGCGACGAAACCGGCGCGGCCGTCTACGCCCTCGAGGGTTCGGTGTTCATCGCGGGGGCGGCGGTGCAGTGGCTACGCGACGGGCTCGGCCTCATCGCTCAGGCGAAGGAAACCGAAGCGCTCGCCAGGAGCGTCGCCGATGACGGCGGTGTGACCTTCGTCCCCGCCCTCACCGGCCTGGGCGCGCCGCACTGGGAGCCCGAGGCGCGGGGCGCGATCTTCGGCCTGACCCGGGGCTCGGGCAAGGCGCACCTGGTCCGCGCGGCGCTGGCGTCGATGGCGTTCGGAAGCCGGGAAGTGCTCGAGGCGATGATCGCCGACGCCGGCCTCAAGCTCGGCGACCTCAAAGTGGATGGCGGCGCCACGGCCAACAGCTGGTTGATGCAGTTCCAGGCGGACCTCCTCGGCGTGCCGGTCCGCCGTCCCGACATGCTGGAGAGCACGGCGTCAGGCGCGGCGGGCCTTGCGGGTCTGGCCACGGGCGTCTGGAAATCCGCGCAGGAATTCGTCGGCTCCCGGAAGTACGACGAGTTCAAGCCCGGAGCGCGGCCCGAAGCGGAGTGGAGGCAGTGGCGGCGCGCCGTGCGGGCGACGCTGGCCTGGGCGAAAGACGACGCCTAACGCTGATAGGCGACGCGTACCGGCGATGCCCCTTGCGGCCAGCAGTAGACGTAGGCATCGGTCGCGATTCCGCAGATGGACACATCGGTGCTCAGACTGCTGAAGCGCAATCCACCGGGCACGGCCACCAAACCGCCGGTTCCGAGACAATACGCCGAGCCGTCCTGCAGGATCCCGCAGATATCCACCACATTTCCCGATCCGGCCGCGATCGATGCGAAGCGAGCGCCGGTATCGAACGCCGTCGGGACGGCGTCCCCCAGTCCCTGGCCCCAGCACCAGGCCGCGCCGTCCAGCGCGACGCCGCAGGTGGATTCGATCGACGCGCCGAGGCTGCCGAAGTGCAGGCCGCCCTGGACGGCAACCGGGGTGAGGCTGCAGTAGTCATGGTTGCCTAACGAATCTCCGGGATAGGCCAGGCATCCGACCTTCGGACTGCCCAGCTCGCCTTCGCCATTCCAGCCCCAGCAGAAAGCCGAGCCGTCGCTGCTCAGTCCGCAAACCGCCTGCCCGATGGCGGTGAGCTGCGTGAAGCTCACTCCGCTATTCACCGCGACCGGCGCCGCAGTGCAGCTCTGGTAGGGTCCACACCCCATCGTCCCGAGGGTGCCGTTGCCGAGCAGGCCGTAGTTGCCGATTCCCCAGCAGTACGCCTTGCCGGTCACCGTGAGCCCGCAGGTATCGCCGTAGCCCGAGACGAGCGAGGAGAACTTGAACCCGCCGGCGACCGGCTGGGGAACGCCGATGCTGTCGTACCGGAGCCCGGTGCCGAGCTGGCCCAGAGTATTTGCGCCCCAGCACCAGGCGCTCTGGTCCGGCCGGATGCCGCAGGCGTGATCATAGGCGATCGTAATCGAGGTGAAGATGCCGAAGTTCGTCAGCTCCGGCGTCACAATGCTCGGTCCGTTGATGCCCGTGCCGAAGTCCCAGGTCCGCGACCCCCAGCAGGCCAGCTCGCCGTCGGTCAGCAGCGCGCAGGTATGATCGGGCGAGCTCGCGATCTGCGCCGCCCGCAGGGTCCAGACCCGCGAAGGCTGATGCGCCGTGAGACCGCCGCTGCTTACGTTGACCGTGGCGCGGCCGTCCGCGCCGGGAATCGCCTGGCCGGTGTTGTCGACGGTCAACACCGAGGAATCGCTCACCGACCAGGTTACCGGGCCGGGTGCCTGCGTTCCCGGGATCGGGTTACCGCGCGCGTCGGTCGCGACGGCGGCCAGTAACGCCGGGGCGCCGGCCCCCACCATGATCGTATCGCCGCGACCCCCCGGCTGGTCGAGGCGAACGATGCCCAGTCCGACGGAGATTTGCTGCACCGTCACGGTGTAAGTGAGGTGAAGATCCCCGAATGGCACGGACAGGGAGACCGACCCCTGGTGGGCCGCCTGGAGCAGGAGCGAGGATCCCCGGTTGTAGACCGTCGCGTATCCGGCGCCGACCACCGGAGCCATCCCGCGAATGGCGGGATAGATCGTGGTGCCCCCCGCGACGGCCATGCGGATGCGCACGGCGGCCGTGTCGCCTAACGAGGAGAAGGTGACCGCGGGTGGCTCCATGCCAAGGCTGAGGCCGGCGGTTTGCGCGCGAGCCATGAAGCTGGCGCTCAGGGAATTGAGGCGTGCCGTCGCATGATAGGCGTTCTCGCTCTGGCCAAGCACCCAGAGAGCGGATGCATAACCGCCGGCATCGGTCCGGCTGGTGTCCAGCTCGAAGCGACCGTCCAGGTCGTGAGACCAGGTGATTGGTATTCCGGGCAGCGGCCGGCCGCCCGAGTCGACCAGGCGCACCACCAGCGGGTCGGGGACGGCGCCGTGCGGCAGTGTAGCCTGGGAATCGCCGGAGACTTTCAGCAGAGAGAGAGCCGGCTTGATGTG
>DASXPG010000079.1:0-9843 GCA_036493755.1 Gemmatimonadales bacterium
ACCTATCCATCCGACGTGCCTGGCCGGCCCTACGACTGGAGCTACTACGGACCTTTGAGCTGGCCGCTCGAGGTCGCCGGCGCGCGGACGCCGCTGGTCCTTTTCGATCCCGGCGCCGATGCGCCGCGGCTCGCCTTCACCCGCATCGGAGACACGGGGCGGCGCGGCCTCTTTCGCCTCGGGGTTTCCGCTGAGACGGGGCATCCGGTCTTCCATCTCGAGCTGCCGGTTTACCCAAGCGGTGGCGCGGTGCTCGACTACACCGCATCGCTGGTGGTGCAGGACCGAGTGCGAGCGCGTCTGGAGACCATCACGGGCGCCGACGCGATTCATGTGCGGCTGCGCGGCATCGGGCTGAGCCAGGTGCTGCATGTCACGCTGATGGAGGATGACGGGACGAGCTGGACGAATGAGCTGGAGGTCGACTCGCTTTGGCATGACTACAACGTGCCGCTAGTCACCCTCAGCGCGGGCCGCGGGGCACTGTTGCCGGAGGGATTCCCCGGCGAATGGAACTACTGGGTGTCGCCGGCGGCGGGGCGGGGCGGCCCGGGCGACCATCCGCGGCTGGACCATCTGGAACGGTTGCAGTTGTCGTTGCGGCGGGAGCCGGGCGCGTCACCGGGTCCGGGCCAGGCCGGTGTCGAGATCGAAGCGGTGACCCTGACTTTCGGCGGTGTGGCCCGGGCGGATGCCCGTTAGGCGGCTAGTGCGACGTGTGGACCGTCGCGGAGCTGTTGAAGAGCTGCGCGCCGATGACGAATTCGACCACGTTCCCGGGCGTGACCATCACGTAGCCGGAATGCGCCAGCGGCCCGACGCCGGCGGGCTGCGCCACGAACTCGATGCGGCCGGTGCCGATGACCAGCGCCTGCGGCAGGATGAAATGCCCCGACATCTCAGGCGCCACGGTCCCCAGGGGATAGTTGATCCCCGATCCGACCGCGACGACCTGCATGTCGGTCGAGTAGTGGTTGGTGACGAGCACCTCGACCGGGAGTCCGGCCTTGGGTGAAATTGCCCGGTCGTCATTGGTGTGGTGACGGCAACCCTGGGTGACGGCGAGCGCGGCGATCAACAGCATCGAGGAGTAGCGCATCCCCAATGATTACCCGTAAGGCACCGGGCCGCCAGCCCGATTCAACATGGCGCACCGGCCTGCTCGCCGGGGTGCTGGCGCTGGTCCTGGCGGCGTGCGGCTCGTCGCCCGTGGAGGTTGGTGCGGCGGGCGGGATGCTGGTCGGCGCCGACGTCTCGGCGTTGGAGCGGATCGAGCAGGCGGGCGGCGTCTTCAAGGACGGCGGCACCGCGGGCGACGCGATCGCGATTCTGCACGCCCACGGCGCGAACATCTTCCGGCTCCGCCTCTTCGTCAATCCGAACGACAGCGACGTCCAGGTCAACGATCTCGCGTATACCATCCGGATGGGCAAGCGCGTCAAGGCGGCCGGCGCCCGGCTCCTCCTGGACATCCATTATTCCGACACCTGGGCCGATCCCGGACACCAGGCCACGCCGGCCGCCTGGACCGGGCTTCCTCCTGACAGTCTGGAGGAGCGGGTCGAGACGTACACCTCGGGCGCCGTGGGCGCGATGAAGGCCGCCGGGGCTCTGCCCGACATGGTGCAGGTCGGGAACGAAGTGGATGCCGGCATGCTCTGGCCGGTGGGCCAGCTCACCGGCACCGGCGACACCACGGCGCAATGGGACCGCTTCACCCGCTTGCTCAAGGCCGGCATTCGCGGCGTCCACGACGCCCTCGCCCCCGGCGACTCGGTCCGCACGCTCATCCACTACTCGTTAGGCGACAATCTCGGCGGGACCCAGTGGTTCTTCGACCACATCACCGCCGCCGGGGTGCCGTTCGACCTGATCGGGCTCAGCTACTACCCCTGGTGGCATGGGACGCTCGACGCCCTGCGGACCAACATGGATGCCGCCGCCGAACGATATGGCAAGCCGATCCTGGTGGTGGAGACCGAGTATCCGTGGCGTGCCGGCGGCTGGGAGTCGATGGTGTCCAACAGGGCGCTCATGGCGTGGCCCGCGACGCCGGGCGGCCAGCGGCAGTTTCTCGCCGATCTGCTGGGCGCCGTCGCGGCCGTGCCGGACTCGCGGGGCGCCGGTGTGATCTGGTGGTATCCCGAGTCGATCCAGGTCTCCGGGCTCTTTGCCTGGGCCGGCGGGTCGCTCGCGCTCTTTGACGCGGGCGGCAATGTCCTGCCCGCGGCTTCGGTGTTCGGCGCCCCATGATCCGGTTACGTTGGGATATGCGCGCCATCGCCGCCGTACTCGCCGGACTTCTCGCCCTGCCGGGCCGCGCCGTCGCGCAGGCCACGCCATGCTGTGCCGTCACGATTCGCGCGCGCGTGCCCGAGGGCACTGGACCGGTCTATCTCACCGGCAATCTCGCCGAACTGGGTCCGTGGCGTCCCGACGGCAAACGCATGGACGGCGAAGGACGGGGCCGGCAGGTCCGCGTCGTGGTGCCCCGGGACAGCGCCTTCAAGTTCAAGTTCACGCTGGGCAGCTGGAACCGGCAGGCGCTCAATGCCGACGGTTCCATTCCCGATGACTCGCGGCTCGTTGCCTCGCGCGATACCGCCGTCGCATTCGAAATCCCGCGGTTCAATCAGGATTCGGTCGACTTTCTCGCCGATTGGCGCGGGTCGGGCGTACTCGGAACGCTGGTCTACTGGCGCGACGTCCACTCGGCATTTCTCGGACCGGATCGCAACGTCGAGGTCTGGCTGCCGCCGGAGTACGATACCGCGACCGCCACACGCTACCCCGTGCTCTACATGGCGGACGGGCAGAATCTCTTCGATCCAAGGCTCAGCTTCACCGGCGTGGACTGGGGCGTGGACGAATCGGTCATGAGGTTGGTGCGGCGCGGCGTCATTCCGCCGATCATCGTGGTCGGCGTCTGGAACTCACCGCGACGGAGCTTCGAGTACTCGCCTTGGCACGGCGCGCCGCAATACGCGCGTTTCCTGATCGAGGAGCTGATGCCGCGGGTGAACCGTGAGTTCCGCACGCGTACCGGACCGGCCAATACTGCCGTGATGGGCTCGTCCATGGGCGGCATTCTGTCGTTCTACCTGGTCACGTATCACCCCGAGGTCTTCGGGGCGTGCGGCTGCATCTCCACTCCCTTCCTGCTGTCGGAGGCGTGGAGCCAGCAGTTGTTCGGAGGGCCGGCGGCCATGCATCCCGACACGGTGCCCTACATCGTGCACGATATCGCCAACGGCCTGAAGCCGCCGCCGCACGCCCGCTACTGGTTCGACTACGGAACGATGGGAATCGATTCGACCTTCGGCCCGACCGAAGAGATCGCGCGGCGCTGGCTGCTTCGGCAGGGGCTGGTGGAGGGCCGCGACTTCGTGATGCGGCGCTACGAAGGCGCGACGCACAACGAGGCGGCGTGGCGCGCGCGGCTGGATGATCCGCTCACCTTCTTGTTTGGAGCCGGCCGCTAGCTGGGCCGGTTAACGGTTAACAGTTCACAGTCGACCGTCAACCGTCGACCGTCACCCCGTACGGGGAATCCTCGAGCTCTCGGCGTCCTTGACGCGAAGCATCAGCACCGCCGCCAGCAGCAGCGACACGCCGCCGATCAGCATGGCGTAGATCGCCTGTCCGCCGAAGAAGTGCCCCACGAAGAATCCCAGCAGCGCCGCCGCGACGATCTGCGGAATCACGATGAAGAAATTGAAGACCCCCATGTAATAGCCGAGCTTCGAGGGCGGCAGCGAGCCGGTCAGGATGGCGTACGGCATCGCCAGGATGCTGGCCCAGGCGATCCCTACACCGACCATCGAGCCGAGCAGCCAGGTCGGGGAGGGGATGAAGTAGATCGAGAAGAGCCCGATCGCCCCGCAGATGAGGCAGATGATGTGCGCCACCCGGGGACTCGACCACCGGGCCAGGGGTGGAATCGCGAACGCCACGAGTGCCGCCACGCCGTTGTAGGTGGCGAAACCGACGCCCACCCAGTTGGCCCCCTCGTTGTAGAGCGCGGACGCGGTGTCGGTGGTGTGATAGACGTGGCTGGTGACACCCGCCGTGGTGTAGATCCACATCGCGAAGAGCGCGAACCATGAGAAGAACTGCGCCCAGGCCAGCTGCTTCATGGTCTGCGGCATGTCGATGAAATCGTTCAGGATGGTGATGAAGCCGTTGTCGTAGCGGCCCGCGCGCTGCATCAGCCCGCCGGCGACGAGCAGCAGGCCGACCACGCCGATACCGACCGCGAGGATCATGAGGCCGAGCAGGTCGTTCTTCGGGGCGACCGATCGGTACATCGCGCTGGCCAGCCACGCGCTCAAGAGCAATCCTACGGCGACGAGGACTCCTCCGAGGCGCACCTGCTTTCCGCCGTTGGCCGTGAACTCCGCCGCCGTCCGCTGCTCGCGGACCTGGCCTTCCCGGGTCTGGTTCTCCGAGAATGATGCCGCTTCTTCCGGCGAATACTCGTGGGACTTCATGACGGTCCACAACACCGCGACGAAGAAGACCGCGGCGCCGAGGTAGAACGACCAGCGCACCGAATCCGGGATGCCGCCGGGGGCGGCGGCGTTGGCCACGCCGAGCCAGTTGGTGAGCATCCACGGCAGCATCGATGCGACCACGGCGCCGGTGCCGATGAAGAAGCTCTGCATCGCGAAGCCGGTGACGCGCTGCGCCGCGGGCAGGTTGTCGCCGACGAAGGCGCGGAAGGGCTCCATCGAGATGTTGATGGAAGCGTCCATGATCCAGAGCATCCCGGCCGCCATCCACAGCGCGGGCGAGTTCGGCATGATGACGAGGGCCAGCGACGCCAGGATGGCACCGGTCAGAAAGTACGGGCGCCGGCGGCCGAGCCGCCCCCAGGTCCGGTCGCTGAAGTAGCCGATGACCGGCTGGACCAGGAGCCCGGTCACCGGAGCCGCGATCCACAGCAGCGGGATATCGTCGACCTTGGCGCCGAGGGTCTCGAAGATCCGGCTCACGTTCGAGTTCTGTAGTGCGAAGCCGAACTGGATCCCCAGGAATCCGAAACTCATGTTCCAGATCTGCCAGAAGCTCAGCTGCGGCTTGGGACGGGTCGTCATCGGCATGGCGGTTCCGGAATTCATGGGTGGGCGCGCCTCGCGGCATTCAGACGCGCAAGCAATGCGTCGATGTCCTTGTCGGAGAAGATATCCTCGAGCAGCATCGCCATCGGCCGCTGCCAGTTCGGCCGCTGGGTCGATCGTGTGCCCGGGACGTTGACGTTGGTCCGCTCGAGCCAGAAGTCCTCGATCCAGTCGATCACCAGCGGACTCTCGGACCTGCCTAACCATTCCAGCAGCGCGCCGAGCAGCGCGCGCGGGTCGCTGATGTTCCCTCCCAGCCCTTTCACCAGCCGCTTGACGGCCGCGGCTCGCTCGGCCTCGACCACCGGCACCGCGCTCTCGGCGAGGAGACCGCACTCCACCCGGTCGGCGATGTCGGTCCCTTCGAGCCAGCCGGCGAAGGTCGGCGTGTCGTGGGTGCCCACGAGCGCGACGTCGGCCGATTTTGGGGGCGCGAAGGGCTCATCCGCCGATGCCTGGAACTGCGCCAGGTACATCCCCCAGATCCGGTGCCGTGGCAACGCCTGCCCGATCTCGGGCGGGACAGTTCCGAGATTCTCGCCGACCACCTCGCACTGGTGCTTCACCGACTCGAGCACCAGCACCGCGAACAGCTCTTCGGCGGGATACGAAACGTAGGTCCCCTGGTCGAGCCTCAAACCGTGAGGAATCCAGTAGAGCCGCGTCCATGCCATGATGTGATCGATGCGCAGGACACCGGACAGCTCGGCCAGGGGCGCGAGCGACTGCGAGAGGTAGCGGTGTCCACTCTGGCGCGACGCTTCCGGCAGCACCGGCGTAAAACCCCAGTCCTGCCCGCTGGGAAATCCCGCGTCGGGGGGCGCGCCCACCGACATGCCATCGGCGAAGAGGGTCTGCCGCGACCAGGGGTCGTAGCCGTCGGGATGGACGCCGACGGCGAGGTCGAGGCCGAGCCGGACGCCGCGCGCCTCGACGCGCTCCTTGAGCTCACGGAGCTGGCGGCGAACCATGGTTTGCGCGACGAGGTGGAAGCGCTCTTCGTTCGCGTCGACCACATCGGGGGTGAGCGTGCCGGCCCGCGCCTCGGCGGGCCAGTCGCGCCAGTTCCGGCCCAGACGCGCCTGCGCGCCGCGATAGCGCGCGTAACTCAGCAGCTCGTCGTCGAGCAGCGAGGGATCGGGCCGCTCATGACTCGACAGCGCCGCACACACCTCGGTGTGCGCCCGCGTCACGTCGAGCGTGGCGTGCGGCCCGGTCGGATGATGGGCGCTCTCCAGGTCGAGCATCAGCTCGGACCAGAACAGGCGGCTCACCGGTGAATACGGACTCGGCTCGGCGGGCGCGGTATTGAACGTCGGGTGGAGCGGGAGCGCGACGACGAGGTCGCCGCCGTGATCACCGAGCCAGTGGCAGACCGACTCGAGGTCGCGCAAATCTCCGAAGGAGCGGCTGCGGGCCGACCGCAGCGCCGCGAGCTGGGTACCGATCCCCCAGCTCTTGTGATGGCCGGCCCGCCGCCACGCCTGGACCGGCGCGGACATGATCGTCGCGGTTTCCACGCCGCTCGCCGTCTCGATCGTCAGGCGGTGATAGCCGGAGGGCAGGGCCGGCGGGTGTGCCGCGCCGGGCTCGATGCGGGCCGTGTCGCCGTTTTCCAGACGAAGATCGGCGTACGGAATGCCGTCGAGGACGGGCAGAACGCCGTCCCAGGCGACGATCACCTGCGGCAGCCGGCGGGTTTTCTTCGCCGCCTGGAAGGCGCGGAGCGCTTCCGCCGCATCGTTAGGCGAGGTGACCGGGGCGCCGAGTGCCGAGCAGACGCGGATCAGCGTCTCCGGTCCGACCGCGATTTTCCGGGCCAGGCCATCGGTGTAGCGGGTGAGTACGCCCATCGCGTCGGCGAGGGCGTGCAGATCCTTCAGCTCATCCATTGGCAGGGGCGGTATGGAACATCAGGAACCGGAATGGGGCTTGTTTCCTCTTGCGGCCATGGCCAGGCCGAGCATCACGGCGCCGAACACCAGCAGTACCAGCCCCCACCAGAGATTCACGTTGATGCCGAGTGAGCGGGCGTACGTTGCTCGGTTCGACATGAGTCCGTAGATGCTGAGGACCACGCCGAAGATCGTGAACATCAGCCCGATGGGAAGGCGGAGGTCGAGGTTCATCGCGCGATCACCAGAAAATGATGTTGAGGACGAGCGTCATCGCCAGCACGATGATGCCGAGAATGGCCGGACGCTTGAACCAGGGCTGATCGCGATCGACCACTCGCGGCGTGAGCGAGTAGACCAGTCCCTTCAGGTCGTCATCGGTCTTGTGGTGCGTCGTGACCAGCGAGATCGCGATGGTCGCGAGGAAGCAGGCGCTCCAGGCAAAGATCGCGGTCCAGAAATTCTGCGCCATCTCGCTCGGGTAGGTGTGCAGCACAGTGCCGAGGAAGCCGCCCTTGAGCCCCGGCACGGCGCCGTGCGGGAGCACCAGTCCGTGGTGCACCGCGGCGGCCAGCGTGCCGATCAGGAGCCCGAAGAAGGCGCCGTGACCGGTGGTCTTGCGCCAGAACATCCCCAGCAGGAAGGTGGCGAAGAGCGGAGCGTTCACGAAGGCGAACACCAGCTGGAGCATGTCCATGATGTTGTTGAAGCGGGTCGTGGCGTAGGCCGCCGCGACGCTGAGCAGGATGCCGAAGACCGTCGCGAAATGGCCCATCCGGAGATAGTGCTGGTCCGACTGGCCCGGCTTGATGTATGACTGGTAGATGTCGTAGGTCCACACGGTATTGAACGCGGTGACGTTCCCCGCCATCCCCGACATGAACGAGGCCATCAGCGCGGTGAGACCCAGCCCCAGGAGTCCCGACGGCAGGTAGTGCGCCAGCATCACCGGGACCGCGAGGTTGTAGTTAGGCGTCCCGTCGGCGCCGGTGGGAAGCAGCGAGCCGTGCGAGGTCTGGAGGGCGATGGCGATCATCCCCGGCAGAATCACCAGCGCGGGGAAGAGCATCTTGGGAATCGCGGCGAGGAGCGGGGTCCGGCGCGCCGCGGTCATGGACTCCGCGGCCATGGCGCGCTGCACCACGAGGAAGTCGGTGCACCAGTAGCCGAAGGACAGTACGAATCCCAGCCCCATCACCATCCCGAACCATTCGACGCCCATCGGATTCGAACTGGCCGAATCGAGATGGCTCCAGGCATGCGTCATGGCGCCCGCCGCGAAGCCGGCGTGGGTCGAAACGGTCGCCAGCTTGGCCGTGAGCCCGGACCAGCCTCCGACATCCTTGAGGCCGAGCAGCGTCAACGGGAGAAAGCCCAGCACGATGAGGAAGAACTGGAGAACCTCGTTGTAGATCGCGGAAGTGAGGCCGCCGAGGAAGATGTAGACCAGCACGATGATCGCCGATCCCACCACGCTGGCGTTGAAATTCCAGCCCAGCACCAGCTCCAGCAGCTTGGCCAGCGCGTACATCGAGATTCCCGAAGAGAAAACCGTCATGACCGCGAAGGTCATGGCGTTGAAGCCGCGGGTCTTCTCGTCGAAGCGGAGCTTGAGGTATTCGGGGACCGACCGGGCCCGCGATCCATAGTAGAAGGGCATCATGAAGATGCCGACGAAGACCATCGCGGGGATGGCGCCCACCCAGTAGAAGTGGCTCGTCATCATGCCGTACTTCGCGCCCGACGCCCCCATCCCGATGACTTCCTGGGCGCCCAGGTTGGCCGAAAGGAAGGCGAGGCCGGCGATCCAGGTAGGAATGGATCGGCCCGCGAGGAAGAAATCCTGGCTGCTTTTTACGCCGCGGCGCAGGACCCAGCCGATCCCCAGCACAAAGACGAAATAGAGGGCCAGGATGGCGTAGTCGATTGTACCGAGGTCGAAGCGTTGCACGACAGATAGTCTGCCTCGCGGGCCCGGGACGCAAGAGCCGGCTGGGTCCCGACGGCGGGACAAGGTTTGTGACCTGCCGCCCTACCGCCTTGCCGCCTCCAAGCCGTATCTTCTCGCCCGTGCTCGCGGCCATGGGACGGCGGACCACGACTGCGGTCGCAGGATTCGGGCGATTCGGCCTTTTTCTGGCCGATACCGCGAGGGCCCTGCCGGACGTGCACACCTGGACCCGCGTCGTCGCGCAACAGATGCGGAAGATCGGCGTCGATTCGCTTCCGATCAGCCTCTTCATCGCCGCCTTCACCGGCATCGTCCTGGCGCTGCTCGCCTCGTACACCTTCACCGGCGCGGTCCCGCTCTATCTCGTCGGGACGCTGGTCGGCAAGACGCTCATGCTGGAGCTGGGCCCGGTGTTGACCGCGCTGGCGCTGGCGGGCCGGGTGGGGGCGACGATGGCGGCCGAGCTGGGGACGATGCGCGTCACCGAGCAGGTCGATGCGCTGGAAACGCTCGCCTACAACCCGTACGCGTACCTGGTGCTGCCGAGGGTCCTCGCCGGAATGCTGATGTTCCCGGTGATCGTGGCGTTCTCCATGGCGATGGGGCTGCTCTCGGGATGGCTCGCGGCGATCACCTTGCTGCCGCTTTCGACCAACGAATTTCTCAGCGGTCTCATGAAGTTCTATACCAACTTCGACTGGCAGTACGGCCTCATCAAGTCCTCCTCATTCGGCCTGATCATCACGCTGATCGGCTGCTTCCTTGGCTTTCAGGCGCGCGGCGGCGCCGAAGGGGTCGGCAGCGCCACGACAAAAACCGTGGTCTACAGCGCCGCGATGATCCTGGTGCTCGATGCCTACTGGGCGATAACCCTGCT
>DASXPG010000080.1:0-42712 GCA_036493755.1 Gemmatimonadales bacterium
GCCGCCGAACCCGCAGGCCAAGATGATGACGTACACCATGCCCATCATGATGACGGTGCTGTTCCTGCGCTTCGCGTCGGGATTGAACCTGTATTACGCGGTGTCGAACCTGGTGAGCCTGCCACAGCAGTACCTGATCAACAAGTCGCGGCGCGAGGAAATGGCGCGCCGCCAGGTTTCTACGACGAAGCCGTAGGTCCCTGCTCGCGATTCTCGAGCGCGGCCCGCCAGATCTCCTCGGCCAGCCACTCGAGACGCTCCTGCGAATACTCCAGCTCCTGTTGCGACATCGTTCGGACGCTCCGCGCCACGTGACGCACATGCTCGACCAGCTCGTCGAGCACCTCGCGCAGCTCGCGATTGGCCCTCCGTTCCGATGCCGGCTTCTTCATGCGCTGGCAGCCCGCTCCCGCTCGCCGTCTTCGGCGAGAGCGAATTCCAAGGCCCCCGCCCGCGCCGCGTAGGCGACGCCGAGCTGGTTGACCAGCGGCTCCGACATCCGTGCGCCGAGGTAGTAACCGGAGCGTTCCGGGAGAACGCGACCCTGGACCTGGCGTGCCGTGGGCGCCAGTCCGCCAGTCAGATACCGAAGCCGGAGCCCGAGCCCGGTGTGGTCCAGCTCCGGCAGGGCCGTCCGGAAAAGAAAGGCCTCCTGCTCGCGGAGCCGGTGATACTGCCGCCGCGAGAACCCCAGGTAGTCCTCGTCGGGCCGGCCCGGCATGACCGCCCGCGAGGTGTGCACGGCGACACCCTCGTTGAGGAGCAGCTCGCGCAAGCTGGCGCGGCTGGCCAGTTCCCAGCAATCGTAGGTGCCCGCCGACTCGCCGATGAGGCGCCGGAGGTCTGCGCGGCTCGCGGGCGAGCAATAGCGGACCACGTGCGCGACTTCGTGCGCAATCCACAGCGGCAGCAGCGCCGGATCCAGGCCGAGGCCGAAGGTCTCGGCATTGGGGCGCCCGGTGAAGTGCTCGAGGCAGATGAATACCGCGCCGCGACCGCCGATCACCAGCTCGCCGGCGTTGGCCGCACCAACCCCGATCATCAGGTAGCAGTCCAGCTCGACATCGGATTCCAGCACCGCGGACACCGCGTCGAGCGCCTCGGCGGCGACCCGCTCCAGGTCGAGGTCTTTCAGGCGGTCGGCGTCACGCCGGTCGGCGCGCAACGCCATCCGAATCACGTCGTCCGCAGCCGGAGCGCCGAGATCGATGACGTAGTTGTGCCAGTAGGACTCGAGGACGGCGCGGTGACGATCGAGGTAGCTGCGGTAGGCGTCTTCCGGATCGGCAGACGCGAGGACGGCTTGGAATTCAGGAACGAGATTGATGATCACAGCCGGCGAACAATCTGGGGAGATCGCGCACCGTGAACAAGTGTCGAGTCAGCGCAACCGGAACTCGATCAGCGCACTGCTCGCCCGCTGGCCGCGAATTTCGTCGTTGACTTCGAGAATCAGGCGGTAACGTCCCGGCGGCAACCGGCCGGGATCGATCGTCAGCGATTCGACGATGCGCGGCGTGAAGCGCACTTCGCGCGGGAAGCTCACCGTCGTGGTCCGCTGCTTGCCGCGGCGCAGGATCAGCCCGTCCATGCGTTCGAAGCGATACTCGGCGACATAGCGTGAGACGCTGTCACGCCGGCCCATGTTGTACAGCTCCGCGTACACCCGCAGCGGCTCGCTGGCGGGAAGGACCAGGCCGTGGGGCGCGGCGTTCGCCAGGGTGTCGCGATCGGGCGGCAGGGTCCCCGAAGCGAGCAGCATGCTGGAGACCGCCGGCGCGTCGACGCCGTAGTCGGGCAGGAAGATGCTGGTACGATAGCGCCCTCGTTGCGTCCCGATCCGGCCATTGAGCAGCAGCAGGTATTCCCCCGGCTGTGCGACCAGGTGGAGTGGTCGGCCGGTGGCGGTGTCGCGGGCAACTTCCTCGCCCTCGCTATTGAGCAGCGTGGCGATGGCCGCCAGCGAGTCAGGAAGGATCATCAGCTCTGTTCGCCAGCGATCCGCGGCGCGGAAGGCGGCTGGCCAGAAGGTGAATCCCAGGGTGTTCGGCAGGGAGCTCTCATCGGTGGAAAGGAGCAACGCAGCCGATTCGGCTTCGCCGCTCACCAGCGGCGTCACCACCATGTCGCCGCTGACGCCGTAACCACCGGTATGCCGCACGAAGCTCACCCGCAACACCGATCCATCGGGGTTGATATAGCACCAGGTTTCGTCGCCCAGGCTCCCCGCGACGCGGTAAGTCGGCGCGCCGTGCCGCAGGAAGATCCGGCCGCGGTCGTCGAGACCATCCTCGAGGTTCTGGAGCGTGTCGGACTCATCGGCAAGGCGAGGTCGCAGTCCGGCGAGCAGCGCGGTGTCCCTCGCGCCGATGAGGTGCGCGTTGCATTGCGCGTTGACCGCGCGCGCCTCGGCCCCTTCGAGTCCTCCCGGCATCGGTCCGACACCGCCTGCCAGCGCCCGGAAAATTCGCGAGTGAAAGTACCGGGATGCTGGATGGAGCAGCTGATAGTATTGGCGCGCCTGGGCCAGCCGCTTGAAGTGCTCGGCGAGCCGCGGGTTGACCAGCGCGGTGAGATCGGGATTGCGGCCGGCCCAGAAACGCCGGTAAAACGCGGCGCGCTGCTCGGGCGGCGTCGCAATCCAATCGCGACGCTCCTTTTCGCTGGCGATGCCGCGGATCTGCCGCCACAGCACCGCGCCGGTGTCCCGCGCCGCGTTGCGGATGGCGTGGTCGTAGGCGTCGCTCGCTTCCACTTCGCGGCCGGCGGCGAAGCGCGAGCGCGCCAGCCAGGCCCACGGACCGGGGTCATCCGGGCGCCGCTGGATGACGTCGCCGAGTACCAGCTCGGCGTCGTCGTAACGCTCCTGCTCGACCAGCAGCAGCCCGCGCCAGTAGTCAGCGTCCCAGCTTCCGCTGTGATGCTCGAGCGCGGCGATCGCGGCGCGCCGTTCGCCGGAGCTGCGGTAGAGCGTCGTCCATCGGTTCCAGGTATCGCGATAGTCGGGGTTCATCGTCAGCACGGGAACGAATCCGTTGCGGGCGATGTGCTCGCCGTCGTCGCTGCCCAGCGCCTGCCCGACCAGTCCGAGGTAGTAGAGCGGCTCGGGATCGCCGGGAGCAAGCTTGGCGGCGCGGCGCAACAGCGATTCGGCTTCGAAGCGGCCGACCACCGGCCAGGCGAGGTGGATGCGCGCCAGAAGTGTCAGAACCTGGACATCGTCGGGATTGCGATCCTGAAGGTCTTCGGCGATCTGCCGCGCTTCGGGAAGCTTGCGGGCGGTCAGCAGCGCGGCGGCGCGCGCGTAGAGCGTGTCGCGGCTCTGCGCGGGGGTCTGGGAGGTGCGCGTGTTGGACTGTGGAACGTCTTGAAGCTGTGCTTCGCTACATCTCGGCGCGGCGGCCACTGCGAGGCAGAGCGCGAGAGGGAGCACTCAGCGGTCCTGTCGGAACCTCTTGCTCATCTCGTCGAGGAACCGGCGTTCCTCAGGCGTCAGGCTATGCATCCCGCGTTGCGAAATCTTGTCGAGCACGCGGTCCACCTCGGCCTTCACCGTCGCGTCGGGCGTGGGGCGCGGCGGGATCGGCGAGGCGTAGTCGGCTTGATGGATTCCATCGCTGGCACCAGGCCGTGACGCACCCAGCACCGCGGGCGATCGCTCGGTGGGACGCATCGCGCGCGGCCGGCTGAGCAGCTGTCCGCCACGCAGATACAGGAACGCCGCACCGAATCCGCCGAGGTGCGCGAAATGCGCCACGTGGTCGCCGACCTGCAAGAGGCCGGAAACCAGCGAAAAGGCGGCGACGAAAATCACCAACCACTTGGCCTTCACCGGAACGGGCAGCGGGAAAATCAGCACCGGCGCGTCGGGCCACTCCAGGACGAAGCCCATCATCACACCGTAGACCGCGGCCGATGCGCCGATGATCTGGGTATTGCCGGTGAGCGGCAGCATCATGACGCTGAGCAGCGCGCCGCCGATGGCCGAAAGGATATACAGCCGGATGAAGGAGCTGGAGCCCAGCCGGTTCTCCACCGGCGGACCGAACATGAACAGCACCAGCATGTTGAGGAAGAAGTGAAGCGGGCCTTCGTGGAGCAGCGCGTAGGTCAGCGCGCTCCAGGGTCGATGCAGAATGTCGGCCGGGGTGAAGAGAAAGAGCTCGTCAAGGCCGCCGCCGTAAAAAACCGTGCGTTGCAGCAAAAAGACGATGCCCGTCACCACGAGGAGACGGCGCACCCACGGCGTCAGCGAAAACGGCGACCGGTCGTAGCTCATGGACCTGCGAGAGGTATCCCCGGGCTTAATGCTTTGTTCCGCCTCGCACTACCGCGAGACGGCAGATGGTTTCACAGAGATCGGGGAAGCTCATCCCGGCGGCACGGGCGCCCTTGGGAATCAGGCTGTTCGCGGTCATGCCGGGCAAAGTATTGGCTTCCAGACAAAAGATGTCACCGTTTGTCGCGGCGCGGAAGTCGATCCGGCTGTATCCGCCGAGCTTGAGCGCGCGGTGCGCCTTCAACGCTTCATTTTGAAGTCTGTCAGCAAGCTCGGAGGGTAGTTCAGCGGGAAACTCCTCGGCCATTCCCGGTGTGTACTTGCACTCGTAATCGAATATTTCGTGCTTCGAAACGATCTCGATGACCGGCAGGGCGCGCTCGCCGACAATGCCCACGGTGAGCTCGCGGCCGGCGATGTACTCCTCGATCATCACGTTGGAATCGTAGCGCGAAGCAATGGCGATCGCGCCGGCCAGCGCGCCAGGGACGCGCACCAGCGTCAGTCCCACCGATGAACCCTCGGCGCTCGGCTTCACGATGCAGGGAAATCCCGGCTCGGTGCCTACTCGGCCAATATCGGCCGGCGCCATGATCCAGCGGGGCACCGGCACGCCGGCGTCGCGCAGCACGTGCTTGGCGACGTCCTTGTCGAATGCCAACGCGCTTCCGAGCACGCCGCTGCCGGTATAGGGAATGCCGATCACGTCGAGCACCGCCTGGACCGTGCCGTTCTCTCCCTGGCCACCGTGCAGCGCGAGGAAGATCACGTCGGCCTGGCGGACTGCGTCGATCTCGTTCAGTCCCGCGGTGAGCATTCCACGTTCCAGCGCCTTCAGCTTGCCGGTGGCCGGCGGCTCGCGACCGACGCCGCCCGGAAGCAGCGACGCCTCCAGCTCGGCGGGGATGTAACCGGTCGCGAGATCCACCGTAGCGACGGCGTGGCCCCGCTCGCGGAGCGCCGCGGCGACCTGCCCTCCGGTGGCGAGTGCCACGTCGCGCTCGCTCGAGGAGCCACCGGTGAGCAGGCAGACCCTCACTTGATTCCCGAAACCTGGCGCAGAATGTCGTAGCGGGTGATGATGCCCGCGATCTTTCCATCGCGCCGCACCAGCACCGCCGGTGATTCGCGGGAAAGAAACGTCGTCAGCCGTTCCAGCGGCAGCATCGCGTCGACGACGGGGTAAGGCGGACCCATCACTTCGGCCACCGGATTCTCGACCAGCTTGCCGTTCTCCAGCGCGCGGCTCATGAGCGAACCTTCGCTCAACGAGCCGACACAGTCGGTGCCGTCGATCACCGGCACTTCGGAAACGCCCCAGGTGCTCATGAGGTTCAACGCCTGGCGCACGGTGCCGCCGGCCGGGATCGAGACCAGCGGCGGCAGTCCCGCCGGCCGGTGCTCGAGCAGGGCCTCCGCCGTGACCCGCTCCTGCGCGAGGAGCTGGTTCTCTCGCATCCAGTTGTCGTCGTAGAGCTTCGAGAGGTAGCGCTCGCCGGAATCGCAGAGGATCGTGACCACGCAGGCATCGGGATCGTCGGCGCGGCGTGCGACGTCGAGCGCCGAGAAGACGTTGAGTCCCGTCGAACCGCCCACGAACAGCCCTTCCTCGCGCGTGCAGCGCCGCGCCATCCGGAACGACTCGCCGTCGGTGACGGTGATCCATTCGTCGACGATGTCGAAGTGCAGCGAGGTCGGGATCTTGTCGCCGCCGATCCCTTCGACCTTGTACGGCAGGCCATCGCCCTTCTGGTGGCTGGCGGCGTATTCCTTGTAGATCGATCCCGCCGGGTCGCCGCACACCACCTTCACCCCGGGATTCTTTTCCTTCAGATAGCGCCCCACGCCGCTGACCGTCCCGCCGGTGCCGGGCGAGCAGACAAAGTGCGTGATCTTCCCTTCGGTCTGCTCCCAGATTTCGGGGCCGGTGGTGCGGTAGTGCGCTTCGGGGTTGGCCGGGTTGAAGTGCTGGTCGGCCATGATCGCGCCGGGCGTGGCCGCGACGATGGCGCGCGCCTTGTTGACGTAGTACTCGGGATGATCGTTAGGCACCGCGGTGGGCACGACGATCACTTCGGCGCCCAGCGCGCGGAGCAGCCGGACCTTTTCGACGCTCATTTTGTCGGGGATGGTAAAGATGCAGCGATAGCCTTTCACTGCCGCCGCCATGGCGAGGCCGACGCCGGTATTGCCGCTCGTCGCCTCGACGATGGTCCCGCCCGGCTTGAGCCGCCCCTCGCGCTCGGCGGCATCGATCATCGCCACCCCGATACGATCCTTCACCGAGCTGCCCGGATTCAGGTGCTCGGCTTTTCCGTAGACCGGCGTGCGGATGCCGGCCGTGACCTTCCGCAGGCGGACCAGCGGCGTGTGGCCGATCGCCTCGAGGATGTTGTCGAGCGCTTTCACTGGATTTGGGATCCCGGTGCCAGGCGCCGGCGAAAGATCACCGGCTGGTAGAAGGCCGTGGCGACGGGCTTGCCGTCGCGATGGGCGGGGGCGTACACCAGCTGCGACGCGCCAATCAGCGCGGCGGAATCGAGCGCGGCGGTTCCCGAGCTCGAAATCACTTGCGTCGAGTCGGGGGAGACGTGACCGGCGGAATCGACCCAGAGCCGCAACCGGACTTCGCCCTCGACCCCCTGGTCGTAGAGGTCGGGAGGATACTGAAAGGGCGACACGCCATTGATCGCCACCGGGACGTCATTTTGCCGGTTACGAACTTCGGCGCGCTGCGCCGTTTGCGGATCTCCGCGCCGGCAGGCAAGGAGCAGCAGGGCGGGCGCGAGAAGATGCGCTTTTATGGCGTTTCCCGCGCTCTCGCCTGCAGCTCGGCGAGTTTGGCGAGGGCCTCGCGGGGGCTCAGGCCGTCGACGTCGAGCGAGCGGATTTCCTCGCGCAGTGGATCCGTCGTGGCCGCGAAGAGCGCGAGCTGGGACGCCGGATCGGGCGCCGCGCCGACCTTGTGGCCCGCCTCGAGCGTGCCGAGCACTTCTTTCGCCCGGCCGATCACCGTGTCGGGGAGGCCGGCCAGTCGCGCGACGTGAATGCCGTAGGAGCGGTCGGCGCCACCCGGCTTGAGCCGGTGCAGAAAGACGATCTCTTCGCCCGACTCGTGCACCGCTACGTTGAGGTTGACCACCCGCGCATAACGATCGGCGAGCTGGGTCAGCTCGTGATAGTGCGTCGCGAATACCGTCTTGCAGCCGATCTGCTCGTGCAGGAATTCGGCGACCGACCAGGCGATGGCGACGCCGTCGTAGGTCGACGTCCCCCGGCCGATTTCGTCGAGCAGCACCAGCGAACGGCGGGTGGCGTTGTGGAGGATCGCCGCCGTTTCGCTCATCTCGACCATGAAGGTGCTGTGTCCGCGGGCGAGGTCGTCGCTCGCGCCCACGCGGGTGAAGAGCCGGTCCACCAATCCGATCTCGGCCGCTGCCGCGGGGACGAACGAGCCGGCCTGCGCCATCAGCACGCAGAGACCGATCTGGCGCAGCACCGTGCTCTTGCCCGCCATGTTGGGACCGGTGACGATGGCGATCTGGCGCTCGGCGTCGAGCCGGATGTCGTTGGGGATGAATGCCTCGCGCGGCATCATTCGCTCGACCACCGGGTGGCGGCAGGCGGTCAGCTCCAGGGCAAAATCGTCGGCGAGCACCGGCCGGGTGTAACGCTCCTTCACCGCGGCATCGGCGAACGCGAGCAGCACGTCGGCGGACGCGACCCGGGCCGCGGTGTCCTGGATTCGAGCGATCGCCAGGCCGGCCTGGTCGCGCGCGGCACCGAACAGCCGCTCCTCGAGCGTGGCGATCGATTCCTCGGCACCGAGAATCTTCGCCTCGTACTCCTTCAGCTCCGGCGTCACGTAGCGCTCGGCCCCGGTGAGCGTCTGCCGCCGCTCGTAGCCCGCGGGGACGCTGCCGGCGTTGGCGCGGGTGACCTCGATGAAATACCCGAAAACCCGGTTGTAGCCGACTTTCAGCGACGCGATGCCGGTGCGGGCCCGCTCGCGGGTCTGCAGCTCGGCGAGGAAGTTGCGGCCGCCATCACGCAGCGCCCGCAGCTCGTCGAGGCCGGTGTCGGCGCCGGGGCGGATGGTGTCGCCGTCGCCTAACGAGATTGGCGGGCGCTCGACCAGCGCCGCGTCGAGGACAGCGCCGAGATCCGCGAGCGGGTCGAATCCCGCGTCCAGCGCGTAGAGCCCCTTGATGGCGGCGAGCACCGCGGGAAGCCGCGCGACGGAATCGCGCAGGGCGCCGAGGTCGCGCGGGGTGGCGCGCCGCGCCGCCGCCTTCGCGCCCAGCCGCTCGAGATCGCGCACCCCGTCCAGCGCCGCCCCCAGGCTCAGGCGCCGGCTCTCGTCGCCCGCCAGCACTCCCACCGCATCATGGCGCTTTTCGATCGCGCCGCGCTCGGCGAGCGGATTCAGCAGCCATTGCCGCAGCAGCCGCGATCCCATCGGCGTCAGGGTGCGGTCGAGAACCCCCAGCAGCGTCGCGCTCTCGGTATCGGAGCGGAGTGGATCCGCGATCTCGAGGTTGCGACGCGTCATGGCGTCAAGATGCAGCAGCCCCTCGCCGCGCCTCGGTACCGGACGCTTGAGGTGCGGCACTCCGGCCGGCTGCAGCTCGCCGAGATATCGCAGCAGCGCGCCGCCCGCGCCGATGGCGAGGGCATCGGCGGCTTCGAGACCAAGACCATCGAGGGAAACGAGGCCGAAGCGGCGCGCCAGCTCCTGGCCGGCGAGCGCGGGATCGAATTCCCAACCCTCGCGCCGCGTGATGAGCGCCGCCCCCGGCGTGTTCACGGCCGAGCCGGCGGCGACCAGGACTTCCGAGGGATGGTAGCGCGACAGCGCCGCATCGAGATCGGCGGTGAGCAGCCGCTCGAAGATGAATTCGCCGGTCGAAAGATCCGCGGCGGCGACGCCGGCTCGATCGCCATCGATCATGACCGCCGCGAGGAAGGTGTTGCGCCGCGCCTCGAGCAGATCGTCGGACATCACCGCGCCGGGCGTGACCACCTCGATCACCGCGCGCTTGACGACGCCCCGCGCGGATCGGGGATCTTCCACCTGCTCGCAGATCGCGACGCGGAAGCCGCGCTCGACCAGCTTCTTGACGTAGCCCTGCATCGCCTTCACCGGCACCCCGGCGAGCGGCGTCTCCGCGGCCGCGCCGTTGTTGCGCGAGGTGAGCGTCAGTCCGAGCGTCCGCGCCGCCACGTGGGCATCGTCGTCGAACATTTCGTAGAAGTCACCCATGCGAAAAAACAGGATCGCATCGCGGTGGTGCGACTTGATCTCGCGATACTGCTGCATCAGCGGCGTGCAAACGTCGAGTCCGGGAAGCGTCACGGAAGCTTCAGAACGAACGGTGCGGTCCCCGCGATGTGCCGGGCGCGGGTGGCGATGCTGTCCGCGGCGGTGCGGGTGGGATAGGGACCGAGCCGAACGCGGTGCAATCCCTCGCTGGTGATGATGCGCGCCCTGAGCCCCGAGCGGGCGAGCCGTGCGACCATGTCGCGGGCGGCGCGGTCGCTGCGCGCGGCGGTCACCTGCACGTCGAACGACAGCTGGGCCGCCGCCGGCGGAACGCGGGTTGGGGATGCCGACTTTGCCGGAGCTGGCGGCGGCGCGGGTACGGTCGGGGCCTTGTTCGCTGGACCCGCGACCGGCGTCGTTGCCGGCGAGCTGGCCGCGGCTCCGAGCGCGGCCGGTGTTGCCGCCGGCGCCCTGGCCCCGGCTCCCGGCGATGCAGGCGGCGCGGCGAGCAACGCCGACGTGCAGCGCGCCTGGTAGAAGCCGACCTGATTGCCGAACTCGACATCCGACGCCCTTTCGGCGCGGGCGCTATCGAGCAATGCGCAGGCCAGCCGCGGCTCGCCGACGTCGAAGGCGGCGCGGCCTCCCCAGAGCGCGGCGCGGGCGCGCAGATCGCTGCCGGGGTAGTCCGAGCGCAGCCGCAGCGCGTCGTCGAGCGCCTGCGCCGGATTCCCCGAGCTCATCGAGAACTGCGCCAGTTGCAGCAACGCATCGTCGGCCCACGGCGAATTGCCGTACTCGACGACGATGCGCCGCAGGTCGCGCGCGGGATTCGCCGCCGGCGCCGCGAGCCGCGCGCGCCAGAAAAGTATCTCGACGTACGCCGTATCGCCGACGTGCGCCTTGGCGAGCTCACCGTCGAGGAGGTGCCGGGCCGAGTCGCTGCGGCCCTCGGCGGACAGCTGGATCGCGGTATGGACCGCGGGAAGTGACTGGGCTTGCAGACGGGCAGACGGGCAGACGGGCAGAGCACATAGTGCCAGAGTAGCGAGCACACCGCCGCTCCAGGTCGTGCTGCGCGTCTGCCCGTCCGCCTGCCTCACTGTGTTCCCGCCATCGTCAGCAGCGCGTCGGTCAGGATCTCGACCTCGCCGCCTAACGTCGTGTTCTTGAGCCGGCGGTCGGCGCGCAACAGCTCGGATAGTGCCTGGTCGATGTTTGCTTGTGTCCAGGTGCGGGCGTCGGCGATCCACTGCCGGCATTCGGCACTCCAGCCCCGAAGGCCAAAGGGGCGCGTCTCGTTGAGCGCCGCGGTCAGCTCGCGTTCCACCATCCCGGCCGCATCGCCGCGATCCAGCAGCGCTCGCGCCATAGCGACGCCGTGCAGCGAGATGCTCAGGCCAATCACCAGCCGCACGCCGCTGCTTCCCGGCGCCTCCAGCAGATGGCGGAGCATTCCCGCCGCGGAGTTGAATTTCCGGCCGGTCACGGCGTCGACAAAATCGTGGACCGTCTCGCCGCGCCGCACGCCGACCAGGTCGGCGACGTCTTCGGCGGTGACCGCCCGGTCATGGATCGCGCTGCCGAGTTTGGTGATCTCGCTCGCGAGCTGCGGAAGGTCGTCGCCGACGGTGGCCTTGAGATGCCGCGCGCCCTCGTCTTCGATTTCGAACCCTTCGAGCTTGGCGCGATGCCGGATCCACTTCTCCAGTTTCTCCGGAGACAGGGGCTTGATCGCGACGCTCGCGGTGAGCCACTCCAGGGCCGGATCGGGTTTTTCACCGGCCGATTGAACGAGCACCAATACCGTCTCGCGCGACGGCTTCTCGAGATAACGGGAAAGCGCGGCGCGCAAATCCTGGAGGCGCTGGCGGCGCTGTTGCAGATCTTCGGCTTCGGTGATGACCACGGCGCGCCGCGCCGCCATCATCGGCGGCGTCAGGGCCAAGGTGACGAACTCATCCGCGGTGAGGTCGGCGGCTCGGCGCCGGTCGTAATTGAAATCGCGGGTGGCGGGCTCGACGGCCTTGGCCAGAAGCTCCTTGAGCCCGTCGTCTTTCAGCAGATCTTCATCGCCATGCAGATAATAGGCGGGAAGAATCTCGCCCTTCATCACGGACCTGCGAAATGCATCGTAATCCAGGGCGGGCATCGGGCTGAAATTAGCCCGAATTACAGCGGCGGAACAGCCTGCTCGAAGGGTGCTACGGTATCCAGTCGACGGTGATTTCCGTCCCGCCCTGGACCCGTGCGGCGATGCGGCTGCTGTCGCGAGAAACGGGGATCATCGGAATTCGGCCGAGGTACCGGATGGTCGTGTCGCCGGCGAAGCGCGGAACGAATGGGGCCATTGCCGAGGGCGTGAGTCCAGTACGATGGGACGCGGCGTGGGTAGGACGCAGTGCCGCGCGCGCATGCCAGCCGGCGACGCCGAGTACCGCAGCGACGAGAACCGCGCCCGCGAACCCCGAAAACTGGCGCATCCCGGGATCGGCGGCGGCAGCGCATTCCTTCACAATTCGGTCGTGGAGCCGAGCCTCGAAGTTGCCGGAAGGAGCCGGCGATTTCAGTCGCCGGAGCGCGACGCGACCCTGTTCCAGGGCGGCATCAAAGCGCTGACAGCCCACGCATTCGGCCATATGCACGTGAAACGTGACTTCCTCAGCCTCGTCGAGCAGGCCATCGGTGAAGTCACTATAGAATTGGCGAAATTGGCCGCAGTTCATTCCCGGGAACGGTAAGGACCAACGTACTACAGCGTAAGGTGGGAGTTGTTCCCGGCGTGGCGCCATTCCTGTCCCTCGGGGAGAGGGCCAGGCGGCCCCCGGCGGCAAGTGCCGCCGGGAGCGCCATTTTCAGTCGAGCAAAGGGGCGATGACCGCCGCGAAGTTGTTGCGGGCGCGGTTCAACCGGCTCTTGACGGTGCCAAGATTGCAGCCGGTAATATCGGAAATCTCCTCATAGCTCTTGCCTTCCAGCTCACGCAGCACGAAAACCACCCGATGGTGCTCGGGAAGCTGAGAAACAGTCCACTCAACCAATTCCCGCAGATGACGCTTGCGGAAGAGGTCGTCGGGGCGCTCCCGGGGGTCCTCGAACTGGAGCGGCCGGTGGTCATCATCCCATTGCTTCTTGATGGTCTGGAACAGAACCAGCGGATTCCGGCTCCGATTGCGAAGCTCGTTTTTCGCCAGGTTCGACGCGATGGTGTAAATCCACGTCGAAAACTTCTTGCTCTGATCGAAGCGATGCAGGTGCCGGTATACCCGGACAAACACCTCCTGCACCAGGTCCTCGGCCCGCTCCCGGTCGCCGATCGTCCGATAGACGAAATTCAACAGCCGGGTCTGGTACCGCATCACCAGCTCGGTAAAAGCCCGGGCATCCCCATCCAGGAATGACTGGACTACATGCGGATCGTCCTGACCAGTGAATGGGCTGGACGGCGCAGTCTTTGCGGGAGCCGCAAGCGGGGCTTGGGGTGTCAGTTGTGTCTTCTGTTTTTCATTCGCAAGCACTGCCACGAGTCACCTTTATAGGTCGTGGGGTGACTGTTACCACGGCAGGAAGCGTACCAACGACACTATGCCCGAATGGCATATACCGCAACTCATTGTGATGTAAGCGATTAAATAAATAATCCAATGCCTTGTTCAGGAATTGGAGCGTCCTTGGAAGGCTACAAACCTAGGCAGAAACCTGCGTAGAAAAGGACAGAACAAATCGTCTTGGCATCGGCGATGGTTCCATCCTTGATCATGCCTAAAGCACTGCTCAGAGCCATTGTAGAGACAGTCAGGAACTCATCAGGCTCTCTCTGAGCCCGGCTGTCATCTACTGTCAGGTCAAATGCTGCAAAAAGGTGTATTCGCTCATCACAAAAACCTGGCGTCGGATAAATCATGGTGAGCGGTTCGATGCGGCCAGCAGTGCTTCCGGTCTCTTCCAATAACTCGCGGCGGGCGCAGGCGAGCGGCTCCTCGCCCTTATCAAGCCGGCCGGCAGGCACCTCCCAGATCGGTCCGTCAGCGGCATAGCGGTATTGGCGGATGAGCAGAATCTGCGGATCCGGTCCTGTGGGATCGGACACCACGGGAATCACCGCTGCGGCGCCCGAGTGCCGGAACATCTCAATCTCCCCGGTGCTGCCATCGGGGAACCGTACGGTGTCGACATCGAGCTGGACGACGCGGCCGGAATAGACCCGCGTGCTGGCGATCTGTCCCGGCCCCGCGGTTGGGTCCGTCAATGGACCTCCTGGCCCCAGAGATCCCTCAGCGAGATCGGTCCTTCGTTGAGGGCACGAATCCCCGATTCGATCTGACTGCGGTCGCCGACCACCACGATCGCGAAGTGGTCAGGGTCGATGTAGCGCCGGGCTACCCGCTGCACGTCGGCCGGGGTGACCGCGCTGATCCGAGCCATGTATGTCGACCATGTGGTGAGGGGCAGGTCGTTGCTCAGCAAATCGAGGAATTGCGACGCGGTGCCCTGCGTGGTCTCGAAATCACTTGGCTGGCCGAGGGTGAGATACGACTTGGCCTTGGCGACTTCTTCGGGCGGCACCGCGTCATCGCGGATGCGTCGCAGCTCCTTCATGAATTCGAGCAGCGAGCTGTCGGTCTTGGCAGTGACCACCGATGCCGACGCGGTGAAGGGACCGGCAAAACGCCGCATGGCGAAGCCGGATCCGGCGCCGTACGTGTAGCCGTGCGTCTCGCGCAGATTCTGGTTGAGCCGCGAGGAGAAGGGTCCGCCGAGAATCGCGTTCATGACCGCCAGGGCGTAGTAATCGGGCGTCGAGCGCGGCACGCCGACGTGGCCGATGCGGATCACCGACTGCGCCGCTCCCGGTTTGTCCACGAGGTAAATGGTGCGCGGCCCGGCCTCTGGTACCCGGGGCGCCCGGACCGCGGCCACTCGCCCGCCGCTCCAGCTTCCGAAACGCGCATCGATCATCCGATACGATTCGGCCGGGCCGATATCACCGACCACGAGGATGCGCGTGTTGCTCGGCCGGTAATAGGCGTCGTAGAAGGCCTGCACGTGCGCCCGATCGAGCGTCGCCAGGGACGCATCGGTGCCGCCCATCGGCCAACCGTAGGGATGCGCGCTGCCGTACACGATCGCGTTGAATGCGATCGGCGCCTGCGCGGTGGGCTGGTCTTTCAGCTGCAGCAGTCCGGTGCGCCGCAGCTCGCGCTGGCGGGTGATCTCGCTGTCGGCGAACGAGGGCCGGCGGATGATGTCGGACACGAGGGCAAGTGCAGAATCGAGCTGCCGCCGCGGTACGTGCAACGTGACGATCGCCCAGTCGTTGGTCGCCCTGGTTGCGAGCTGGGCGCCGAGGTAGGCGGTCTGGTCGGCGATGTCGAGGGCGCTGCGCGAGCCGGCGCCTTGCTGGAGCATCGTCGCGGTGAAGGTCGCCATTCCCGGCGCGGCCTGGCTGTCGCGAACCGCGCCGGCGCCGATCAGCACGGTGATGTCCACGATCGGGACCTTGTGCATCCCGACCGTAACCAGCTCGAGCCCGTTACGCAGGTGACTGACGGTCGGTACCGGCACGTGCAGCGTCGGTGGCGCAGCCGGAGCCGGCGGATGGGAACGATCGGGATGTTGTTCCTGCGCGCAGAGTACCTGTGCACCGAGCACGACTGCGGCGACTGTGGCGACGGTTGACTTGTTTTTCATGGCGTTACCCCCTGGCTCGCTGCCAGGTTCTGTTTTCCCTGCGGCACCACGCTCAAGACCACGCGATGCGCGCCGGTGATGTATTGCCGCGCGACGCGTTGCACGTCGGCGGTCGTCACATGGCGATAGCGGTCGAGGTCCTGCTGGAAGTAATCGGGGATGCCGACGAAGTACTGATACTCGTTGAGCTGGTTGGCCTTCCCCAGATCACGCTCCATCTCGCCGAGGAACTGCGCCTCGGTCTGGTTCTGCACCCGCTGCACTTCCCGCTGCGTCGGACCGCTGTCGGCGAGGAGCCGGATCTGCGCGTCGATCTCGTGCTGCAGCTCGTTGAGGTCGTGGCCCGGACGCGCGGTGCTGAAGAGGCGGAAGCTGCCGTCCATCTTCAGGGCGTCATGATAGGCGGTAACCTGCGTGGCGATCTGCTTGTCATAAACCAGCGTCTTGTAGAGGCGGGAGCTGCGGCCGCTGGCGAGGATGTCGGCCATGACGCTGAGGGCGGCGTCGTCGTCGTTGAAGGCGCGCACCGTGTGCCAGGCATTGTAGAGCCGCGGCAGCTGGACGTGATCTTCGATCGTGCCATAGACGTCGTGCTCCAGGCTGAAGGGCGCGGGATTGTTGCGCTGCACGTCGGCCGGACCGCGCGGAATTTCGCCGAACCACTTCTCCACCAGACGGCGCGCGTCCGCTGCCGAGATCGCGCCGGCGATCGTGATCGTCGCGTTGTTCGGGGCGTAGTTGGTACGGAAGAAGTTGCGCACATCGTCGAGTGATGCCGCCGACAGGTCGGTCATGGATCCGATCACCGGCCAGCTGTAGGGATGACCAGGAGGATAAAGCCGGCTGAGGATGTTTTCTTCCGCCAGGCCGTAGGGCTGGTTGTCATAGCTCTGCCGACGCTCATTCTGCACTACGCCGCGCTGCAGATCCACCTTCTCGGCGGTGATTTCGGGGAGCAGGAAGCCCATCCGATCGCTGTCCAGGTAGAGCATCAGCTCGGTCGCGTTCGAGGGGCCGACTTCGTAGTAGTTGGTCCGGTCCTCGGTGGTCGAGCCGTTGTTGTCGGCGCCGGCGGCCTCGAGCAGCTGATCGAAACGGCCGGTCGGCACGTGCTGGGATCCCATGAACATGATGTGCTCGAAAAGGTGCGCGAAGCCGGTGCGGTGCTCGTGCTCGTCGCCCGACCCCACGTGGTACCAGGTGTTCACCGCTACGATCGGCACCGATGAGTCGGTATGGACGATGACCGTCAGCCCGTTAGGCAGCGTGAAGGTCTCGTAGGGCACGTGCAGCGCCTGGGCGGCGAGGGTGCCCGCGGGAAGAGCGGCCAGGCAGGCCGCAACCAGTGCCGGAGCGACGGATATTCGCATCGATTCCTCATTCGAGTGGGAAGGCAGCACAAAGATAGATGCTCGCCAGGCGCCGCGGGTTGGGCCCGGAGGCACTTACTTCACCTATGAACTAGCTCGGGCCGAGCGAAATCTTGGCGTAATCTTTGTGGCTCTTTGGTTGCTCGAGACCGTGTGGAGACCTTACTTTTGAGGTCCTGCCGCCTCATTCCCCCGGAGTCGGCCCATATATGACAAACAGATGACAGACGCCCTTTTGGCGCCGTTCCCCAAGTCTTCCTCGGTACACGAGGAAATGAATCGCTTCGAGGTGAAATACCTCGTGGCGACACGTGGCGTGCCGGCGCTCCTGGATGAATTCGCCGACTACACGGTGAACGATCCTCATGACCACGGTGCGGGCTACCACGTCCATTCGATTTACTGGGACACCAGCGACTTCCGTTTCTTCTGGGAGAAGATCGAAGGAAGCAAGTACCGCCGGAAGTTGCGTTTCCGCCGTTACGATCGGACCGCGCCGGTGATGGTGGAGATCAAGCAGCGCGAGGACCGGACGGTGCAGAAGCGGCGGGTGGTGTGGTCGCTCGATCGCGTCGCGGCGGCGTTCGGTGATGGCCGTACGCCGGTGGATTGGGACAAGGTCCAGGACGACGTGGTGGCCACCGAAGTCGCGCTGCTCATCGACCGGCTGCGGTTGCGGCCGCGCATGGCGGTTTCGTACCGGCGCCGGGCCCTGTTCGGCAAGTTCGATCGCGAGCTGCGGGTGACGTTCGATGGCCGCATCCAGTACCATCACGCGCGCCTCGATATCGGAGACATCTTTGACACCGGCCGCTACGCGCTGGACCCTCGCGTTACTGTGCTCGAGATCAAGTACAACCACCGCGCCCCGGTCTGGATGACCAAGGCTGTCGCGCGGCACGGCCTACAGATGGTGCGAATGTCGAAATATTGCAATGCCGTCGATCGCTTCTATTACGACGGGATGAACACCTGAACCCCATACGGCCCGTGGAGGCCTCGTGAACGAGCTGTTCCGGCAGGCGACGTCCGGCGGAAGCTTTGGTTTCTGGGAGATTCTTACTGCCTTGGTACTGAGCCTCGTGCTCGTGCTGGTGGTAACCTATTTCTACCGGCAGTCGCACCGAGGGCTCTCCTATTCGGTTTCGTTTGTCCACGCGATGGTGCTGCTCTGCGTCACGGTGTCGGTGATCATGTTGATCATCGGCTCCAACATCGCGCGCGCCTTCACGCTGGTCGGCGCCTTGTCGATCATCCGCTTCCGGAATCCGATCAAGGATTCGCGCGATGTCGCCTTCCTCTTCGTCGCGATGGCCGTGGGGATGGCGGTCGGAACCGGCTTCTACATGACCGCGGTGATGTTCACGCTCTTCATTTCCTTCATCGCGTACGCGCTGACCCGGTTCGAGATCGGCGCGACCCTGCGGCGGGAAGTGCTCCTCAAGCTCGCCGTGCCGGCCTCGCTCGACTATCACACGGCCTTTAACGATGTCTTCTATCGGGCCCTGCGCGAGCAAGCCCTGCTGAGCGTCGAGACGTTGCGCGAGGGTGCCACCCTCGAGCTCGTTTACTCGATCGAGTTCAAGGCCGGCGCCGATGAAGGCAATTTTCTGGACGAGATGCGTCGCCTGACCCAGGGCGGCCGGGTGGTCTTGTTGACCGGCCAGGAAAACATCGACGTCTGATGCCGAACCGTCGGGCACTCGCGCCGCCGTGGCGGGTCTGGTTCCGTCGACACGAGCGCGCGCTTTCTCTCGTCTATCTGGGTCTCGTGGCTGTCGCCTGCCTGGCGATGGCCGCGGGTCCCACGCGGCGCATTTTTCTGAACGGGCTGCAGGGCATCTCGGATCGCGTCGACCAGCAATGGGACCGGAGACTCGGCGAGGGCCGTCGGATGGTTGCCGCGGGCAAGTACGCCGAGGCGGTGCCGTATCTCGAGCGCCTCGACCGGAGTTTTCCGGCGCCAAGCCCGCAACACGCCCGCGACCGGCAACGCGAAGAGATCCTCCGTCTTCTGGCCACCAGCTTCGAAAAGTCGGGCCACAAGAAGGAGGCGATGGCGGTCTACGACCGGCTTATCGCCTTCGATCCGCGCGACTACGTCAACATCGCCCTGAAGGCGGCTGCCGCTCGGCGTATGCTGAGTGGCTGGGCCATCGCCGCCGAGGCAAAGGCTGCCTGGGATTCGACGCTGAAGGTCTTCCCCAATCACCTGCCCTCGGTCCGCGGCGTGATCGACTTTCATTCGGACAGAGGCGAGTTCATCCCCATCGCAGCTGCATACCGGGCTTACCTCAATGCCTTTCTCGTCGATCATGTTCGGCTGCGTGTCGGACCGGCCAGCTATGACTTTCCGGTCCTGGTCGATGGTCGCGCGCACACCTTGCTGGTTTCACTCCCCTCTGGCCAGGCCGACAGCGCGGAATTGTGGTCCGCGGGATTCGCCATGGCCCTCGACACCGCCGATGTAACCTCGGCGGCCGAAGTCGGAAGCGCACGGACCGCCACCACGATCGTCATCCCGGCGACTGCAATCACGCCGCTCCGGATGGTTCGGACCAGTGGCGCCTGGCGTCCCAATGGAGACTCGGCCAGTCTGCGGCTTGCGCTTCCCCAGCACTCCGGCGGCGGACAGTTGCGGCTGGTGCTGCGCCTCTTCAAGCCAATCGACGACGATACCTGGGGCGTGGTATCACACGCTTACCTGCAGCTGCTGGATTCGGCGAACCTGCGTGATGACCAGGCGCGCACCGTGACCTTTGCGACCGCGCGCGATGCCGATGCGGTCCTGGCCCATCTGCCCTGGGCGGCGCCCGAGGGATTTGACCTGAGCGGCGGCAAATGACCATCCTGACGGACCAGACGCGCAGCCAGGCCACGGAATGGCCGCGGGTCATCGTTCGCATCTGGCGAGGACTGCGTTTCCGCGACGCGCTACTGGTATCGATCATTCCATTGAGCGCGTTGGTATACCTGGTCGCATCATCGGTCGCCCAATACCGCCGGATGCGGCTCTTTGATGACTATTTCTCACGCACCGCCAATATCGAGCAGGCCTTCCTCGAGCGTTGGCATGCGGGACTGCACCTGCCGGGCGCCATCGGGCTGCAGCAGCGGCTGGACGCCAGCGCGCCCGATCCAGCAATCATCCGCCTCGGTATCCCCGGACGCGCCTGGGACTCGTTGATGGACGTCAACGCCGCCGCCTGGGACAGCTGGGTTCACGGCACCCTGGATTACGGCGGCACGACGATCAAAGTGAAGGTGCGCCGCCGCGGTGACACCTCGGTGCATTGGCTGACCGGAAAACGATCGCTGACGGTGCGCACGCCGAAGGACGATTTCTACAAGACCTACCGGAGCTTTGGTCTTTCGGGAAAAGACGTCCTGGCAGCCTGGGCAATGAACAAGATGGGCATCAGCCTCGGCGTGATGTCGTCGCGCACCGAGCTGGCGCCGGTCTTCCTGAACAATCGCTTTTACGGCCTCTACCGGACCATCGAGCCGACCGACGAGTCCTATCTGCGGCCGATCGACAGGATCCCGGGCAACATCTTCCGCGGGGACCGGGCCGAGCGCGGTGAGTTCGTGAAGGGCCAGCCGCGCGACCTCTTCGACAATCCGTACATCTGGGACCGGCCGGCGAAGAGCGACCGCTGGACCGGCCCCGGCTCCGGCCAGCTGCGCCGGATGCTCGAGGATCTCACCGGCACGCGGTTCGAGGACGCCCAGCCGTTCCTCGCGCATTTCGACAAGCAGGAGCTGGGTCGTCACGTCGCCTTTCTGCTTCTTGCCGGCGACCCATATCACGACGATGCCGTTCACAATCAGCTGCTGTACGAAGATCCCTCGACGCATCTGATGCATCCCATTCCATGGGATATCCGTCAGCTGGCGCTTGATGGATTGCAGCATCCGCTCAACGAAATGCTGGCTGGCTGGCTGCGCGATCCATTCGTGATCGACGCCGCAAACCGCGACTTGGCGGCCGAGGTCGCCCCTCGCGGCGGTATCCGTCCGGTCGTCGACAGCATGCTCACCGGGGCGGAACGGCGTTTCGCTCCCTACCTGGCTTACGACCGCGACCGGGCCGGATTGATCCCCGACATCGGCTCACGCGAAACCGTGATGGCGGGACTCGATCACAACCTCGAGATTCTCCGCCGCTGGCTCACCGATGACACGGTGGCGGTGGGGATGCGCCAGGTCGGCGGTGAGACGGTGCTGGACCTGGAGACCCGTGGACGCGTCGGCGCCGACCTGGTGGGTCTGGCCAGCGATCGGCCGGGGCACCTCAGGCTCTGGCTCGACCAGAACCTCAACGGCGTCCACGATGCGTCGGACCCCGAGGTGCGGCTCGCCGCGGACACAGGAGCCGGGGTGCGCCTCACGCATCCTGTGATTCTCTACGCCGGCTGGACCACCGATTTCGGAATTCGCCCCGGTCACATTCCGTATCGACTCTTCGTCGGCGGCTTGGCGCCGGGAGCGAAGCTCACGCCCGTACTGGTGAGCCGGATTGCCGATCGGCCCGCAGCGACCGTGCCATGGCCAGAAGGAACGCCGATTCGCACCGCGACCGGTTGGCATCCCTGGCGTTACCCGCACCCGCTCGGTCATACCATCCGCCTCGCGGGGACCGCCCGCGTGACCGCGACGCTGAGGATTCCGGCCGAAGACACGCTGGTAATCGCGCCGGGGACCACGCTGAGGCTGGGACCCGACGTATCAATCATTTCACGGGGACTGGTGATCGCGCGCGGCACCCCGGCGCAGCGCATCCGGATCATCGACGACGTCCCCGGCAAGCCATGGGGGACGTTCGTGTTCTTCGGCCCCGGAGCCGATAGCAGCGCGCTGACCTGGGCGGATGTGTCCCAGGGCGGCGGTGCTCTGGAAGACGGCGTGGAGTTTACCGGAATGGTCAGTGTACATCGCGCCGTCGGTGTTCTGGTGGACCATTCTTTTCTGCACGACAATGTGCGCAGCGACGACACCTACCACGCGATTCACTCCTCGGTGATCATCACCAATTCGCGTTTCGAGCGCGCCAATGGCGACGCCATCGACTTCGATATCTCGACGGGAGTCATCGCCCACGACACCATCGTGGACAGCGGGAACGACGGTATGGATCTCATGACCTCCACCCCGTTCATCGCCGACAACGTGATCACCGGCTCGCAGGACAAGGGCGTGTCGATCGGAGAGGCCAGCCGGCCCGTCATCTTCAACAACCTGATTGCGCATTGCGTCCGGGGCATCGAGACCAAGGACCGCTCCGCGCCGATCGTGCTCAACAACGAGTTCGACAGCAATGGCGTCGGGCTGCGCGAGCGGCGCAAGAACTGGCGCTACGGCGGCGGCGGCTGGACGACCATGGCGCTGACCCGCTTCGTGGGGAATGGTGTGACGCATGACGTGTTCTCGCGGATGACGCTGTGGGGCACGAACGGCGTCGATACGCTCGAGGAGCGGGCCCAGCCACAAATGACCGATCCAGGCTGGATGTACGCCCGGCTGGGAATCCGGCCCGGTACGATGACGCTCGGTCGCATGGCGCACTGGGACCGCGTGCCTCGCGTCATGCCAGTGGATTCTCAACGGTTCCACGACGACTTCGAATCGATCAGCGATGGCTGGCAGCGGGGCGGGGGCGCCACGCGCGTAGAGAAGCGCAACGAAGCCCTGGTCATGGACATCGAACGGGCGCCCGGTTCGGCGACCCGCGATGTGGCCTGGACCCTCCCCGCCGGCGGCGAGCTGGTCGTCGAGGTTGGTGGCCGAGATCTCGCGAGCGGCCGGCTGGTCGTGACCTCGTCCAGTGGGCAGGAGATTGCGCGACCATTCGTCGTGTCGGAGCTGGAGTATCAGTTCCGCTTCGTCGAGCTCGATCTACCGCCGGGTAGCTACCGCCAAGTGCGCATCGAGGCCACCCCGCACCCCGGGCTCAGTCATTCGGTCAAGCGCAAGACTGGTCTGTCCGTAGTGAAGGCCGGCAAGCTCTACCTGCGCGGCTACAACCTGTTTTCACGGAGCCCCGCGACCGGCGCCCCCAACAGCAGCCGATGAAAGGGGCGAGAAACACCGCCCGTCTCATCGCCGCGGTTATGCCGCTGGCAGCCGGTGCGCTTCTAGCGCAGAACCGGCCCGCGGCGCGCGCCGGCCGCGCGCCCTTCAGTTTTGTGGTCCTCGGCCACATCCGCGGCGGCCATCAGTACCGGCTCAACCCCAAGCTTCCCGAGATCCTGGCCCGCACCCGCGCGCTCCATCCCGATTTCATCGTGCTCGGCGGTGACGCCATCTGGGGCGACGTCGACTCGCCCACGGGCGTCCCGCGCAAGGACGTCGTCACCGACGAATGGAACGCCGTCGATTCGGCGCTCGCTACGACGGGCGTTCCGATCTACCGCACACCCGGAAACCACGACATCACCGACGTGCAGAGCCGCGACATCTGGTGGCAGCGCTACGGCTCGATGCCGAAAGTCATCGCCTATCACGGAAGCCGCGTCATTCTCCTCGCCTCAGCGTTCATCCCGCCCAACGGCGATACCACGCACATGAAGTACATCGGCGGCGTCGACGTCGATTCGTCCCAGCTCGCCTGGCTGCGGCAGACCCTCACGGATACCGGCTACGCCCACACCTTCGTCGTCATGCACCATCTGCTCTGGTGGGAGCTGCCGCAGGGACGATGGTGGCGCGAGGTCCATCCGGTGCTCGCCGCGGCGCACGTGGAGGACGTCTTCTCGGGTGACTACGGGCCCATGAAGTTCTCGACGATGCAGAAGGATGGCGTGCGATACTGGCAGGGCTCGATCGAGCTGGAGACGCCGATCGATTTTCTTCGGCGCAACATCAACAGCCGGTTGCTCGCGAGCCAGTTCGACACCTTCATGGAAGTCCGGGTAGCCGGCGACTCGGTGAACGTCGTCGTGCACACCGCCGACGAGGTTTCATCCGGCGATTTCACGCCCGAGCACTACCGTGCGCTGCAGCAGGAGCCGAAGCTGACGCTGATGGACCACTGGCGGATTCTGGCGGAGAATCGCAGCCGCCTGGCGGGCCTGGGCCTGCTCTCGGCGGGGATGCTGGTCGTCGGCGCCGGCGCCGGCTGGTGGCTCGGCCGCCGGCGCTGACGCCGTCAGGCGATATCGAACGACTGGTGCAGCTGCGGAACGTTGACGTCCGGTACGCCGAGATCCTTGAGAATTCCCGCCATCGCCTGAAGTCCCGCTTCGCCATGCACCACGAACGCATGCTTCGGCGTCGGTCCCAGCCCCTGGATCCATGCGGTGAGATCGTTCTTGTCGCCATGGGCCGAGTAGCCGGCGATGGTCTTCACTTCGGCGTTCACGTTGACCGTCTGGCCGAGGATGTGCACTTCCTTCGCGCCTTGCTGGAGCCGGGCGCCTAACGTGTAGCTCGCCTGGAATCCCACCAGCAGGACCATGTTGCGGAAGTCGGGCAATCCATTGATGAGGTGATGCCGGATCCGTCCCGACTCGGCCATCCCCGACGCCGAAATGATGATGGCCGGTCCGTGCACGGCGTTCAGCGCCTTCGATTCGTCCACACTCCGCACGTACTTCACCATGCCGAACTGGAAGATCTGCGGCACGGTCGCGATGAGCTGCTCGGAGTCATCGAGACACTCGGGGTGCAGCTTGAAGATGTCGGTCGCGTTCACCGCCAGCGGCGAGTCGATGTAGATCGGCAGCATCGGAATCTTCTTCGCCAGGGCGAGGCCGTGAAGCTCGTACACGATCTCCTGCGTGCGGCCGAGCGCGAAGGACGGGATGTAGATCTTCCCGCCCCGCTTGGCGACTTCATTCACATGATCGGCGAGCATCTGCTGCGCCTCTTCGACCGACTCGTGCACCTTGTTGGCGTAGGTGCTCTCGATGATCAGCACGTCCGTGGCATTGCCGGCCGGCGGGTGCGGGTCCCGGATGATGGGCAGCCCGGACCGCCCGATGTCGGCCGAAAAGACGATGCGGCGCATGCCGCCGGGGGCGTCGACTTCGACGACGACGGACGCGGATCCCAGGATGTGGCCCGCGTCGGTGAAGGAAAAACGGATGCCCGGGAAGAGATCGTACGGCCGGTCGTACGGCACCGTGATGCTCTGCTGGTTCACGTGCAGCGCGTCGGCGATCGTGTACAGCGGCACGGCGTCGGTCTTCCCGCGGCGGCGCAGGAAATCCGCGTCGGATTCCTGGATGTGGCCGGCATCGGCCAGCATGATCACAGAGAGGTCGCGGGTGGCGGGCGTGCAGTAGATCGGCCCTTTGTAGCCCTTGGCCACCAGCAGCGGCAAGCGGCCGCAATGATCGATGTGCGAATGACTGAGAATGACCGCGTCCACGCTTTCGACGCCGGCCGGAAACTGGATGTTCTTCTGATTCGCGTCCTCGCGCCGGCCCTGGAAGAGGCCGCAATCGAGGAGGATGCGCTTGGTGCCGATCTCGAGCAGGTGCATCGAGCCGGTGACTTCGCCGGCCGCGCCATGGAAAGTGATTTTACCGAGTGCCAAAGATCCGGTCCCCCGCGTCGCCCAGCCCGGGCAGAATGTAGCCGTGCTCGTTCAGCTCCCGGTCGAGCGCGGCGCTGTACACCGGGACATCGGGATGTGTGGTCAGCATCTTCTGGACGCCTTCGGGCGCGGCCACGATGCACAGGAACCGGATCGACCGGACGCCGGCCTCCTTGAGGGTGGTGCAGGCGTCGGCGGCCGAGCCGCCGGTGGCCAGCATCGGGTCCAGGAGGAAAAAGTCGCGCTGCTCCCTGGCCGCCGGGGCCTTGAAGAAATAGGCGACCGGCAACAGCGTCTCATGGTCGCGATAGAGCCCGATGTGTCCTACCCGTGCCGACGGAATCAGCCGCAAGATCCCCTCGACCATCCCCAGGCCGGCGCGCAACACCGGCACCAGCGCCAGCTTCTTGCCACGCACCTTCTCGCCGGTCATCAACTCGAGAGGCGTCTCGGTCGGAATCGGCTCGGTGGGCAGATCCTTGGTCACTTCGTAGGCCATCAGCATCGCGATCTCGGCGATCAGCTCGCGGAAGTCCTTGGTGGGCGTCTTCTTGTCGCGGAGCAGCCGAAGCTTGTGCTTGATCAGCGGGTGGCTGAGGACGGTGAGATTCGGGAAGGTCTGCATGGCGCGGCAAAGCTATCCAAGCTGATTGACCTCCGCGAGGAGCGAGGCGGGGCACAAGAATTGGCGAACGGGTTATCTAGAGGAACGTGAAGGGCTCTCTGCAGGAAGGTCCGAGGACGGCCACTATGCCTCGCGTGCGACGCCGGCTGCCGATTGGCGCCGAGCCGCAGGCGCAGGGAGGCGTGGCCTTTCGCGTCTGGGCCCCCAAGCGCTCCAATGTCGAAATTGTGGTTGAGGGCGGCGGCGCCGTGTCGCTCAGCGCGGAGGCGGGCGGCTATTTCGCCGGCTTTCATCCCGATGCTGGCCCGGGCTCGCGCTACCGCTTCCGGCTCGACGGCGGAGACCGGCTCCTTCCCGACCCGGCGTCGCGATTCCAGCCCGAGGGTCCCCATGGACCTTCCGAGGTCATTGACCCGTTGGCGTATCGCTGGAGCGATGACGCCTGGCAGGGAGTGCGGACCAGCGGGCACGTCATCTATGAGATGCACGTGGGGACCTTCACAGCTGAAGGGACTTTCGCCGCCGCGACCGCGGAGCTCGAGTACCTGGCGCGCATGGGCATCACCCTCGTCGAGATCATGCCGATCGCCGAGTTTAGCGGCCGGTTCGGCTGGGGCTACGACGGCGTCAACTTTTTCGCTCCGACGCGGCTGTACGGCCACCCCGACGATGTGAGACGGCTGGTCGATCGCGCGCACGCGCTCGGCATGGGCGTGATTCTCGACGTGGTCTACAACCACTGCGGCCCGGACGGCAATTATCTGCCTGAATTTTCGGACGATTACATGTCGCGTTCCCATTCCAGCGAATGGGGCGACACGCTGAACTACGACGGCCCGGGTTGTCGCCCGGTGCGCGAGATGGTGATCAGCAATGCCGGCTACTGGATCGAGGAATTCCATTTCGACGGGCTGCGCCTGGATGCCACGCAGCAGATCTTCGACGACTCCGGCGAGCATATCATCGCGGCGCTGACCCAGCGGGCGCGCGAAGTGGCGCGGCGCCGCCGGCTGTACATCGTGGCCGAGAATGAGGTTCAGGACGTGCGCGGGCTGATGCGCCGCGAGATGGGCGGCTACGAGCTGACCGCGCTCTGGAACGACGACTTTCATCATGCCGCGATGGTTGCGCTGACCGGAAGCAATGAGGCCTACTACAAGGATTATCGCGGCGCGCCGCAGGAATTCGTCTCAGCGGCCCGGCAGGGCTTTCTGTTTCAGGGACAATGGTACAGCTGGCAGCGCCAACGCCGCGGCACGCCGACCCGCGGCATCGCGGCCGACCGCTTCGTCACCTACCTGGAGAATCACGACCAGGTGGCGAATTCCCGCTCCGGCGCGCGGCTGCATCAGATCACCAGTCCGGGAAGTTACCGGGCGCTGACGGCGCTGCTGCTGCTGGGGCCGCAGACTCCGCTGATCTTTCAAGGTCAGGAGTACGGCGCGCGTCAGCCCTTCCTCTTCTTTGCCGACCACGAGGGCGATCTCCGCAACGCCGTCCGAAAGGGAAGACTCGAGTTTCTCACGCAGTTCTCCAGCCTTGCCGGCGCCGACGTCCAACGCCGCCTGGCCGACCCCTGCGACCCCGCGACCTTCGAGCGCTGCAAGCTCGATCCCTCGGAACGACGGCGCGACGGGCCGATCGTCTCGCTCCACACGGATCTCCTGCGTTTGCGGCGTGAAGACCCGGTGTTCGCGCATCCCGCCGACGTCGATGGCGCGGTGCTCGCCGAGCGCGCCTTCATGCTCCGGTGGTTCGGCGAGGAAGGCGATGATCGCGTACTCCTCGTGAATCTGGGAGAGTCTCAGGCGCTGTTGCCGGTGAGCGAGCCCCTGCTGGCCGCGCCCCGCGGGATGGATTGGGCGACCCTTTGGTCCAGCGATGACGAGCGCTACGGCGGCCCCGGCGCGTCTGCGATCGATACGACCGCCTGGTTCCTGCCGCGCCAGTCGGCCGTGGTGCTCTGGCCCCGGGCCGTCGCCGGCGGCGATGGATAGTCCCATTCGCCGCATCTCGAGACCCGAATCAGGATGGCAATGGGATGAGCTGCTGAGCCGCGAATGGCTGGTGAGCAATGGACTGGGCGGCTATTCGTCGGGCACGCTCGCGGGCGTAAATACCCGCTCCTATCACGGTCTCCTCGTTTCGGCTCAACCGGCGCCGTTGGGCCGGTTGCTGATGCTCAAGCAGGTCGTCGAAACTCTCTCTTTTGCCGATGGCAGCAATGTCGTCCTGGCGGAAGAAACCGCCGCCGTCGAGTCGCAGGTGGTGCACGCAGCGGGACATCTTGCCGAGTTCCGGCTCGAGGCCGGGCAACCCGTCTGGGTGTTCGAGACCGAGCGTTGCGCCGTAGAAAAACGCATCTTGATGCCGCAACGACAGAATACGGCCTTTGTGCTCTATCGGCTGCTGCACGCAGCGGAACCGGTGCATCTGACGCTGCGTCCCTGGATTCAGTTCCGCACCCATGACAACCCGGTTCGGCCCGAGCCGGCGTCGGCGTATCGCCTCATCGTCCTCGGCAGCCGCTACGAGATCGACGCCGGCACCGACTTCCCGACGCTGCGGCTGCTGGTCTCTTCCCATGAGTCCCGTTTCATCGTCGACGGCGGCAGCGCGAAGGATGTTTTCCTGCGCCTCGAAGCCGATCGCGGCTACCAGGCGCACTCGCAGCTCTGGAGTCCCGGTGCCTTCTCGATCGATCTCCCCGTCGGCGGTGAAGTCGCGCTGGTCGCGTCGTCGGAGGAGTGGAACGCCGTCACCGCCCTCCAGCCCGGCGAGGCGCTGGCGTTCGAGACCGAGCGCTCGCGGCGGCTGATCGAAATCAGCGACACGCGGGTGCGCGAGTCGCCGATCGCGGAGCTGGTGCTCGCCGCCGATCAATTCCTGATCACGCCGGTGGGGAGGTTGCGCGACGCCGTGCGGGCCCAGGCCGCGGGCGACCAGGTGCGGAGTGTGATCGCCGGCTATCACTGGTTTGCCGATTGGGGCCGAGACACGATGATTTCGCTGGAAGGCCTGACGCTGGTGACCGGCCGCCCGATCGAAGCGGCGTGGATTCTCCGGACCTTTCATCACTACATCCGCGACGGGCTGATTCCGAATTTCTTTCCCGAGGGCCGCGAAGAAGGGCTCTACCACACCGCCGATGCGACGCTCTGGTTCTTCCACGCGCTGCAGCGCTACGTCGACAGCACCCAGGACCGCAGCACGCTGAAGCTGCTGCTTCCGGCGCTGCGCGGGGTGATCGACCAGCACATCAAGGGGACGCGCTACGGCATCGGCGTCGATCCCGCCGATGGTTTGTTGAAGCAGGGAGCCGATGGGTATCAGCTCACCTGGATGGACGCCAAGGTGGACGGCTGGGTGGTGACGCCGCGGCGCGGAAAAGCAGTCGAAATCAACGCGCTCTGGTTCAACGCCCTTGAAGTGATGGCCGGCTGGGAAGACGAGGAGGGCGGCACCGGCGCTCCCGCCCTGCGCGAGTGGTCGGCTCGGGCAAAAGAGTCGTTCAACCGCCGCTTCTGGTTCGAGGAGGGCGGGTACTTGTACGACGTGATCGATGGCGAGCACGGCGATGATCCCGCCTGCCGTCCCAATCAGTTGCTGGCGATTTCACTGCCCAATCCGGTACTGGGCAAGGAACGTTGGGAAGCGGTCATCGAGTGCGTGAAGGCGAGGCTGCTGACGCCGGTGGGACTCCGGTCGCTGGCACCGGGACATCCGAGCTATAAGGCGCATTATTTCGGCGACCTGCGGGCCCGCGATGCCGCCTACCATCAGGGGACGGTATGGGCCTGGCTCATCGGTCCATTCATTGACGCCTGGCTTGCGCTTCATCCCGAGGACCGCGCCGGGGCCAGAAAATTCCTCGAGGGATTTCTGCCGCACCTGAATGAAGCGGGAATTGGAACGATCAGCGAAATCTTCGACGCCGAAGAGCCGTACACGCCGCGGGGCTGCATCGCGCAAGCCTGGAGCGTCGCCGAGGTGCTGCGCTGCTGGGTGAAGACCGCGCCGGAGGGCGAGCATCCAGCGCCGCCGGTCAGTTCACCGTCGCCGGGTTCATGACTCGGCCAATGAAGAGGATCGTTCCCGAAAACCGCTCCCGGATAGCAAACAGGAAGGGACGATCGATGATGAACGGAAGCGGTGCGCTGGTTGGTCCGAGGCCGACCGACGTCGCTGCCGCCGCTTCGGTGCCGCTTTCGTCCACCAGGACGAAGGTCTTGTGGCGGACCTGGCTGATGCAGACGCCGCCGGTGGAGTAGAGCCGGCTGAAGTCCGGCGGCGGCGCCGCCGGATCACTGCAGAAAGTCGAGCGCATTCCCATCGCCTGCAGAATCGATTGCGCCGAGTCGAGGGTGTAGGTCATCGTGAATTTCGGCATCACCAATAGCACGCCACTTCCCTTCAGCGCCGTCGTCCACGACTGCCAGCGTTGCGGCGTGAGCGACGACACCAGCGAATCAAGCGGCAGGCCATTGGCGGGCAGGATCAGCATCATGCTGAAGGCGTCGCCGCCGTAAGGAAGATCGACGATATCCGCCACCGCATCCGCGTAGCGGCGCGCCGGAATTTCTCCGTCCGAGTGCATCATCGGCACGTTGCTCGTCCCGCCACCCTCGAGGTAAAAGACTCCCGGCGACGTCAGCGACGGATCGAAGCGCTTCGTCCAGTTGGCCTTGAAGTAGACGGCATTCACCAGGTACATGATCGTGCTGGTTGGAATGTTCGCCGGCACGATCGACGGAATCCGTCCGCTGGTCCTGTCGTTCACCCAGCCATTGATCGTCTGCGCCGCGGCGGGCGAATTGAAATCCAGCCCCTGCACCGTCGCATCGAAGTACTGCTGGTTGGTGGCCAGGAAGGCCGGCGAAAAAACGTAGTTCTGCCGGTACCAGATCGAATTGGCGATCGTCATTGTCACGCTGGGATCCAGCGTGGTGAGCAGGCCGACCAGGTCATGGTACGCGTTGTTGATGTCGGTTTCGCTGGCGCCATCCAGCGCGAGGGTTTGCGCCATGGAGCTCTCGGTTGCGTTCGCGGCGCCGTTGAGAGCCATGCCGAGCGCCATCGAAAACGACAACGGCGAGATGAAGACATTGTCCGAGGCGGACGACTGGTGCAGCGTTTCCTTGAAGAGGCCAATGCTGAACTGGTTGGCGGAGCCGACCAGGCCGGCTTCGGCCGAGCTCAGCGGGCGGGGGAGCGCGGTGATGGTCCGGGGACCAGTGGCCTCGGAGCAGGCGGCGATGGCTGCTGCCAGAAGCGCAAAACCGAACCGAAGATTGGCTTTCATGCCTCCGCCCTGTGGGATTGCCGGATTCTACACCGCGGGCATTGCCGGCGCGCGTCGCAGCTTGGCCGGTGGGGCCATGGCTGCTAGTTTTCTCGCCCCCGGGCTGGGTAGCTCAGTTGGTAGAGCAGCGGACTGAAAATCCGCGTGTCGGGGGTTCAATTCCCTCCCCAGCCATTTTGTAAGCTCAAGCAGCATCACGAGAAACACCGAGGGTCGCGACATGCGGCCCTCTCTTTTTCCAGAGTTTTTGTCCGTCCTTTGTCTTAACTCGAAGTCTCAGCAGAGAGGTTCACATGACCGCGGCCGGCTGGACGACGATCGGCGAGCTCGTCGGGTTGTTGCTCGCTTCGTACGGTGTGCTGCGTGAGAGCTTCCAGACGCTCGCTGCGGGGCGCCCTTATGGTGAAGGCCGGTACGGCGAGGGGACCTACGGTGGCCAGCCGAGCCGCCTAACGCGATTCGTTGTCGGTGCAGCGACAGCGGTTGGGCTACTGCCTGGGGACCGCGAGCTCACGGCGACAGATCGGAAGCGGAATGCAGCGCTTGCCGTCATCGGCGTCGTGATCGGTGCCGGCTCCCTGACCGTTGAGATCCTCCTGGCTGCCCGAATACCGTCGTTCATCGTTTCCCCGACACCGTTAAACGTCACCTCCGAAGCTATCCAGGCTGGCGCAGCTGTCGCGGGTGTGCTGGTTACAGTCGTGCTAGTTGTGATCACTTGGAAATACATGCAGCTCACTCGAATCCTCGCCGGCATCGCCACGCGCCAGCTCACGCACGCTGAGGCCGCGATCAATGAGAAATGGCGCGAGCTATGGGCGGCTGGCAAACGCATGGGCGGGATCCTCGAGCAGCTGCCGGACAGGAGCCGACATGAGACGTTCGATCGTGATATTCGCGCGATAGCTCTCTGGGAACCGAGCATGATTGATGAGTTTCAGAGAATGGCTGCGCACCTTGGGGCACCCGTCGGCGACCGCGCCGCCGGGCTCGCGCAGGCAATGCTTTGGCTACGAGATCGGGTCGAGCGGGTCCAGCAGGTGCTTCCCCAGACCGGTTACGACTACGGCCGCCACTTCTCCTTCGACGAGTGGTACGCGAAGCTGGCTGTTGCCTGGCGGCTCCAGGACGAGATCATGCAGCTCGTGGGCAAGCGCCTGCATCCAACGAATCCCTGAAGGCTTGGAAGTCTAGGCCTCGCGGCGCATCGGCAATACGTCCTTCGGCGCCGGCTGCGCGTGAAACGCCGCGAGCTTAGTCACGCCGGCCGCCAGGTCGGCCTCGTTCACGATGTCGTACCGGTCGAACACGCTGCGCGTCCGGTGCCCGGTCAGCTGCATCGCGACGTGCTCGCTCACGCCGGCGCGTACCAGGTTCCGGACGGCCGAACGGCGGAAGTCGTGGACGATGCGGCCGAGCAGCTGAGGACGAACGACCAGCCGAGTTCCATCGGCGGCGTCGGCATGCGCGGCCTTGTCGATCGCCGTGAGCCACGCCTTCCGGAACGTCAGGATGCGCCCACCGTCTCTGACGAACACGTTCTGCACCACGGCGGCCCGCTCGCGCTCGAGGGCGCTCACGACGTCGCGCTGTGCCTTCAACACAGCCTCGAGCTCCGGCATGACCTTGAACGGAAACACGCGGCCGGCGCCGCTCTTCGTCGTACCAACGTCGAGGCGCACCACGCCGGCAGCAAAGTCCACGCGGGACCAGGTAAGGCCGAGTACTTCGCCGATGCGCCAGCCGGTGAGGTAGGCAAAGGTCACCACGGGCTGGAGGTAGTCGGGGAGACCGGCGCGCACTGCCTCGAAGTCTGCGCGCTCGAAGAATCCGGAGCGGGCGTTGTTGAGCCTCACCGGCTCGCTCTCGAGGCGCTGGTTCAGCAGTCCCGCCTTCACCGCCAGCGCGATCGCGCGCTTCAAGATCGCGAGCTCATAGCTCACCGTCGCCGGCTTCGCGCCCGATGCGATCCGGTCACGCGCGTACGCATCCGCGGCGGCCGCGGTGATGCTGAGCGCCTTGTGGGCGCCGAAGGTCTCGCGCAGCCGCGCCAGCGCCTGCTGCGCCCGCTTGAGCGACCGTCGCCCGTCGAGCTGGTAGCGCGCGACCAGACCGGCAGCGAGATCCTCAAACGTCACGCGATCGGCACGGGGCAGAGCGCGACCTTCGGATACCGCCGCGGTGCGGCTGGTCAACGCCTTGAGAGCCAGTTTGCGCGTCAGCTCGTGCGTGTTGAACCGCTCACGCTTGCCGTTCACGTAGTGCGAGGCCCACCAGGTCCGCCCATTTTCTGGCAGGAACACCGAGCCTTCACCGCGGCCGCGACGCTTGGTCGTGTCGGACACCCTAAGCTCCCTTCCGGTAGGTAATGAAGTCGCCGGGCTGGCAGTCCAACGCCTCACAGACGGCATCGATGGTTCGCGCTTCTAGGCGTTCGAATCGCCCGTCGCGGGATGCCAGCTTGTAGGCGGTGGTCAAGGAGAGACCAGTCATCTTCGCGAACCGATAGCGGGTAATGCCGCGGTCCTTGAGCAGCTTCGCTATACCGAGTTTCACCATGCCTCCCAACGTATAGAGTTACCGTCCACATACATATAACGTACTGGCTTGACATATAGTAAGCTGGCTAGTAATCTTTGGCAAGCCTTACGGGAACAACCCATTGCAAGGAGGCCATCGTGTTGCGGTCCAAACAGAAGGATCTACTCGAGCCAGGTAGCTATCCCTACGACGTCCAGGCCATGCGCTCCGCGGCGATCGCTGTCAGCTGTGCGCCCGTTCATCTCAAGCCCATCGTGATGATGGCGGCGATGCACAAGGAGCAGCCGCTGAGCCAGGCCCCATGGGAGCTCGATGACGTGCTGCACATCGTCAAGACGATCGACGGGCATCTGTGCTGGGAGTTTTGGCAAGTCGCGCAGCTCAGCGCTGACGGCGATGCCGATCAGATGCTCGGATTGATGTCGGACGACCTGGTTCGTCTCAGGAACGAGGCCCACAATCTGGTCGTGAATCTCAAGTACCGCGTTGAGGATTTCCGCGAGAGGCAAGCGGCGAAGCGACCGACGAAGGTAGAGCTGCAGCGAGTCACACACCCACGTCGTCAGGCGCCCGCGGGCGCTCGCTAGTGCGCCCCGCCCAACGCCGTACCGTGCGCATTTCCTACGAGTACAGCGGCCAGGTCGAGGTCGTCGATACGGTCTGGTGCCTCACCCGCCTGTTCTGCCCTCGGTGCGGAACCCGCGCGACCTGGGCCAGCGCCGACGATAACCCGCAGCGCATCGTCTGCGTCGACTGCGGCTGGGCATTCGACTTTGCTTCGAAGGGTCATCCGGACGATGAGATGGCCGTGGAACTGCGGTCAGCAATCGCGAAGTCGAGGGGGGTGCGTCGGGTCCTAGACGGCTGCCTGAGCGTTGACCTGGAGGCGGCGCCCATCATCCTACCGGCGCTGGAGTAGCCTAACTACCTACTGGCACTTCGGCTCGCCCTCGTTCTGGCCGGCGATCGGCGCCGCGGCCGAACCGACGTAGATGGCGCACGTCTTGCTGGTGCCGGTGCTCTTTGCGGTCGCGTTATAGCCGGTCCCGGACACCGTGCCAAGCGTGACGGTTACTCCCGTAGAGGAGGTATAGAAAAGCTTCGCCACATCCCTGGTGTAGGTCACGTGGTCGGCGAAGTAGGACTCCTCGGCCGTGACCATGTTTCGGAGATCCGATTTCATCGCGGCGAGGTAGGCCTTTTCCACGGGGCCCTCCTCGCCGAATGCCGCTGAGACATCGAAGCTTTGCCCCGGCCCTGCGCGGAGAACGTAGACGACTATGGAGTCACGGTCACCATCGACCATGGCGATCGCGACCCAGCCGATCGAGCGTTTGTCCCAGAAGGCTTCTATCGAGTGAGACTCCGTTGCGACTGTGTCGGGATTGCCCCAAAGTCCGACCAGCAGCGGAGCGAGCTGAACAGTCCAGGCCTTCTGGTAGCCGCCGTCGCTCACCGTTAGGCGCCGCTTGAGTTCGATCGCTCTGACGGTATCCCTGACAAGCCCAAGCCGTACCGAATCCGCGAGGCAGGTCGTCACCGAATCGGACCTGCGCTGGCATGGGGTGACAACGGAGACCGCTCGATTCCTCGGGTCGCCCAGGTGGTGGCCCCCCAGCTCGGGGCGCGGGCCCTTAGAACACGCAGCGACGAGTACAAGCAGAGCGATTGGATACGACAGTTGCCGCACGGAGGCTCCTTCGCGCCTGGTGACAACTATTGAGCCCGCGAATATACCCCTCGTTCGGCACGCTGGCGTTAGGTTCAGCGGCGGCCCCTGTCAGCATTGACAGGGTTACCTCTCGAGCCGACTGCCTTCATGTTGAATGCTCCGAAGGCCCATTCAAGGAAGGCCCAATGTCCGGTCACCGGCTCGCGTCGCTAATCCGCTCAACGCTGCTGCTCGTCCTTTGTGTCGCCGGGATGTCAACAACTGCTGTGGCGCAACGAGGTAGTCGTAGCAGCCGACCGCGGACAGTTCACGTGAGGGGATACACCACGAAGAGCGGCACCTATGTGGCGCCCCACGATCGCGCCGCGCCCTCGCCGCGGTCGTACAGCACGACCAGGACGTACACGCCGCGTCCCGCAACTCCGCCTGCACCTAAGGCCCCGAAGTCGCCAAAGCAACCGAAGACCACCGTGCGCACTACCATGGCGCCGCGCACGACGACCGGCCCGAACCCACCGCGTAATAGCAACGGCCGAATCCATCGGAGCCAGACGGCCCGCCGCGATTTCGAGGCGCAGACCGGCTTTCCGCATGGGCGCCCGGGATACGTGATCGACCACGTGATTCCGTTGGCGTGCGGCGGCGCTGATGCCCCGAGCAACATGCAATGGCAGACCATCGCGGACGGGAAAGCAAAGGACCGGACCGAGCGAATCGGCTGCTCGCCGCACCGCTAACGAGGGAGAATCACCGATGACCGCCGCCGAGACGAACGCCACACCACCCACAGACTTGTCTCCCATCGAACGGGCGCGCAACTGCATCGATGTGATTGAGAACTGGGGAGCCTTCTTGGCTTTCCTGGGGCGCGCCATCCAGCCGAGCACGGCTCCTCCGACAAGGCCAACGAGCCCCGCGACAGTGACGGCGATGTGATACTAACCGCGGCGACATACTATTTCTGGGTCTTGGGCTTGGCGCTCCTAATCGGCGGTCTATTCTGGCAGGCCCTTTGCAACGCGATCGCCGCGGTCCTTCGTCTCCAGCTCAGCCAGCCATCGTGACCAGCATCTTCTCGAAGCTCCCGGCTCCGCCCAGTCCTCGAGGCAAGCTTGCCGCCAAGCTCCGAGAGTTTGGCATGCTCTTCCTTGTGCTCGCGATCGTCTGCCTAACGGCCTCAGTGCTCGGCGGTCTCGCCATTGTTCAGTCTGAGAACGGCACTACAAGCTCCGGTGTGGCCGTCATTGTTGGCGGCATCGCGGGCTTCCTGACCATGCTGTTCTGGTGGACAGTCTGTCGTGCGCTCGCCGAGTTGTTGGATCCACAATAGCCAGGTTCGATCAAGGACAGGGAGTAACCCACATGCCCAATCCGGTGGAGCACTTCGCGGTCTTCCGTTTTTCGACGCCCCTCGAGGCAACGACTATGGGCTCGCGGCTGATGGCGTTCCTCACGAGCGGTCCAGTGGGCGGGGCATTCCTCTTGGACACACCTAGACGGGCTGTGATCAAGCTGGGAACACCGGCGTTTCGCGAGCCGGTGCTCTATCTGAGTGAGGGAGCCGTAGCGGCCGCGCGCCAAGCCGGCCTGCCGCTCCCGCCCGCAAGTGCCATGGTGAGCGCCGCCGATACGGCCGGCGCGAATCTCCTAGTAGGGGACGCCATCGATTACCTACCCCCGGCCCAGTCGTAGGCTGGGCTGGAGAGCATCAAGACATGAGCGGCACCCGGTGATAAAGCGTCGGACAGTCCTCGTGCTCGGCGCCGGCGCCAGCGTCCATGCCGGTCTGCCACTCGGCGTCGATTTGTTTCGAGCGGTTCTCAACGGCGACCTGGCGAAGACACTCGTTGGATGCGGCTATGAGAAGGAAGCGGTCTCGGCATTTCAGCGGGCCCTTGTTGCGTCGGGCCGCACATCAGTGGATGCGTTCCTCGAGCATCGCACCGAATTCCTCGACGTCGGCAAGGCAGCAATTGCGGCCGCCCTGCTGCCGCTTGAGCGAACCGGTCCTCTGAACGCCCCAGGATCTCGGCCGCACTGGTACGATTACTTGTGGGAGCGGATGAACGCGCCCTTTCATTCGTTGGCCAGGAATGCCCTGACGGTGATCACCTTTAACTACGATAGATCGCTCGAGTACTACCTATGGCATGCGCTGGCCAACGCGTATGGCAAGGATCCAGCAGCGACGACGGCGGTCTACAACGCCTTCAACATTCTTCACGTGCATGGGTGGCTCGGCAGCCTCGGTGAGCTGCCCTACCAATCCGCGGCGACGAGTCAGCACGTTCGCGGCGCCGCCGACAGGATCAGGATTGTTCACGAGGCCGATCAGGAGCGCGACGCGTTCGACATGGCCAGGATGGCGCTGCAGAATGCCGAGGCGATCTACTTCGCAGGCTTCCACTATCATCGGTCGAACGTTGAGCGGCTCCGAATGAGAGACGCGTCACCAGGAGCCCGAATCTATGGTTCGACCCTCGGTATGACTGGTGCCGAGGAAAGTGCGGTTCGAGGGCTGATTCCCGGGATGCAATCCGTCCGCGAGCCGGCTCTTGATTTCCTTCGAAGCGTCGAGCCGCTCGACGTGTGAGTCGTCGACGCCGGAGTGCTAGAGCAAAGGCGCCTTCGCTGAATGCGAAGCAGATGCTACGTCGACACGACCCGCGTCAGCATGAACTCCACTGCCCTCATTGCGACTGGCTCCTCGCGCGCGATACCAGCACCGCGAACTACTTCGACGATGACGGCGCTGTCGAAGGCGAGCTCGTGACCTACAACTGCGGTAGGTGTCGACAGGAAGTAAGACTTCGGCGCGTGGATGGGCTCGCGGAGAACTGACTCTTGCGTAGTCGGTAGAGTTCTCACATTATCACCCCGTCAGCATCGGCGCCGGGAAGGAAGGCGCCAACGTGGTCCGAGAGGCCCGAGTCCCCTGCGAGGGGACCGGGCCTCTCGCGTTTCACCGAACTATTTCGGAGGTCACGATGAAGAAGCAGGAGACCTGGATCACACTCACGCAGGCGGCAGCCTTTCTCCGGCGGCCTTACCAGGTCGTGCACCGGTGGGCACTGACTGGGAGGCTTCGCGCGATGAGACGCGATGGACACTGGTTTGCATGCCAGGCGGATGTGGAGCGGATCGCTCGGGAGCGGTCACTGCGAGACAACACAAACGCGCTGAGCGCGGTTTGACTGTGGCCCTTGTCGACGGTCGAAAAGTTCTGGAGGGGGTCGATCTCGGCCGGCTGCAACGTGCGGTCTTTCTCGACGTCGAGCTGATCGGCGATGGTCGATACCTGGTCCGAGGCGGCGCCGAGCCGCACGTCCTGGACCTCGAGGCGCCGCAACCATGCCAGTGCGCGGACGCGAGGATCCGCGGTGGATGCTGCAAGCACGAGCTGGCGTGCAGGCTCTACAATGGCGATCGGGACCTGCTGCGCGCCTGCGTCAAATCGTTCCCGTGCCGCGCAGCCGCGCCGCGGCATGATGCCACCCGCCTTGCGGATCGAGCACGGAGGCCACGAGTCGCACGAGGAGCCCGGCGTGGCCGGCCGGATGCTGCGCGTGCGCACGCTGCTCGAGATCCTCAAGAATCCCGCGCTGCTGGTGTCACCAGTCGCCGTCGTGCCGTACCTGGCCTGGCGCGGGCGCGTAACGTTGCTGGTCGGACGCGAGAAATCGGGAAAATCGACTCTGATCGCCGCAGGCATGGCAGCGGCCAGCCGCGCCGATGCGTTTCTCGGGTCACCAACCCAGGAAACGCTCTCGCTCTGGTACTCGGCCGATAGGGAGCCGTTGGGCGACCTTGCCCGGCGATTCGTGCGCTTCGATGCCATACCCACGCACATCCGCATTCTCGACCAGCCGCTTGCGCTCGCGGACTTCCGCGAGTGTGCCATGAGCTATTCGCCGCAGCTCCTCGTGGTCGACACGCTTGCGTCGGCCGTCGCCGGCTTGGTGCGCGACGCGGCTGGGTCCGCGGAATGGCCCGTCATCATGGCGATGTTCACGGCCCTGGCTCGTGACATGGACTGCGCCGTCGTGTTGCTCCACCATGCTGCCAAGAGCGGCGAGGGTTATCGAGATTCAACCGCGATCGGTGCGGGCGTTGATGAAATCCTGACGATCGAAGAGATCGCCGGCGCGCCCGACGCGAGACGCTTGAAGGCGCGCGGCCGACACGCGCATGGCGAGATCACCACCCGTCTGGTCAACCACGAGTACCAGCTTGACGTCGGACTGCCGAGCCTCGATGCCAGGATCCTCGACCACATCGAGCAGCACCCAGGCTTGAGCGGCAACATGATCGGCAAGGGGCTGGGCAACAACCGGGGCGAGCGGCGTGAGGACCTCCTGGAGAGTCTTCGACGCCTCGCCGCAGCCCGCCAGATCGAGAACAGAGGGGCCGGCAAGGCACCCGCATGGTACAGGGTGGTTCCGGTGGTTCCCGCGCACACGGAACCAGTACCGGCCAGTGGTGGTTCCGGTCCCCTTATAAGGGGAACCGGGAACCAGCAGCAACTGGAACCAGTCGAGTGATGCGCTCCTCCTCGACGGGCGAGCGCCGTTGTCTTGGCCTACTGGCGATCGGTCGCGTTGCTGGGCGGTCGGCCCCAGTGCAGACGTCTGCGGTCCGCATGCGGGAGAGGCGCGACGGATCGATCCTCCGCCGCTCCACCATCTCAACCTACTATAGGGCAACCACTTGCAAGCGGGAACGGTTGCCAAACGCGGCTTTCTTTGCCTGTACGCGCCAGGAAGAGGAGTCCGGTCTATGGTGTGACGGCCCTCGGGCCTTCGCGAAGGCCGGCATCTTGGCGCCGAGGATGGCGTAGCGTGCCGTTCGAATCGAAGGACCGCGCGCGGGAATTGGGACGCTTGGGCGGGCACGCCAAGGCCGCCAAGGTGCGAGCGGCCAGCGCACCGCCAACGCCGTTCGCCGGGACGATTCTCGACGCCATGGTGGCGGCCGGCTTGGTCGGTCCCAGCTGGTCCGCGTGGGTGACGTTCTGGAAGGTCGTCTTCGCCCTCCCGATGGATGCCGACGAGCTTGAGCGCTTCACGCGTCACACCGGCCGCGCCACGCCTCCGGCAGCGCCGGTCCGCGAGGCCTGGCCAGTCGTCGGCCGTCGCGGCGGCAAGAGCCGCAACTTCGCGCTGGCGGCGCTCTTCCTCGGCGTTCGACAGGACTACGGCGCGATCCTCGCGCCCGGCGAGCGGGCCATCGTGCCGGTGATCGCCGCCGATCGGCAGCAGGCGCGCGTCGTGCTGTCGTACCTCAAAGGCCTCTGCCAGCTCCCCACCTTCGCGTGCTACCTCAAGCGGACACTCAAGGAGTCGGTCGAGCTGACGACGGGCGCGATCATCGCGGTCCACTCCGCCAGCTACCGGAGTACTCGAGGATTCACGCTCGCCGGCGTCGTGGCCGACGAGGTCGCCTTCTGGCGCTCCGACGAGACCGGTGCGAACCCGGACGCCGAGATCCTTGGCGCGCTGCGCCCCGGCATGGCCACGATCCCTGGCGCGCTGCTGCTGGGTGGCTCGACGCCATATGCAGCTGCTGGCGAGCTCTACAAAGCGATCGGCAGGTACTTCGGAACGGACGACGCCAGCGGTATCTCCTGGAACGCCGACACCGCGTCGATGAATCCCAACATCGATCCGAAGGTGATCGCCGACGCCTTCGAGGCCGATCCGATCGCCGCGGCCAGCGAGTACGGCCGCGATGGCTCGGTGAGCTTCCGACACGACGTTGAAGCGTTCCTTGACGCCGAGGTCGTGCGCTCAGCGACCGTACCTGGTCGACACGAGCTGCCGCCGGCCGCGGGCATTACCTACGTCGCCTTCGCTGATCCGAGCGGCGGCAGCCAGGACGCCTTCACCCTGGGAATCGCGCATCTCGAGAACGGGCGCGCGGTCTTGGACGTGCTCCGCGAGCGGCGACCGCCCTTTAGTCCCGACGCGGTGGTGCAGGAGTACGCGGAGCTGCTGAAGACCTACCGCCTCTCGCGCGTCGCCGGCGATCGCTATGGCGGTGCGTGGCCCGCCGAGCGGTTCCAGGTGCACGGTATCCGCTACACGCCGGCGGAGAAGGTGAAGAGCGATCTGTATCGCGAGCTGCTGCCGCTCATGAATGCGGGCCGCGCCGATTTGCTCGACCTGCAGCGGTTGCGGGCCCAGCTAGTCGGTCTCGAGCGGCGTGTGGCGCGTGGCGGCAAGGACTCGATCGATCATACCGCGGGCGGGCACGACGACCTCGCGAACGCCGCGGCTGGTGCGCTGGTGTTAGCCGGTGGTCGCGGGAAGAAGTCGAACCTCACGCTCTGGACCAACGAGAGCCTGAGGAGCGCGCGAATAGCGCGCGAGATGGCCAACCAGGAATCGGAAGCAACCACGTGAACCGGAGGACTACGCGATGACAGTCGCTGAAGCACGAATCGACCAGACCGTCGCCGAGATGAGGGCCGAGCTCGAGCAGATCGAGCGCGATCTGCGCTGGGCCGAAGTGGGCGCGCCGCGCCCTGGTGCCGCTGATGCCATCGGTCTCAAGCGGCGGAAGGACGAGATCGCCGACGCGCTCGAGAAGGCCGACGAGATGAAGGCGCAGGCCCGGCGTGACACAATCGACGGGCTACGCAGGCGCGCGGCCGTGCTGGAGCGTGAGGTCGGGCCGGACCTGAAGGATGCGGATGCCGCGGCCGCCAAGGCCCAGAAGGCGCTGCAGGCATTCGTCGAGGCGTATGCCGAGGCGCTCACCGCTGGGAATCGTTTCGACCATGCGGTTTCCAGGATCGAAGAGTTGCGGACCGAAGAACGTCGTCTCGTCGGCAATGACAAGGCCAGGATCCCGACGCCGGCGTCGTACCGCCACCCGATGCTGACCGAGAATCGCGCGGAGGCGTACAGGGTGGCGCGCGCCGCCGACGCGATCGGCATTCGGCCGGACGGCACCGAGGCAGGGTTCTCTGACCACGGCTGGGCTCTGACACACGGCGAGCAGCCGGTGCTTCGGTCGGCGTGAAGCCACTGGAAGGTGCCGGCGGTGCAGATGGTTTGAATCTGACGACCGAGGACGTCGTCGGAGCGGTGCGGTCGTATCGCGCAGAATTCGAACGCCGGCGGGACGAGTGCAAGCGGCTCGAGGCGATGGTGGCCGAAGGAGAGCGCCGGCTACACGAACCTGGTCCTGTCCCTCTCTGGCGGCGGCAGCAGAAGCTACGTAAGGCCCGGCTGAAGCTCGAGCCTCTCGCGCGTCATGTAGGTGAGTTGGAAGCGGTGATCGCCGACCTGGACCGCATCATCGATGCCGCGGAATCAGAGCAGCGGCAGAAGAGGAACTGACATGCTTATCGACGGATTTTACTACGAGCTGGAACTGAGAACCTCGCAATTCACCGGTGGGTTGGCCGCGGCTGAGGCGAAACTGAA
>DASXPG010000081.1:0-8615 GCA_036493755.1 Gemmatimonadales bacterium
CGTCGCCAGAAAGATCAGCATCATCGCGCCGGCCCAGCGAGCCGCGGTGCGATCCCTGATCGCCAGGCAGAGCCAGAGCGCGGTCACGGCGGTGAGGATCAGCGCCGAGGTGCTGGCCAGCTCGGCCGTCATGCGCTCCAATGAGGGCGTCGCGCGTACGGCGATCTCCAGCGCCCGCCCTGATCCCAATAACATGGCGGCTACGGGTGCGACTCCGGCGTGCGCGACCGTGATGCCGATGCCGATCGCGAGTGTCGCCACGAACGCGGCGATGCCCGCTGCGATGGTGCGCGTGGGCGCATCGCGCCGCACCAGCATCATCACCGAGGCGACAGCGAGCAGAATGGCCGGCGGCCAGAAGTCGTGCTTGCTGAGAATGGTCAGGCCGAGAAAGAGTCCCACCATTGCCGAGCGGCCCGGCATCGGCGACTCGATAGTCTCGAGCACCAGCCACGCGGCGAGCTGGAGGCAGAGAAAGCCGATGGGGCCCGCGGGAGAGTCGGTGCCCGCCGGAAGGGTGACGCCATGGCGGCAGGCCAGCGCGACCGAGAAGAGCACTGACGGCGCCGCGATCGGCAAGACGATATCGGGGACGAGCCGGCGCAGGGCAAGGACGAAGACCGCGAAGTTGAGCAGGTAGAAGCCGCACATGATCGCCGACAGCGCGCCGTAGCTCGTGCCGAAGAGGTGCGCGAGGCCGCCCACGACCCAGAGTGCCAGGGGCGGATTGGTAAAGGTGAAATCGCGATAGGGAACATCACCGGCAACGAATCGGGTAACGAGAAAGAGCCAGCGGCCGTGATCGCCCCAGAAGAGGCCGCCGTAACGCCACACCGCGATGGCATGAAGCAACGCCATCGCCAGCACCACCAGGAAGGCGCGTCCCGGCCTGGGTACACGTAGCGCCGGTGAAGGGGTGGGAATGGGTTCGGTAGCGTGCACGGGCGACTAAAGTACGACTCCGATGATGACAAGGGATAGGAGCAACCCCAGTCTTGGAGCCATCCTTAACCCGTCGGCGATCGCCAGCACCAATTGACGTAACCCCAGTTGCTGGTTATGCTTCCATGCTGGGCTGGCTTCGCTAACCACAACCGGATCACTGGCTTACGACATGTACGCGATCTTCCGCACCGCAGGTAAGCAGTTTCGTGCCGAGCCCGGCCGCACCGTTCGCATTCCATCGGTCGCAGCCGAACCAGGCGAGAAGCTGACATTCGACGAAGTCCTCATTGGCTCCGACGGCTCGGTCGTAAAGGCGGGGACGCCGCTGGTGTCAGGCGCCAGCGTGACCGCCGAGGTCGTGAAGCACGGCAAGGACAAGAAGCTCGTCATTTTCAAGTTCAAGCGTCGCAAGAATTACGTGCGCAAGGCGGGTCATCGCCAGCGTTTCACCGAAGTCCGCATCGACTCAGTCGACCTGGGCTGACCGGCTAACCGTTCACTGGACGAGAGACTGCCATGGCTCATAAAAAGGGTGTAGGCTCCAGCCGCAACGGCCGTGATTCCGGCCCCAAGTATCTCGGCGTGAAGATCTACGCGGGACAGGATGTGGTGGCGGGCAATATCATCGTGCGTCAGCGCGGGACCAGGATCCACGCGGGCCGCAACGTCGGCCGCGGCGTGGATGATACCCTGTTCGCGCTCACCGATGGCGTGGTGAAGTTCGAATGGGCGGCCAAGAATCGTCGTAAGGTGAGTGTGTACCCGGCTGCCTGAGGATTCGGAATCAGGCGGGAGAATCAGAAGAAGCAGCATCGGGCAGAATCAGAACAGGCAGAATCAGAAAAAGAGCCGGCTAATACAAAGGACTCCGATGTCGGAGTCCTTTCCTGTTTCTGAATCCTGATCCTTCTGATTCTCCCGCCTGATTCGTGTCCTATGGCTGCCAGACAACCCGCTGCGGTATGCGGGAGTTCAGCTGGGTTCCGGTTCCCAGCTCACCGGCCAGATTGCTTCCCCAGCAGAACGCGGCGGCGTCGACCGTCATCGCGCAGGTGTGCGAGAAGCCGGCGCTGATGCTGAGCAGCGACGCCACTCCCGGCACCACGTCCACCGTGCGTATTGACGACGCGCCATTGCGTCCCAGCTCGCCGGACTCGTTGGCGCCCCAGCAGTACGCCTGTCCCAGCGCCAGCGCGCAGGTATGGAAGGCGCTGGTGACCACGGTATCGAAACTGACGGCGCTGGCGATCGGCACCGGTATCGGCGACGAAGCGAGATCGGGGCGTCCCATCTGGCCCAGCGTGTTGTTCCCCCAGCAATAAAGCTGTCCACCCTGCGCGCGTCCGCAGGTATGTTCGCGGCCCGCCGCGAGCTGGGTGAAGACCAGTCCGCCTGAAACCGCCACCGGCGTTTCGCGGCTGGTCGTGGTGCCGTCTCCCAACTGGCCATAATCGTTGCGGCCCCAGCACCACGCACCGCCGGCATTGTCGAGGCCGCAGATCTGTCCGCCGCCGGTCGTCAGGCTGCCGAGCGTGATTGGAAGGGCGACTGGCCGATGCCAGTTGGAGTGCGACCCGTCGAGGAGCTGGCCATAGGCATTCCAACCCCAGCACATCACCCGGTTCAGGGTCGCGATCCCGCATGTCGTTGCCCCGGATCCCATGACGATCCCCTGGAGGCTCAAGCTATCGGCCACCGCCACCGGTCCCGAGCGATCCATGGTCGTGCCATCACCGATCTGGCCGACGCCGTTATAACCCCAGCAGAGCAGGTGCGCCGACTGCCCGCAGACAGTTCCTCCACCAATGGTGACCGAGCCGAAGAGGGCGTCGCCGGCGATCAGCACCGGCGTCATGGATTGATCGTTCAGGCTGTCGCCCAGGCCGCCAAAGGCATTGGAGCCCCAGCACAGGGCGCGCGCGTCGACGCTCCTGGCACAGGTCAGGAAGGTGCCCGCGACGACCGAGACGATGCGGACCCTCACCTTGATCAGAATCGAGTCCGAATAGTGACCGTCGTAGAGATAGACGTAGGCATCGCCGAGTCCGAGAGCGTGGACCGTTCCGTCCCGGTCGATGCTCAGGGAACGCGAGTTGGTGGACCACTGAAGCGGCCTGGCGCTGGTGGAGGTGCTGGTCGTGATGTGCGCCGTACGGCCCAGCGCGATGGTGATCGAGGCGCTGTCGGGCCTGACCGGCGGCACAGCCGGACCAACGATGGCTTCATGGCAGCCGGCAGCTCCCAATACCAGAGCCGCGGCCATCGCGCGCCGCCGGCTACTGGCGGGTCGGGAGCGTCCGGTACCGGTCGAGAAGCTCGGTCTGGCGGCTGGTGAGCGGGATCTCTCGCCCGCGGATGAAGACATGCTCCACCCCTGTAGAGAATTCGAACGGGTCGCCGGACCATACAACGACGTTGGCGATACGTCCAGTTTCGAGACTTCCGTAGCGGTCCTGGACCCCCAGAATTTCGGCCGGGGAGAGCGTTACGGCGCGCAGCGCGGCGTCATATGGCAAACCATAGGATACCGCGTTGCCGGCCTCCTGTCGCATGAGTCGCGCGTTGTGACCCTGGTCGCCTGAAACGATGGCGATCTTGACCCCCGCGGCCGCGAGCCGGGCGGCATTCTCGTAGCGCGCCCCCAGGGCATCAAATGACGGAATGTTGGAGAGCGGCACCATCAGCACCGGCACGTTCGCGCGGGCGATTTCGTCCGCTATTTCCCAGCCTTCCGCGGCGCCGGAAAGAATGACGCGCAGATGGAATTCCCGCGCGACCCGCAGCGCGCTGCGAATGTCGAACACCCGGTCCGCGCTGATCACCAGCGGCAATCGTCCGGCCAAAACCGGCTGGAGCGCCTCCAGCTCGGCCGCGGGAGCCGAGAGCGGTTGCATCTGTGCGTGCTGAAAGTCGGCTTTGCGGCGGGCATATTCACGCGCGTCGTTGAGCAGGGTGCGCAGCCGATCGAGCGTACCGGCTCGCGCCCCCTGGCCGGCGCCCTTGGCGCCTTCGTCGAGGGAGACGTGCATCGCGACGGGATTTTTCGCGACCATTTCTTCGATGGTCGATCCGGCCAGGTCGGCGAAGACGCTCTGGCCCGAGACGAATGATCCCGACGGCACCATCAGCACGCTGGTCACGCCTTCGACCCGCGTAATCGGAATCAGCACCGATGCCGGATCGATTCCTTCGGCGACGTCGAAGCTCGCCGCGACCTCGCGATGCTCGCTGGTCTCGTTGGTGCCATCGACCGATCCCACCTCGATCAGTCCCACGATCGCACTGGCATTGATCAGTCCCGGCGTCACGATCTTGCCGGTCGCATCGATGCGCGTGGCGCCCGCGGGCACGGCCACGTCGGCGCCGCCGACCGCCGCGATCATCGAGTCGCGGATGATCACGGTGCCGTTGGGAATCCGCGCCCCCGAAACGGTCACGACTGTCCCACCCGTGATCGCGATTGTCTGGGCGGTAACGGCGGTAGAGGCGGTAAGGGCGGTAAGAAACACCGCGACCATGATTCTCACGCGCGGCTTCACCGGTCCCGCCCGGGCACCGGCTCGTTGCCCAGCTCGAAATCGGTGCGCCACCAGGTCGAGGGATTACCGCGATCGTACATGAGTGCTCCGTCGATGTAGACCTGCTCGGCGCGCGAGTAGACCGAAAAGGGATCGCCGCTCCAGACCACCAGGTCGGCGTTCTTGCCGGGCTCGAGGGTGCCGATCAGCGAGTCGAGGCCGATCACCCAGGCGGGGTTGGCGGTGATCCAGCGCAGCGCCTGGTCGCGGGTAATGGGAATGCCGGCACGACGCCCGGCGTACATCGCCTTCGCGGCTTCCTGGTTGAGGCGCTGGATGCCGTTCTCGCTGTCGCTGTGCACCGCGACTGTCCCGCCGGCCTGCTGGACCAGCGCGGCATTCTGCTGGATGCCGTCGAAGGCCTCCATCTTGAAGCCCCACCAGTCGGCCCACACCGAGACCGCGACGTGATCGCGAGCCAGCATGTCGCCGATCTTGTAGCCCTCGACGGCATGGTGGAATGAGCGGATGTGAAAACCGAATTCGCGGGCGAGGTCGAGCATCTGCGCCATTTCGTCGGCGCGATAGCAATGGTTCTGCACCAGGATATGCCCGCGCAGCACCTCGGCGAGCGTCTCCATCTGAAGATCGCGATCCGGCGGATCGCCCTCGCGCGTCGTGAGCCAGTGATCCCACCGGTTGCGATACCGCTCGGCGCTGATGAATGCGGCGCGATAGCCGGCCATGTTGCCCATGCGCGTCGACGGCGCGCCGCCGCGGCTGCCGTACACCCGCATCGGGTTCTCACCGCATGCCATCTTCAGCGAATAGGGCGCGCCGGGAAACTTCATCTCCTGCACGGTGCGGGCAGGCACCAGGTGAATGGTCACGCTGCGTCCGCCGATCAGGTTCGCCGAGCCCGGAAGGACCTCGATGGTAGTGACCCCCGCCGCCTGGGCGAGCGGAAACTGCGGGTCCTGCGGCCAGATCGAATGCTCGGCCCACACCTGTGACGTCACCGGGCTCGTCGCTTCATTGCCGTTGCTTTCGGCGAATGTGCCCGGAGCCGCGTAGACGCCCAGGTGCGAATGAGTGTCGATGATTCCGGGCGTCACGAACTTGCCGGTGCCGTCGACCACCACCGCATTTGAAGGCGCCGTGATGCTGGTGCCGAGCGAGACGATCTTGCCGTCCTGCAGCAGGATCGAGCCGTTGGCGATCTCGGTTCCGGTCGCGGTCAGGATGGTGGCGTTGCGGATCAGGATCGGCGGCGACGGGCGCCGCTGATAGGTGGACGGATACTGGGCCCGGTCGAAGGACAAGGTGTCGGTGAAGCGCTTGCCATGGGCCGAGTCCGGGTGAGCGGCGGGCGCGGGCGTGTTCGGCGACGCGCTTCCGGCCGTGCGGCAACCCGGGACCGCGGCGATGATGACGCCCGCAAGCGCGGCGCCTCGGATGATGCGGGCCATCGGCGTTTCTCCTAGCGCTGGGTCAGCTCAAAGGCGATTGGCACACCCTGGATTTCGAGCTTCACGATCGCGGGACTGTCCTTGGCGATGTAGAAGGTGACGGCCTGATCGAGTCCGGTCAGCTCCACTTTCCAGCAGGCGATGGCGCCGGCCGGCACGTTCTCGGTCTCTTCGCCGCTGACCGTCGCCGTCGCGGTTTCGGTTTCGTTTCTTGCCGCGTCGAACACCTGCAGCGTCCACCTGGCGTTGGCCGCATAGGGGAGTGCGAGCACTATCGCAGCCAGCTCGTTGTCATCGATGACACCGGCGGCCGCCGTGGTATCGATGGTCTGCTCGACGATCCCCGTCGGCCGGGGCGCGCGGGCGCCGCCGCGAACCCGGCCGCCGGCGTAATCCAGCGTCACGAAGGTCCGCTGACCCTGGAGCATGCCGCCCTGGCGCACCCGGATCGGCGCGAGGGTGGCGGCGTCGATGGTCGTGGTGTCGTGCTGGGTGACGATGGGTCCGATCTCGGTCGCGGTCACGATCTGCCAGGCGTCGCGGCCATTCTCCTGCACCCGGGCGAAGGTCCGGTCTTCGGTACCGAGGGGATTGCCCTGGACCATCACGCGATAATGCTGGGTGCCGGCATGAATGTGATCGGCGGCAAAAGCGACGGTGCCCGCGCGGGGGGCGAGATCGGCCTCGGTCATCGGTGTGCCGTCGGGTGAGACGATGCGCACGCTGCCCAGCTTCTTGAGTCCTTCGAGCACCTTGGTGCCGTCGCCGACGACGACGATGACCATCCGGTCGGTGGTCAGAAACTGGTGCGCCGCCTGGGTGATCTGCGCCCTGGTGACGGCGGCAAGGCGTTCCCGATAGTGGAGCACGTAGTCGTCGGGGAGGCCAAGCAGCCGAGCGGTCGCGACCTGGTCGGCGATCTGGTCGGCGGTCTCGATCTGGAGCGGGAAGCGTCCGACGAGGTAGTTGCGGACGTTGGTCACTTCGCTGTCCGGCGCCGGCTCGTTGCGGATCCGGTCGAGCTGGTGCATCAGCTCGGCCAGCGCGCTGTCGGTCACCGGCGTGCGCACCTCGGCGGTCGCGCTGAAAGCGCCCACGCCGCGGGGGCGGGAGAAGCTCGAGTAGGCGCCGTAGGTCCACCCCTTCTGCTCGCGCAGGATCATGAAGAGCCGCGCGTCGGCGCCGCCGCCCAGGATCCCGTTCACCATGGTGAGGGCGTAGCTGTGCGGGTCCCGCGGGGTGACGAGCGGGAATCCGGCGACGATGTTCGACTGCACCGCGCCCGGCTTGTGGACCAGGATGATGCCGGTGGGGGGGAGCGCCGGCAGGGCGGGGGCCTCGGGCGCCGCGGCGGGCGCGCCGCTCCAGGCGCCTAACGAGTGGAGCGCCAGCTGCCTGGCGCGCGCCGGGGTCAGGTCCCCGGCGACGACCAGCAGCGCCCCGGCGGGCCGGATGCGGGCCTGGTAGAACCCGGCGACGTCGTCACGGGTCAGCCCCTGCAACGACGCGGTGGTGGAGGCCCGCCCGTAGGGGTGCGTGCCGTAGACCTCGCGGTTGAAAATGCGGGACGCGATCACCGAGGGCTCCGAGAGGGCAGCCTGGAGGCCGGAAACGGCGCGGGTGCGTGCCAGCTCGACTTCGGTCGCGGGCAGCGTCGAGTGCTGGATCACATCGCCGAGGATGTCGAAGAGCTGGTCGGCGTTCTTCGAGAGTCCGGAGACGGTGACGGTGAGGAAGTCGGCATCGGCACCGGCGTCGATGGAGCCGCCGGCGCCCTCGATCTCGGCCGAAAGCTGGTCGGCGGTGCGGCGCTCGGTGCCCTTGGTCAGGAGTGAGGCCACCAGGCCCGCGAGGCCTTCCTTCCCCTGTGGCACATAGAACGAGCCGGCCGGCATCGCCAGCGAAATGCTGACGACTGGCTGCTCGTGCTGTTCAACGACCAGGGTGCTTACGCCGTTAGGCAACCGTCCATTCACGAACGGTGGGAATCGCACCGGCCGCAACGCCGTCGGAGCCGGAGGGGTCGAAGGAAAGCCCTGGGCGGTAAGGGCAGTAGAGGCGGCGAAGGACACAAGGGCGGTAAGGAGCGGCAGGGCGCGCATCAGTTGGTCCCCCGCGCCGGCGGATGAATGATCACGGTCAATCGATTCTCTGGAGCGAGGTACTGCTGGGCGACCCGCTTGATGTCGGCCTGGGTGACGGCCAGATAGGCATCCATCTCGCGGTTGGCTTCGTCGAGGTCGCCGTAAAAGCGCAGCGCGCTCTGCAGCGTCTCGGCGATGCCCATCGTCGTCTGCCGGCTGCGGATGGCGCCGGTGCGGTACTGATTCTTGGCCTTCTCGAGCTCGGCAGCGCTGATGGTGTCGGTGCGAAGCCTGTTCACCTCATCGGCGATCAGGGTGTCGAGCCGCTCGGTCGCGATCCCCTGGTTGGCGACGGCGAAGTAGATGCCGACGCCGGCGGTCCGCAGCAGCTGGCTGACGGCGCCGGTGGCCAGTGCGGCGCGCTCCTGGCGCACCACGCGACGGTTGAGCCGCGACGACTCGCCGCCGCCGAGAATCGTGGAGAGCAGGTCGAGGGCCGGCGCATCGGCGTCGTTCTGGGCCGGCAGCGTGTAGACGAAGATCACCGCGGGGAGGTTCGCGTTCTGGTCGGTCACCTCGAGGCGCCGCCCCCCGACATT
>DASXPG010000082.1:0-1945 GCA_036493755.1 Gemmatimonadales bacterium
ATCGCGATCGGCATCATCATCGTTCCTCTGGTGGGCGGCATTTCGCCCCCCTACGCGTCGCCCGCGAATTATGACGGCACACCGCAGGCGCTGGAAGCGAGCTTGTCGCTGGTTGCGATATTCGTGATGGGGAGCCCGGTCGTATTTGCGCTCTGCCGCCTCCTCCTCGATCGAACCAAAACTATTCCGTAACAACGCTTCCTTTCAAGGGAAGAGGGTGCCGCATGGAACGACTACGGACCGGCTACCGCGTGGTGGGCGCCGGATTCGCCGGCCTTGCGGCGCGCGGCGGCTGCGGGATCGCGGAAAATCGGTGGCGCTGCTCGAGGTACTGCCGCTCTGGATTCCGGGTTCGCGCAAGGGCGCGCCCCGGAATGACGCCACCCTAACGATAATCCTCTTGTCCTTCAGGCTCCGACGTGAGCTCGGCGCGAGTCGTGACATCACCCGCTACATCGAGGGATCCCTGATAAGCAATGTACCGGAAGCCGGACACGAAGACCTTGTACCTGCCCTTGGCGACCCTGACCTTCGCCACGCCACGCTCGTCGGTGAGGGCCCGGTAGGGATGCAGAAGGACGTGGGCGCCCATGATGGGGGTCAGCGTGTCAGCGTCGAATGCCTCCACCGTCACTTCGTGGTCGGGTGGGCTGGCGACCTTGACTGCGAAGGTGAACATGCCGGCCGCATGAGGCACATGCGACTCCACTTCGGGGCAATCGACGCGCCACTCATGGTCTCCGGTCCTGAGCGGGGCTTGCGTGGCTACCTCGGCGAAATGAAGCGCGCTGGTGCCCGGCCAGATATCGTCACGCAGGCTCGCGGCTCCCACTCGCGTACCTTCGTCGTCGAAGACGCTCAACGGCCTGCCGGTCAACTTGCACCCGGCCGAGCATTTGATGCCGACCTTGAATGTGAAGCGCTCGCCCGCTGCTATGGCCGACGGCAGGCCCCAGACGTTCACGCTGGTCGCGTGAGGTCTTGCTGCGAAGGAGAACTCGGTCGAGGTCTCTTCGTGCGAAACCCCGTCCTTCTCGTGAGCTGCGAGCACGGCCCGGTAGGTGTGCTCGCCCACCTCGAGAGGCGCCCGCAGCGCGAATGCGCTGGTCGCGCAGGCTTCGCCGTCGAACGCCGTGAGTTCGGCGGCCGCCAGCCCGGTGCCGTCCCGGTTTCGGATCGAAACGCTTTGCCCGCTCAGGTCTACTCCGTCGGGGCAGGACACCCGGACCGTAACGGTCAATTCGCCCCCGGCATCCACCTCGCGCGGAGAGACCTCGACCGCGCAGACGCGCCGGCCCTGTGTGCTCATTGCCTTTGCCGCCATGGTGTCTCAGGCCGAGGGCTCCTGCGCTGCGTTCGTCCCGGCGATGTAACCGTGGACCGAGGCGCGGCCGATGCCATGCTGCGTACCGCCGCCGCTCGCCTCGCCGCCGGCATAGAGGCCGGCTATGACCTCACCATGGGTGTCCACGACTTGGGCCTTCCCGTTGATCCGAAGACCGCCATAGGAATCGAGCACCCGAATCCCCGCGGTCGCCGCGTAGAAGGGCGGCGTGTCGATCCGGTGCATGACCGGCTTCTCGAAGTCTTCGTCGACGCCCTTGTCCGCCAGCGCATTGTAGCGGGCGACCGTCTCGACCAGGTACTTCAAGGGCATCTTTTGATGGGGATGTCCCATGACTTTCTTGGCCAACTCGGCAAGCGTATCGGCTTTGTGGAAGTAGCCGTCCGGCGGGTCGGCGATGTAGGGATAACGGACAGGCCACCCGCCCCGCGCGACCGCAGCCGAATCGAAGATCGCCCAAACCGGTCCGGAGGCATAATCGGGAGCCCGTGACCCCTCGTTCATGGCGAGCGCGGCATCCGAGGCCGCCGACCTCTTGTACTGCGCCTTGACCTGCGCCGTGCTGGCGTTGCGCCAATCCAGTGGCACGAACGGGTTGCG
>DASXPG010000083.1:0-19421 GCA_036493755.1 Gemmatimonadales bacterium
GGCTCTCAGCGAAGGAATTCACGACCTCTCCGAGGACGAGTGCCTTGGATTGGCTGGCAGTATTCGCGTTATCCTAACGGAGTTGGCAGAGCGGATGGCATCGGCGATGAAGGATGAGCAAGAGGTTCGCGATGCCTTAGCAAGACTTCTCAATCGGCGGGGCGCGCAGGAGACACCCAGTTCGGATGCCGGAGGGCCCGAACGGCCTAGCTAAGCGTTGAAGCAGCCGGGCGCGGCAGGCCGGTGGACCTTGTTACTGGCGGTGGGCGGCCGCGCCCACTGCTTGACTCCTGTGCGTTAGGTGCCCGTACCCTTGTGTCGCTCCGAGGAATGAGTGCCGCTAATAACATGTCCCGACTGCAAGAAGGAAATCTCTGATGCTGCTCCGGCCTGCATTCACTGTGGTCGGCCAATGCAACGTACTGTGCCAGTGTCGACTGTCAGTGCCGCGCCCATGTTTCCTGCTCCTCTGCCATCGCCTACGACTCATTCAGATAGCTCTTCCCTGGCGCGAGTGGGGGTGCTTCTCTTGATACTAGGCGGGATTGGACTCATCTACGCCTTTAACATGGAGACCTCTGTTGAGACGGCATTTGGCGCTGTAAACAACATCGGCCTTCTCAACGAGAGGCAAACCTATCTGATTTTGTCAGGCGGGGCTTCACTGGTCGGCCTGCTATTGGCCGCGATTGGCAGCGCAAAGAAGGGCTAGGATCGGGCGACCGACTAAGGCTCGCAGCGCATGGGCGGTGCCGATGCTGCACCCGAGTTGCAGCGGTGTGTCGCCGCCCCTGTGTGATTTCGCTTCGTTAGGCTACACGACCAGGAGGACAAGTGGACGACGCTCTTGCGTACGGTCTTGTAGTGTGCGCCGTCATGGGACTTGTCACGGCCTTGGTTGCGTCCTCGAAGGGCAAGCATGCCGGCCTGTGGTTCATTTACGGTTTCCTGATTTGGCCGGTCGCTTTGACGCACGCGATTGTAAGCCCTCCCAATGTCAAGCAACAAGAGACCGCCGCTCTGGCACGGGGTGACACGAGAAAATGTCCCTTCTGCGCAGAGCTCATCAAGAGCGAGGCGATCGTCTGCCGATACTGCAATCGAGACGTCTCACCCGTTCCCACCCAACAGAACCCCAATCTCAGTGTCGAGGACCTGGTCTTAGGCCTACAGTCTTCGGACCCCCGCGTGAGGGAACGCTCAGCTTCAGCAATCGGGGATCTCGGGAGCGGAGGAGCCTCAGTTCTCCCGGTATTGGAGGCTCTGCGTCAAGATTCGGACAGGCGCGTCAGAGCGCGTGCCGCGTGGGCAATTGAGAGTATTGGTCGGGCTGGCCGCAGTTCATAACCGAACGCGGAGCAGCTTGAGTGCTGGAGCTAGAGCAACTGCGCCTTAGGTTTGCCTGGCAACACCCAGTCTCATAACTTTCACTACTACAGCAGCTTCGGGGCGGTAGCTCAGCTGGGAGAGCACCTGGTTTGCAACCAGGGGGTCGCCGGTTCGATCCCGGTCCGCTCCATTGCTTGACGTTCGTCGTTCAAATGCCGTAGGTAATGGTCAGGCGAGCGATGACGTTGCGCGCATTAACCCGACAACACGGCTTCGCGATCCAATGAACGTCCGCCGGAACTCTTATGGCGGGCCCTATGAGTCTGTGTCGTGCCCGGAGCCGTCATGAGCCTGCAGGATGCAATACAAACCGCACGCCGAAGCATCGTTCGTCTCAGCGCTGGAGCAAGTGAGGGATCTGGTGTGGCGATTGCGCCCAACCGCGTCATTACAAACGCTCATGTAGTCGCGGGCTATACCTCCGTCATTGTGGCCGATGAACCCGGAACCGTTTGGCACGCAAGGGTCAACTGGCGAGACGGCGCCGCCGACTTGGCAACTATTGGAATTGGCGATCCTCCGGTTGAACCGATCGCTATCGGTGATCCTGCTCAGTTGCGGGAAGGCGATGACGTCATCGCGGTCGGGCATCCTCTTGGCCTTTCGTTTACCGTAACGCGCGGCATTGTCAGTGCCCGATCGCGGCTATACGCGGGGCAGTCATACATCCAAACGGACGCGGCGATTAATCCGGGGAACAGCGGTGGCGCTCTGCTCAACAGTGACGGCGCCCTGGTGGGGCTGAATACGTTTCTCCTGCGAGATGCACAATCATTGAACTTTGCGATACCAATTGATCGGGCGCTGAATCTGATGAACAGCAGTCTCGCCCCTAACCGAACAGCCACAGACTCTTGCTGCCCGCGTTGCGAGAGCTTTGTGTCGCCGGATGAAGTGTACTGCCCAGCTTGTGGATCGCGGCAAGACAGGGAATTTGGGGCAGTCGAACCCGCCGGTACCGACGCGGTTGCGGCGTCGAATCTGCGCAGTCAGCAATGCGTGTCGTGCGGAACCGTACAGGCGACACCTTCGCGCTATTGCCAACGCTGTGGTGCAAGAACGGGGGGGAAGTGACAACACTCGCCGAGGTTCGCAACTTGGTGTCTTCTGTGATCGACGAACTTGGGGGTGACTCTTACGATAGTAGGGTGGACAAGAATGCCTGGAGTATCGTCCGAAACTCGGCCGACGGGCTCATCGTGATCTTTGAGAATTCCGAGAATGCGGAATTCTCAGACATCGTTGCGACGTTCGACATAATGGCAGTGCCTCAAAGCAACACTCTCGCGTTTTACAGACGGCTCTTGGAACTGAATGAAAGGTTCTATGGCAAAGCAGCATTCTGTGTGACACCGGATAACACAGTAAGTCTCCGGGCCGGCCGAGCAATCCTTGATATCAACCATTCTGAAATAGTTGACCTGATCTTGCGAACTGCGGCTCACGCGGACAGTTGGATTGCCCCACTAGTCCAGGAGTTTGGAGGGTAGGCTCGAATAGAGTGCTTTGTCCGAAGTACCAGGGTTCGACGAAAATGAAGCGGCAGGTGCGCCAAGACTCGTCGTTTCCTTGCCGTTTCTCACTGCGCGATTCAACTTGCGCTCGCTCATGGACGCACTCGCCACACTACAGTACCTGCCGATTATGGTCGTCTTCGCCGCCGCTTTGGCGGCGGCACTGGTCGGCGGCGCCATTCTCGCCCGGTTGGGCTCCTTGCGCCCGCCGCCGAAACCCGACGCCCCGGCCCCCGGCGGCGCCCCGGTGCTCCCCAATGTGATGCTGCTGCTGGCCGGCCTCTCGTTAGGCGTCGGGCTCCTGCTGCTCCTCCCGGCGATGATGATCCTCCGCTATTTCCCATCCTGGCAGGTGGACGCAATCCTGATCGTCGGCGCGGCAATCCTCGCCGCACCCGCGCTCTACCTCTGGCGCGCCCGCTCCTTCTGAGGTGACCACCTCCGCCACCGCTTTCCGCCACGCCTTTAGTGCGCCGCTGCTCGCTGCCGGCGCGGTCACCCTCGCGGCGATCATTCCGGTCCAGCCGGACTCCCGCGTTTTCCCGTCGCTCAATCTCGGACTGCTGATCTTCGGCCTCGTCGCGCTGCTGGCGATGCTCGCCGCCGCATTCCTCTCTCGCGGCGCGCCGGCCGCCAGCCGCATCGCCGCCGCTGCGCTCTGGGCCGGATGCGCGCTGGCCCTGCTCGGCGCGGTGGCCTCGATCGCGGCCTCGGCCGAGACGCTGGATCTGAGCAACGTGGTCTTGGCGCAGAAATTCAACGGGGCCTACCTGGTCAAACAGCCCGTCGCGGCATGGATCTTCGCCGTGTCACTGGCCCTGACCTCTGACGCAGACGCCCTCTTCGGCGCGTGGAGCATTCCCCGCTTCATCGCCCTCACCATGTGGCTCTGTGTCTTCTCAGGCCTGGGCGCGACGCTCTTCATCGGCGGCTACCTCGGCGCGTCGCTCGAAGGCTGGGCCGCTCTGCTGCTCAAGACGTTGGCCTTCGCGGTCTTCGTGCTGCTGCTGCGCCGAACGCTGCGACGCGTGCCCCCATCGGCTCGGCTCGGCATCGCCTGGGCCGCCGCCGCGGTCGGGCTGCTCAACGTGATCGTGACCCTGGTGCAGCAGGGACCATGAACGTCGTCGGAATTCTCTTCGGCCTCTCTCTGGTGGTCGCGATCATCGGAGCGTTAGGCTCGGCACTCGCCGACTCCGCCCGCACCGCGATCTGGTCCCTCGCCGCCTCGATGCTCGGCATCGCTGGACTCTGCCTCGCACTCGGCAATGACTTCGTCGCGATCGTCGTCGTGATCGTGATGGCGATCCTGGTGCCCGCGATCCTGCTGCTCGCGGTGGATCTCGCCCCCGCTCCCCAGCTCGACGTGAAAGAGGGATCGGCCCTGATCCTGGCGACGGGCGCGGTGGCGGCCCTGCTCGCGCTGGCCTGGCTGCTCGTACGCACCACCTGGCTGCCGGCCGGCGGCGCGCGGCAGAACACCATTGAATGGATTGGCTCGCGATTCCTGAGCGACCACCTGGTCGCCCTCGATCTGCTCGCCGCGATGCTCGCCCTCTCTGCTATTGGCGCCGTCGCGCTGCTACGCGGCCGGAGAGCCGCGCGATGATGACCCTTCGCATCGTCCTGATTCTGTCCGCCGCGCTGATCGTGCTCGGGCTGGCATCGGCGCTGAGGCGCCGGTCGCTGATCGGTTACCTCGCGGGGATCGAGCTAGGCATCGGCGGGATCGTGCTGCTGGCCAGCGCCCTCTTCGATCTCTCGGGGTTTGACACCAGCACCGGCGGCGTGATCGCGCTGGCGGCGATCGCGCTCGGCGTGGCCGTGGCGGTCATCGGCGTCGCGCTGCACCTGTGGGCCCGGCGAGCCGGCCGGCGCGCCGCCGACCTGGAGCCATGGTAGTCCCGCGCGAAGCGTCGCTCGCGGTCGAGGCCTGCCTCGCGCTCGCCGCTATTGCCGCATTCTCCGGAATGGTGATCGGCGGCCCGCGCTCCGGCCGGAATGCCCATCGCGCGGTGCTGATCGGCGGCATCGCGGCGCTGGTGGCGGCACTACTCACCTGGAGGATCGACGCGATCTGGTTTTTCGAGGCCTTCAGGGTCGACCGCGTGACCCAGAGTCTCAAGGCGCTGATCTGCATCGGCCTCATCGTCTTCGCGATTCGTCCCGGCACGACCGACGTGCGCGGCCGCGCGGTGCCCTCGTTCTTTGCGATCGTCTGCGCGTTAGGCCTGGTGCTCTCTGCCGGCGCCGGCGACCTGATCATCCTCTGGATCGTCCTCGACATTGCCAGCGCCGCGCTGGTCCTCAGTGTCGCGACCGGCGGCAGCGCCGAGGCTCGCGGCGCCGAGGTGCGGCGGCTCATCGGCGCCTGGTTGCCTATGTCGCTCATCATGCTCGTCGGCATCATCATCACCGCGGCGATCGGCGGCGCCACCAGGCTCACCGATCTCGAGACCGCGCTCCCCGGGCTGCGCGAGAATCCCGCGGCGCTCACCGGCGTCGCGCTCATCGCCGTAAGCATCCTGCTGCGCGGCGCCCGTTGTGTGGCGGTACTCCTCCGAGATTAGCTTTCCTTCGTTCCCCGTTCCCCGTTTCTCGTTCCCCTTTCCCCGATTTTGATCACGGAGACCCAATGCCCCCCGTCGTTGGTCAGCCCGCGCCCGACTTCACTCTGCCATCCACCGCGGGTCCCGAGATCACGCTGTCGAGCTTTCGCGGCACGTCGAATGTGCTGCTGGCCTTCGTGCCGGCGGCGTTCACCAAGACCTGCACCGCGGAGTTGTGCTCCTTCGGCGAGAATCTCGACAAGTACCAGAAGGGGAATACCCAGGTCCTGCCGATCAGCGTGGACCAGGTGCCCTCGCTCAAGGAATGGAAAGAGAAGGAGAAGATGAAGGTCAATCCGCTCGCCGACGTGAAGCGCAACGTGTCGCGCGAGTACGGCGTGCTGAATGAGGACGAGTACCGGTCGCGGCGCTCCTACTTCCTTGTCGACAAGCGCGGCATCCTGCGCTGGATCTGGATCGAGGAGCACAACGGCCTGCGCCGCCCCGACGAGGAGATTCTCGAGCAAATCGGGAAGCTTGCGTAGCAGCTGTCAGCTGTCAGCCGTCGGCTGTCAGCGATGACGAGCCCGCTGGATAGCCTCGCCCGCAGCGACAAGTGGTACCTCTCCGCCGGCGAGGGGCTGATTTTCGCGCCGCCTTTCCCGCTCTGGCTCGACCAGGCCGGCTTCTGGGATGAGGCGCACCTCTTCGAGTACCCCATAGCGCCGCTCTTCACCGTCTCCTTCGTCGACGACGACGGCCACGAAATCGCCGTGCATCCCAGGGCCGGCGAACGGCGCTGGACGCCTGCGGCCATGGAAGTACCGTACGCGACCCGCGCCGGCCTCGAGCTTCAGGAAGCGCGCATGGTGCTCCCCGGCTTCGTACTCGGCAGCGAGTGGCAGATCGCCAATGTCGGCGTCGCGCCGGTTCGGCTTCACGCCATCGCCTGGACGACCGCACCCGGCGAGGACATCGAGCCCGCCGACGTCCTCTTCAACGAGGCCGAGCTGGAGTGGTCGCGCGTCTTGACCGACCGGAAGGGGCACAAGCTGCCGGTGCAGCTCCAGCTGGCGATGGCGCGGGGCACCGATTCCTGGGGCGCGGTGCGCTCCGAGAGAACCGCCGATCATCCGAACTTTTCGCTGACGCCATTCTGGGATCGCTGGGATCCGCTGCGCGCCGGCCTGCGCAGCGCCGCCGAGCTGGACGGAATCGATACCAGCGGCATGGTCTACCTGGGCGTGCATCGCGTCCTCGAAATCGAGCCGGGCTCAACCGTCAGGCTCGCGATCGCGCTGCGCGTGGTTCCCGAGTTGGAGGAGTCGGCGCCGCGCGCCGAGCAGCCGGCCGAGCGGAAGGCGTCGAGCTTTCTGGCGGCGAGCCGGGCGACGTGGGATGCGCACTTCGACGCGATGCCGACCTTCCGCTGCTCGGATCCCTATTTCGAGCGGCTCTGGTCGTACCGGCTTTATGGATTGCGGCTCAACGGCGTCGCGGCGGGGTGGGGCAACTATCACGCGCCGACCGTCGCCGAGGGGATCGCCTACTTCCATCAGCCCATCAGCTACAGCGCGCCTTGTCACATGCGCGAGCTGCGCTGGGCCAAGGATCCGGAGTGGGCGCGCGGCGTGCTGCGCACTTTCATCGCCCATCAGCGGCCCGACGGCTCGCTGCACGGCCGGGTCTACGCCAATCACTTCGAGCAATCCGATTTCTATCACGCCGACTGGGGCGGGGCGCTGCTCGCGCTCGATGCGGTGCATCCCTCGGATGCGTTTCTGCGCGAGGTGCTGCCGGCGCTCGAGGGGTACGCCGATTGGCTGATCGCGTCGCGCGATGCCGACGGATCGGGGCTCATCGACGTCGTCGATCAGTACGAGACGGGGCAGGAATTCATGTCGCGCTACCAGGCGGTGGATCCCGACGCCGATCGTTATGGCTGGGAAAACCGCATCCGTCTCCAGGGCGTGGACGTCAGCGTCTACGCCTACCAGCTGTTCCGCGCATTGGCGAAGCTGGCGAAACGGGGCGGCATCGAGGGTGAGCGCTGGACCAAGCAGGCCGGCAAAACCGCCGCCGCGATCCAGAAGAAAATGTGGGACGCCAAGGCCGGCATCTTCACCGACGTCAACCCGGTGACCGGCAAGCGCACCGGCGTCTGCGCGGCGGTGTCGTTCTATCCCTACTTCACCGATCTCGTCGACGCGCCGCACCTCGCCGGCTTCGTGCAGAACCTCTTCGACCCGCGCCAGTTCTGGAAGCCGTTTCCGGTGCCGAGCACCAGCGGCCAGGATCTCCTCTACGATCCCGACGCGGCGTGGAAGGGGAAGCGGATGAATTGTCCGTGGAACGGGCGCGTCTGGCCGATGGCCAATTCACATATCGCCGAGGCGATTGCCAACGTCGCCACGAGCCATCTGCCGGCGCTGCGCGCGCACCTGGTCGAGTTCCTGACCAAGTTCGCGCGGATGATGTTCTGGGAAGGTGATGCGTCGCGGCCCAACAGCTTCGAGCACTACCACCCGGTGTCGGGCCGGCCGGCGGCGTATCGCGGGATTGACGACTACCAGCACTCCTGGATCAACGACCTCATCGTGCAGTACGTCATCGGCCTCAGGCCCGTGGCCGAGGGACACTGCGTCGTGGACCCGATGCCCTTCGGCCTCGACGGTTTCGAGGCGAAGGGATTGCCGATGCAGGGCGCGTCGCTCGACGTCGCCCGCGAGGGCGATCAGCTGCTGGTGCACATCAACGGCCGCGAGGCCGCCCGCGGCCGCGTCGGGGAACCTATACCCCTAAGTCTCTGATGGGTCCTCGTTAGGCATGATGCTCGGCAGCCAATGTGCGTGCTGTGGCCAGGGTCCGATCGACTTCTTCCGGCAGACAATAGATGGCACAACCCTGCCTGACCCCCGCGCCCATTGAGCGGCAGCGGATCCTCGCCCGGTCCCAGAGCGCATCCATCAGCTGCCCGCCGTTGTAGCCGGCGAGCGACCAGATGGTGGTCGGCGAGAGCAGCTCGGGATGCATCGGCGAGGTGATCGTCGCCTGCGGGATCTGCTTGAGCCCATCGCGCAGCCGGTTGGCGAGCACCATCAGCCGGGTGTAGATGCGATCGGGTCCGACGCGATTGTGGAAGTCGATCGCCGCCTCGTAGCCCTTCAGCAGCGACAGATTCCCCGAGCCGATCTGCTGGAACCGGTAAATCCCGTCGTGATAGTCGTCCCACGCGCCCGAGACCACCGTGGCCCACACCTCGGGAAGCCGGTCGCGGCGGATGTAGAGCCAGCCGGTGCCCTTGGGGCTAAGCAACCATTTGTGCGGCGAGCTGAAGTAAGCGTCGGCGCCGATGGCCTGCATGTCGAGCTTCATGTTGCCGCAGCACTGCGCGCCGTCGATCACGCTGATGATGTTGCGCCGCCGAGCCTCGGCGCACAGCGCCGCGACCGGGAAGAGCACGGCGGTGCCGCTGGTCAGGTGCGGGATCGCCCAGACCCGGGTCTGCGGAGTGCTGGCGTTGACGAACAAATCGACGAGTTGCTGGGGATTTTCCGGCGGCGTCGGGACCGTGACCTTCTTGATGTAGATGCCGTAGCGCTTGGCCTTGAGCTGCCAGGGCGATTCGCAGCCGACGTGCTCCTGGTTGGTCATGATGACTTCTTCGCCGGGATGCATCGTCAGGCCGTTGGCGACGTAGTTGGCGCCGAGGGTGGCGTTCTGGATCAGCGCGACCTCGTCGCCGCCGCAGCCGATGAGCGCGCCGAGCTTGTTGCGCAGGTCGATCTCGGGCCGGTAGCCGGTGAAGAGATCGGGATGTTCGGGGCGATAGTCCCAGTGGGCGATGGTCGCGTCGACCATCTTCATGTGATCGACCACGGCGTCCTGGACCACGCGCGGCGAGCTGCCCAGGGTGCAGGTGTTGAAGAAGGCCTCTTCCTGCGGGATGGTGAATTCGCGCCGCAGGGTGCGCCAGTAGCCCTCGTCATCCTGGAGCGGCGCGGGCTCGGGCCAGCGTCCGCGGGGTGTGGTGGTCGCTTTCGTTGCGTCGGGTGTGGCGGCCAATGCCGGCTTGGCAAGCAAGGCCGAGGCAATCGCGGTACCAACGAACTGGCGGCGGCTGGGCATGGCGCGTCTCGTGATGGAGGTTGCGCGAATATATTCCCCGATCATGCGAACCGCATCCCGGCTCTCGGCAGCGCTCCTCGTCCTCGTCGCGGGCTGCCGGCTGAAGCATGCGGAGTCCGGCCGACTCCCTGGACCGCCGACGGTGGCCGATTCGCTGGCGAAAGTTGAACAGGATTCCACTCTCGACGCCGATGTGCTGGCCTCCGTGCGCGTCTTTTATGACCGGCTCAGTGCCCGCGACTGGCGCGCCGTGCGCTCGGCGTTCTACACCGGCGGCACCATCAGCACGCGACTGACCCCGGCGGGCGAGCGCTCGCCCCGGGTGGCGGTGCAGACGGTGGATGAATTCGTGCGGCGGATGTCGGATGGGTCGAAGTCCGCGGTCTTCAGCGAACGGATGTTGCACGCGCACGTGACCGGCTATGGAGACATGGCGGATGCCTGGGTGGTGCGCGAGCTACAGAGGGGTCGGCGCGACTCGGTAGTGACCGAGCGGGGGATCGACGCCTTTCATCTATATCGGGACCGGGGCGGCTGGCGGATCACCGATCTGACTTTCGTTCCGGAGCAACCCAGCCGGGTGCTGGTGGCTCCGCCGCGCCGGGTGGTTACTCCTGCAAAAGGCGGACGGCGAGCCGCTCCCTGAATCCCGCCGGAAGCCGGATGCGCGCCAGCTTGGCGCGGACGGCGTCCAGCAGCTCCTTCTCGACTTTGAATTCCTCGGAACACATGGCGCAGCGGGAGAGATGCAGCTCGACGGCCGCGAGGTCGTCGGCCATCAGCTCGCGGTCGAGATAATCGTCGAGCCGCTTGATGGTCTCGGCGCAGCTGAGCATCGGCGCGCTCATCGAGGGAGGCTCCGGCCCGGGACGAGTCCGTGGTCGAGGGCCGTCTCCCAGAGTTTTTTCTGGAGCAGGGCGCGGCCGCGGTGCAGCCGAGAGCGCACCGTTCCCACCGGGATGGCCAGGAGCTGGGCGATGTCGCGGTAAGGCTGGTCCTGTAGAAAATAGAGCGCGGCGACGACGCGGAATTCTTCGGGAAGCATGTCGATCGCGGCTTCGACCTGTTCCTGCTCCAGGCGGCCGATCACGCTGCGGGCCAGATCCGAGGCGCCAATGCCAAGGGGGGCGTCAGCGGACTTCACGACTTCGTGGGCCTGGTGCTGCACGTAAGCGTTAGGCAGGTCGTCGAGGGAGACGGCGCCGTCTTCGATGCGGTGCTTCCGGCGCCCACTGAGGAAGGCGTTCATCAGGATGCGCAGGAACCAGGCGCCGAAATTGGTGCCGCGCTCGAAGCCGCCGAAGCCGCGGTAGGCGAGGAGGGCGGCTTCCTGGACCAGATCCTCGGCGTCGGCGTCGTTGCGGGTGAGGCGGCGAGCGGTAGCCCAGGCGCGGTCGAGCGCCGGGGCCAGCAGCGCCTCGAACTCTTCCCGTTGCCTGTTCCGGTCGCCGTGCATGGGGCCGGATGATCGCCGCGGGGCGCGCGTATCGCAAGCAATCGGTCCACACAGGCCTCAACGCGCTTCGAGTCAAGCAGGTTCCCGCTTGACTGCTTGACTGCTTGACTGCTTGACTGCCCAACCAGCACTAGCCGCCTCGTCGTCCGGCCCGTATGCTTGACGCACACTTCCATACAGGCGGGACGGTTCGTGCCCGATCTGCTCGCGTCGCTCCAGGAGATGCTCGGCGACCGCTACCGGCTCGAAGGCGAGCTGGGTGGCGGGGGCATGGCGACGGTGTATCGGGCCTACGATCGCAAGCTCGACCGTCCCGTCGCGGTCAAGGTTCCGAAGCCCGAGCTGGCGCTGCTCCTCGGCGTCGACCGGTTCCGCCGCGAAATCCAGATCACCAGCCAGCTCCAGCATCCGAACATCGTGCCCGTCTTTGATTCGGGCGGCCGCGAAGACCTGCTGGTTGCTGCACGCTACAATGAGGTAAGCTCAGAAGCTGACGCTCCAGCTGATGTCGTCCTTCGTCCCCGTGAACGCCAGCACCAGCGCTCGCGGGGACGAGGCATTCATGGTGCAGTCCACGTTCGCGTGACACTCCTTCGCCTTGAACCCGGGCGGTAGCGCCAGCGTCAGCGCGTACGGCCGGCCATCGAGCTGCACCGATTTCCCGCGCAGCACCCGGCGCCGCGAATCCCAATCCTCGCTGTCGAGATCGAACGACTGCACCACGTGCCGCGAGCTGCCCAGCACGAACGGCACCCGCCTCGGCCGCCTCAAGCCCAGCACGGTGGCGCTCTTGCCGTTGACCATCATCGACGCATGGCCGAGCACGTCGGGCGCCCGCGTGCCGGCCCAGACATCGTACGCCGCGAAGGCGCCACTTACCCCCGCTCCCACCAGGTCGGCGCTCATCCGTTTCGGTGTGTCGCTCCAGTTGATGAGTCCGAGCATCCACCAGTCATCGCGGGGATGGCAGAGAATGAGTCCGGGCGCGAGTCTCAGGGCCGGCGTCTCGCCGGCGGGCAGGGCGGGGGCCGAGGCCGGTGGAGCGGCGAGCAGGTCGAGGGCGCGTCCGCGAACCGGCTGGGCCGGCATGGTCCGCATCAGGATCTCGAGCCGCTCGGGCGGGAGCCGGTCGAGGCGGTCCGAGGCCAGCGTCATCTGTCCACTCAGTGCGATCACCGACGCCCAGGCGCGCGCCTCCTCGATGGTGAGCGGCTCGCGCACCACCAGCGCATCGGGGTCGTTGCGCCAGGCCCGCCCGTGCATGTGGGCGCGCCGCATGGCGGCGGTGGCGCCCGGCGCGACGCCGCCCCAGCTGTCATCGACGTCTCCGCCGATACGCATGCCGTCCACGAGGCCTAACGATTGCTGGAGCGGCGCACCGCACCCCAGCACGAAGGCATGGCCGGCGCCCTCCTTCAGCGCCCGGAGCCCGGAGCGCAGCGCCTCATGGCCGCTCGCGTTCCGCTCCGGCCGCGTGCCGCGCGCGCCGTAATAGAGGAAGTCGAGCTTGAGGTAGTCGTAGCCCCACTCGTTGACGGCGTTGCGGGCCAGGTCGCGAAGCCAGTCCTGTACCACGCGCTGCGACGCGTCGAGAGCGTAAGCCTGGCCGCCCCACTGCGGCTGCGCATCGAGGGGCAGCGGGAGGCCGTCCTCGCCCAGCAGCAGCCATTCGGGATGGATCGCCGGAAGCCCCGACAATGCGGTGATGGCGAAAGGCGCCATCCAGAGCCCCGCCTCGAAACCGGCGGCGTGGATCCGGTCGGTGAGCCAGCGGTGCCCGTGCGGGAACTTGCCGTTGGTGTCCCAGTCGCCGGCGGCGCGCTGGTAGCCGTCGTCGACCTGGATGATGCGGAAGAAACGGGTGTCGAACTGCCGCCGCGCCACCTCGAGCGAGGCCAGGACGTCCTCCTCGCTGACCCGCGCATACAGCTCGTACCAGGAGCACCAGCCCACCGGCGTCGCGCCGGCGCGCAGCGGGCCGATGCGCTCGGCGGCGTCGCTGCCTAACGAGGCGAGCGGATCGCCGCCCGGGAGGATGCCCAGCGATGCGGCCGCCGGGGACTGGTCGACGCTCACGGTGCGGTGCCCGAAGCGGGCCACCGCGTCGAGCGCGCGCCCGCTGAAATGGAATTCGCCTGAAGCGGCGTCGTCCTCGCCGAACACGAACGCCAGTTCCTGCCCGCCTCCCCGTCCGCCCGCCTGCCCACTGAGAAGCGCCAGCTGCCAGTACCCGGTCGCCGCGCTGTGGGCGTCGAGCGGTACGAAGGAGCAGTCGCTCCACGACTGGTAGCCGTTGATGAAGGCGGTGCGCTGGGTGACGCTCACGCCGCCGGTGAAATGCACCGCGACCAGGTCGCGCGGCGCCTCGAGTCCGCGCAGGTGGACGATGACGCGCGGCCGCACGTCGTCCTCGAATTCCGCCGTGACCTCGACGCCGTGGTGCAGGCCGATCACCGTCCATGCCGCTTCGCCGGTGCGCCGCGATCCGGTGCGCAGCCGGCGCACCTGGTCCAGCTGCGACAGGGCGATCGGCGCCTCACCGTCCAGCTCGATGCTGATCTCGGCCCCGCGCACCGGCGTCATGCCGCCGCGCTCCAGCGACCAGCGGTGCTTCGCGTCCAGAACGAAGTGCCAGCGGTTGTCGGGAGCCCGGTGGCGGGCCGCGCCGCGCTTCTGCGCCAGCGCCCCGGCCATCACGGCGGCCTCGAGAAAGTCCCGTCGTTTCAGTTCTTCACCCTCCCCGGCATCCGTCCTCTCCCTGCGTCACGTCGACCCTCCCAACCCATGCCTCCCTCGCCTCCCCCGCCTCCGGTGGCTAGCTTCGCATCTATGCCCCAGGAATCACCCGGCACCCAGCCTTCCCGCTCCAAGGCTGCCGCGTCACATCCCGGCCTCAGCCTGCTGTCGGAAGTTACCGCCACTCTCTCCGCCGGTGTGTTCTCCGAATCGGCGATGGAGGAAGTGGCGCGGCTGCTGCGCCGCGGACTGTCGGCGGCGCTCTGCCGGCTCTGGGTCCGCGTCGAGGAGACGCGAACCTACAAGGCGTTCTGCGATCTCACCGACGAGCCCAGCGAGCAGGTGGTGGCGAAGATGAGCGAGGCGATCCGCAACGGGACCGCCGAGCAGGTGCCGGAAAGCTGGGAGAGCCTGGACCTGCGGGTGCCGGTCAATCACGAGGGCGAGCGGCTGGGCCTCATCGAGATCTGCGTCGCCCGCGACGGCCGCGAGACGATGGCCCGCGACGTGCTCTCGGTCATCGCCAATATTCTCTCGCCGCTCATCGCCTCGAAGGAGCTGTCCAAGGACCTCGCCTTCGAGGTCGCCAGGCGGGCGCGCGAGATCGAGGAGCAGCGCCGCTTCACCACCAAGGTGATCGACTCGCTGCCGGTCGGGCTCTACGTGATCGACCGCCACTACCGGGTGCAGGCCTGGAACCGCAAGCGCGAGACCGGCACCCAGGGCGTGCCCCGCGAACAGGCCCTCGGCCGGCCGATTTTCGACGTGCTGCACCGCCAGCCGCGGGATCTGCTGCGCCGCGAGTTCGACGAGGTGTTCGCGTCGGGCCGCATCCAGGTCTACGAATCGTTAGGCGAGGACGGGCGCCAGTACCGCATCACCAAGATCCCGATGCGGCAGGACGACCGCGAGATCTCGCACCTCATCACCATCGGCGAAGACATCACCGAGTGGAAAGATGTGCAGGGCCAGATCGCCCAGTCGGAAAAGCTCGCCGCCATCGGCCAGCTCGCCGCCGGCATCATGCACGAGATCAACAATCCGCTGGCGACCATCGGCGCCTGCGTGGACGCCGTCAGCGGCCGCGCCGAAGACCTCGGCCCCGAGGTGCGCGCGGCGGTCGACGAATACCTGACGATCATGGATTCGGAAGTGGAGCGCTGCAAACGCATCGTCAACAACCTGCTCGACCTCTCGCGCCCGCGTGAAGCCGCGAAGATCAGCCAGGATGTGAACGAAGTGGTGGACGAGACGCTGCTCCTGCTCAAGCACCACGATCGCTTCAAGGGACTGGTGCTGGAGCGCGACCTCGCCGAGGACCTGCCGAAGGTGATTGCCGCCAAGGACCAGCTCATCCAGGTATTCATGGCGCTGATGCTCAATGCCGCCGACGCCATGGATGCCCGCGGCACGCTGCGCGTCACCACCGGCCGCAATCCGGCGCGAAACGACGAAGTCCTGATCGCCCTCTCTGACAGCGGCAGCGGCATCTCGAAGGGTGACCTCCAGAAAATTTTCGAGCCGTTCTATACCACCAAGCCGCAGGGCCGGGGCACCGGGCTGGGGCTGTCGATCGTCTACACCATCGTCGCCGAGCATCGCGGCCGCATCGAAGTCGATTCGACGCTGGGCCGCGGCTCGACCTTCACCGTCTACCTGCCGACCCGGGCGGCCTGAGGCCGTGCGTTGAGAATCCTCGTCGTCGAGGATGACCGCACGGTGGGCCAGTACGTGGCGCGGGGCCTGAGCGAGGCGCGGTACACGGTCGAGCTGGAGGCCGACGGGAAGGAAGGATTCGAGAAGGCCGCCGCCGGCACCTGGGATCTGATCGTTCTGGATCTGCGTTTGCCGGGAATGTCGGGGCTCGACGTGTTGCGCACGCTCCGCGATCGCGGCAACTCGACGCCGGTATTGGTGCTCACCGCGCAGGACGCGGTCGAGTTCAAGGTCGACGCGCTGCGCATGGGCGCCGACGACTACGTCACCAAGCCCTTCGCCATGGCCGAGCTGCTGGCGCGCGTCGAGGCCATCAGCCGCCGCCCCAAGTCGCTCACGCCGCCGGTGCTCCAGATCGCCGACCTGAAGATCGATACCGGCAGCCGCACCGTGACCCGCGGAACCCGCACCATCGAGCTGACGCCCAAGGAATACGACGTTCTCGTCTACCTCGCCGGGCACGCCGGGCGGGTGATGAGCCGCACGCTGATCACCGAGTACGTCTGGGATTATCACTTCGATCCGGGCACCAACATCGTCGACGTGGTGATCAACCGGCTGCGCAAGAAGATCGACCAGGGCCGCGAGACCAAGCTTATCCATACCATCCGCGGCGTCGGCTACGTGCTGAGGGTGTAGTGCGCTCGCTGCGCGGCACGCTCACCGTCTGGTACACGGTCGCGCTGGCGGCGATCGTCCTCGCCTTCGGTGTCACCACCAGCCTGTTGCAGGGGCGGGCCAATCTCGACGCCTTCGACCAGCGTCTGGCCAGCGTGTCGGACCTGGTGTCGGGGCTGCTGGCCGCCGAGCAGCGGGCCGCGACCCGTCCGCTCATCGAGGAATTCACCAACCCGGTGGTCGAGCAGCGTCTCGCGCTCCAGGCCCGGCTCGACTCGATCCCCTACTGGCTGCTGGTGGTCGATTCAGCCGACAACGCCGTCTATGGATCGGCCGAGCTGCGCCGCCTCTCGCCGCAGGCCTCCGACACGCTGCGCCACGCGGTCTTCGGCCTCAGCGGGGAGCGGAGCAAGTTCGACCTCAATCTGAACAACACGGCGCTGCGATTCGCCGCCCGGCGGGTACACGGCGCGGGATCGATCCGCGCCATCGCCGTCGGCGAGCCGACGCGCAATCTCGACATCGGCTCGGCGCAGGTCGGTAAATCGATGCTGCTGATCTCGCCGCTGATCCTGCTCTTCGCGGTGACGATCGGCTACTTCCTCAGCGCGCGCGCGCTGCGGCCGGTGAGCCGGATGATCGACGAGCTGGAGGCGATCACCGACGGCCGGTCGCTGCACCGCCGGCTGCTGGGCGGGGCGAGCCAGGCCGAGGAGCTGGAGCGGCTCTCGAGCGCCCTCAACGCGCTGCTGGCGCGGCTGGAGACCAGCTTCGACGCGATGCGCCGGTTCGTGGCCGATGCCAGCCACGAGATGAAGACCCCGCTCATGGTGATGCGCGCCGGTGTCGAGCGGACCCTGACCGATCCCAAGACCGCCCCCGAAGCACTGGTGCCCCTCGAGGAAACGCTGGTGGGTGTGCGGCATATGACCGAGCTGGTCGACGCCCTGCTGACGCTGGCGCGGGTGGACGAGGGACGGATGGAGCTGCACCGCGAGCGGATGAGCCTCAACGAGCTCTTCGCCGACGTCTACGAAACGGCGCAGATCCTGGGCGAAGAAGCCGGGGTCGATGTCACGCTCGAGCTGCCTGACGAGCCGGTGATGGTGGAGGTGGACGGCGGCCGCATCCGCCAGCTGGTCATGAACCTGGTGACCAACGCGGTCAAGTACACGCCGGCGGGCGGGAAGGTCTGGATGACGCTGACCGGGAGCCCGCAGGCGGCGACGGTTTCGCTGCGAGACACGGGGATCGGCATTGCACCGGGAGACGTCGCCCGGGTCTTCGACCGTTTCTGGCGTGCCGATCCGGCCCGGTCCCGGACCGGTGAACGGCCGGGAATCGGGCTTGGCTTGGCCATTTCCAAGTGGATTGCCGAAGCGCACGGCGGCTCGATCGCGGTCACCAGCCGGCCGCAGCGGGGCAGCACGTTCACCGTGACACTGCCGAGGCCGGAGGCCAGTGGCCGGCAGGGAGCGCTCGCGGCCGTAGCTGTAACCGAATCGTAATCTTGGGGTCATTCCGAAGAGAGCAACGCCGTGTATTATCTCGAAGCAGGACGAACAATCCTGGAGGCCCCGGAACGTGTTCGAAAACCTGATCGAGTCGGGTCGGCCGATGAACGCCAAGTCGTTCATGGCCAACAGTACGATCTCCATCATCGTGCACGCGGTGCTGATCACCGCGGCGGTGTATGCGACACTGCACGCCGGAGAGGCGGTGCACGAGCGGGTGCATGCCGTCGCGATTGCGGTGGCGAAGCAGGAAGAGAAGAAAGAGGAGCCGCCGCCGGAGCAGAAGATCGCCCAGGTGAATCCTCCGCCGAAGGGCTTCCAGACGCTGTCCATCCCGACCAACATCCCGGTGGACATTCCGCCGCCGCAGACCAACCAGCACTTCGACGCCGCCGACTTCAGCGGCGTGGGCGTCGAGGGCGGCGTGGCGAAGGGCGTCGAGGGCGGCACCGGTCCGGTGGTGACCGACCAGCCGTATATGGAAGCGGTCGTCGAAGAGCGTCCCGAGCTGATTCCCGGAACCTGCATCTCGCCGTCGTATCCGCCGGTGCTCCAGCAGGCCGGCATCGAGGGCCGGGTGCTGGTCGAGTTCGTCATCGACACCACGGGCCGGGCCGAGCGGGCGTCGCTGCGGACGGTGTCCACGTCGCATCCGCTGTTCGAGGCGCCGGCGCGCACGGCGGTGATGAGCTGCCGCTTCAAGCCGGGCCGGATCCAGGGCCGCGCCGTCCGGGTGCGGGTGCAGCAGCCGATCAACTTCAACATGGCCGGTCGATAAATCGTTAGGCGTCCATCCCGCGCAACGGGCGACGGGATTTCCACCCTGAGGAGGGGTTTCGCTCCATGCAGATGTCGCTGGTTGATCTCTGGATCAGTATGGGATGGTTCGCCAAGACGATCGTATTCATCATGGCGATCATGTCCATGCTGTCGCTCGGTACCGCCCTCAACAAGTGGGTGAAGCTGCGCCGGGCGCAGCGTGAGACCGCCAAGTTTGCCCCGGAGTTCTCGCGCTTCCTCCAGGAAGAGCAGATGGAAGGCGCGATCTCCCTTTCGCAGAAGTACAAGCACAGCCACGTGGCCCGGGTCCTGGCCGGCGCGCTGGAGGAGATCAAGCCGCTGCTGCGGGACGGGAACGTGACGGTGGCGGACATCAACTCAGCGGAGCGGGCGATCGAGCGCAACCAGCTCATCCTCATCGCCGAGCTGAAGCGCGGCACCGGCATCCTGGCGACGGTGGGCGCGACGGCCCCGTTCGTCGGCCTGCTCGGCACCACGATGGGCGTCGTGAACGCCTTCCAGGGCATGACCGGCGGCGGCGGCTCGGGCGGCATCGGCGCGATCTCGGCCGGTATCGCCGAGGCGCTCATCACCACGGCATTCGGTCTGATGGTCGCGATTCCGGCGGTGTGGATCTACAACTACTTCCAGACCAAGACGGACTTCCTGACGGTCGAGATGACGTACTCCGGCAAGGAGCTCATCGACTACCTGATCAAGAACGTCGGCTCGGAGTTCGGCCGTTCGTCGTTCACGAAGGACTTCCCGGCCCAGGTCGCCAGCGGCAGTGGCCATATCAACAAGTAGCCGCTCGGCGGTCACCGCCGACATCAACGTCACGCCCATGGCGGACGTGATGCTGGTGCTGCTCATCATCTTCATGATCACCGCGCCGCTCATCGCGGCGGGCTTCGAGGCGCAGATGCCGACGGGCATCAACCTCATCAAGGCCGAAGAGCAGCCGGAAGACGTGGTGCTCGGCATCGACCGCTACGATTCGCTGTTCATCAACACGAAGCCG
>DASXPG010000084.1:0-6190 GCA_036493755.1 Gemmatimonadales bacterium
TTCGCGAACCACGACAGCAGCAGCCGGCTCATCGGCCAGTTGATCACGTTGACGCCGCTGGCATAGCGCGAGCCGATGATCAGGTCGCCGAGGCCGCCATCGCTGGCTGCCTGGAGGAAGCGCGGCAAATTGGCCGGGTCGTGCGAAAAATCGGCGTCCATCTCGAAGATGTGGGTGTAGTCGCGCTGAAGTGCCCAGTGGAATCCGGCGAGATAGGCCCGCCCCAGCCCTTCCTTCGTGGTCCGGTGGAGGACGTGGACACGCGGATCGGCCTCGGCGAACTGATCGGCGATCGCGCCGGTGCCGTCCGGCGACCCGTCATCGACGACGAGGATGTCGAGCCGCGGATCCTGCTCGAGGATCGCCGGAACGATCTTCGGCAGATTCTCGCACTCATTGTATGTCGGAACAACCACCAGCCCGCGTTCAGCCATCGGTCTTCCGGACGCCAATGCGGTCGATGCCGAGTACCACGACGACCAGGATCAGGGAGATCAGGGTGACGAGCTTCCCGGTTCCGTACGCCGCGATGTCGTACGTGAGCGTCACGCTCTTCGCCCCTGCCGGCAGCGGCACCGTGAGCAGCGACCCGTCGCCGCGCAAAGGCGTGACGTCCTTGCCATCGACGGTGGCGTGCCAATCCGGGTACCAGTTTTCAGCGACGACGAGGTAGCTCGTCTGCGGATCGGAACCGGTGAGCGCGACTGACATCGCACCCGGTGCCCATGCTGTCAGCTTCGCCTGGACGTTCGACGGCGCCGGAAGCGGCGCAGTGGAAGCGAGCGGCGGCGCGTTCACCGTCGCTGTGTCCGAAAAGACGACGTAGCTGTTCAGCGCGAAGGCAGTGCTCGCGACCGTCTGCGGAATCTGGTCATCGGCAAGCTTGGCAGCGGCCGGCACGACACGGACCCATTGAATCGCCGAATCGCGTTCGAAGAGGGTCCCTTCGCGTGGACCTTCCACCATGTCGGAGAGCTGCATCGGACCGGCGATGCGATGGTACCCCGGGATCGAGTCTGCGTTGCGTGCCAGCGCCACGTACTTGACCGCGAAGAGGTCCCACATGTGCGGCGCAAGCTGATATTGCCAGACGTTCTTTCCACCGAGGAGCGCGTCGAAGAATCGGTCTTCCATGCCGTGATAACCGAGCAACATTGGAATGCCGTTGACCATCAGGCGCGCGCCGGCGTATAGCGTCAGCGAGGCGAATTGCTGATGCTGCTGCGGATCAGGATTATCCGGGGACGCCGGTGAATAGACCCGGTACGGCAGCGGCGACTTTTCCATCAGCATCATGAACGGGTCGTCGGCGTAGACCGTTGAAGCAGGCGGAAACCACGGCGCGAACTTCTGGAGGATCGACCAGTTGTCGCCGATGACGATCGCCGCGAGAAGAAGTGCCGCCGCCAGGCCGCGCAAGATCCCGCGCCGAACCAGAATCACGATCACGGCGCCGACGATGATCACCGCGAGAAGCCGCGCGCTCCCGGCTGTCAGTTCCGGCGCGTTGGCAACGACCTCAGGCACCTTTGCCGGACCAGCGAGCCCCTCGGCGAGACCCTGAAGCGCGCCGACGACCCCAAGCAGCGCGATGCTGCCGAGGACCCCGAATATCGTGTAGATCGACCGCGTCGTCGACGTACCGTCGAAGAGACGGTCGACACCAAATCCCGCGAACACGCATCCGACCAGCGCCACGATGAAGAACGCCAATCCTGGGGCCCGGAACTGCCCCATCTTCGGCATCAGGATCCACAAGTGGTAGAACGGCGAATAGCCGCCCCATGACACCAGCAGAAAGAGGATTCCGATCACGCCGAGCGGCAGCAGGAGCTTGCGGCGCTTGACGGCACCAAAGCCGAGGATCGCCAGCGCGAAGATCACCGCGCCCATGTACGGCGTATCGGTCTTGAAGAAGTTCGGCCCCCAGTAGAACTGATCGAGGCCATTGAACTGCGGGAGGATGATCGACATCAGTTCGACCGGCGCCATCCCCCAGCTGCTGGCATAGGCGTAGCCGAGACTTTCGCCACCGGCGCCGCGCGCGGTATACGCGACCATGTGCTGCACTGGAATGAGCTCGACCCCTGCGACACCAAGCCCCACCACGACGGCTGCGGCCGCACATGCCAGCGTGACGATCGGGTTCATCGTGGCGGGTCGCTCAGGATCGAGGAAGACCAGCCAGAGGGTGAAGAGTCCGCACGCAACCAGGATGTAGTACGCCGCCAGATAGTGTGGTGTGAGCATCACCAGCCCGATCACCAGCGCAAACCAGCCGAAATAGCCGCGACGACCGCCGCGGATCGCGCGCAGCAGCGCGAGCAAGGCGAATGGCGCCAGTGCTGCCGCGAAAAGTTTGCCGTCGTGCCCCGGATTCATCTGCGACGCCACGGCGCCAGTGAGTTCGTACGCCAGGCCGCCCACAACCGATCCGGTCCAACTCACCCGCAGCGCCCGCAACAGCGCGTACATCGCGATGCCGGCGACGATGAAATGAATGAAGAAGGCGAGGGTCAGCGCCGTGTCGGCGCGGACGATCCAGCGAAGCCACGCAGTGGGGTAGAAGACGTCGAAATGTCCGGGCACCGCCCACAACGGCATCCCGCCGAAGATGTATGGATTCCATTGCGGAATGTGGCCGCTCTGGTGCATCCCCTGCTCTGCCAGCGCCCGGAAGGCGTAGCCTGCGACGATCTGGTCCTGGCCGCCGAGAAACTGCCCCGAGAGCATCGGGTAGAAGAGCGCCAGCGCGGCGACCAGGAATACCGCGCCCGCGATCAGGAGGGGGAACCTCGGCGTGAACCAGTCGTCAGACCGGGAGGATGATGTCACTCGGTTTTCTCCGGAAGAGAAGGAATGGCAATGCCACGCCGACCTCGTTGATCGTCAATGCTACGCGGGAAGCTGCGGCAATTGCCAGCGCCGGTGCGTCGCCGATCGTGTCGCGGAGGAGCATGAACAACGCGAGGTCCCTGATGCCGAACCCGGCCGGGATGAAGAGAAAGACGTAGCCGAGGACATAGGATGCGGCGAACCCGCCCGTTGCCGTAGTCCACGGAAGATCGATCCCCTGCAGCGTGCCGAGAAGGAGGAGCTGCAATGAGATGCCATAGCCGGCCCACGCCACGAGATTGGCGAACAGAGCGGCGGCGAGCGCACTCGGATCGACCGGGCGGATGGCTTCCGGCCTGCCAAGGACGAATCCGATTCGCCGCGTGACCGACGGGGACGTGAGTCCGATCGCCATCACCAGGGCGAGCGATGCGAGCACGATCGCCGCCGTCGCGCCGAAGCCGCCGGCGAGGCGGTTGAGGAGGTCGGTGCCGGAGAGGGCAAGCGCCAGCATCGCGCCGGTTGCCAGCGACACCAGTTGCATGATAACTGCCGAGCCGGTCGCCGCCGTTGCCGACACGCCGCGCTGCTGGGCCATCATCGCCATCCCGGCGATCGACCAGATCTTCCCGGGGATGTACTTGCCGAGGCTGGAGATGCTCCAGATTCTCGCGGCGTCGACGATACGCAGCCGTTCGCCCCACCCGGCCAGCACCGCGCGCCAGCCCCAGATGAGGACACCGTACATCGCCCACGTCACGATCAGCGCGGCAATGATGAATTCCCAGCGCAGGTGCCAGACAATCCGCTGCTCCTGCACCTTGGCCCAATCTGCTCGGGTCTTCTGGACCAGGAAATACAGAATGATTGCGCCGCCAACCGCCTGCGCCACGCGCCAACTCGTCTTACGCATGAAGCGCACCCTCGTACCAGGTGAGACAACGCTCAGCCACCGCGTCGGCGGACAGCCGGTCACGCCACTGCAAACCTGCCTGCCGTGCGTGCGGCATGGCGTCGGGAGTATTCAGCAGGTCGAGAATGGCGTCGGCAATCGCGGCCGCCGCCGGTTGGACAATCCACCCGCCGGCCCCTTGGATGACGACGTCGGCCAGTCCCCCGCCATCCCGGCATGCGATCACCGGGACACCCTGCATTAACGCCTCCGCTGCTGCGAGGCCGAACCCTTCACCGACGGCCGGCATGATACAGCCATCTGCGGTCGCGAGGACCGTGGGGACGTCCGCCGGCGCGATCTCTCCGACGAACCGGACGTGCGCCTCGATGCCGAGTTCGGCCGCACGCAGTTCGAGCGCGGCACGCTCAGGGCCATCGCCGACAACGTGCAGTGTACAGTCTACCCCCAGTTCTCGTGCGTGGGCTACCGCCTCGATCGCGAGATGAACGCGCTTCTGCGGCGTGAGGCGGCCGATCACGACGAACCCGCCGCCGCCGGCGCTCCATGGCCGGTCGACACTCACCACTGGCATCGGTTGAACGCCGCTCTCTGCCACGTGGACCCCGGTACGGCGCTCGACGATCTCCGCCAACGACCGCGACACGGTCGTCACGACTTTCGCACGGCGAAAGACGCGTCGTCCAAGGAATCGCGCCGGGGCGCTTCGTTCGAGCAGTTGCACGTCGGAACCGTGGCACGTGAGTACCATCCGCGCCCCGGCAGGCGCCGCGAGTCCGCCGGGCAGCCACCAGTGCGCATGGATGACGTTCGCCCCCGCGCTGCGCAGCTCCTCTCGCGCGCCTCTCCTGAGCGCGCGTCTGAGCGCATTGAAGGTCATCATCCCGGTCGGCGACATGATCGATCGCGCATTCATCCCGCCGTACGCCAATCGTTCGCGTTCCGGCCGCGCATATCGCACGCGGCGCACCGGCACCCCGTCGAGTTCTTCCACCCCACCCGCGCCGCCATCGCTAGGCGCTACGACCCGAAGATCGATACCGCGCGTGCGCAGCGCCACCGCGAGGGGATGCAGGAATGCACCAGCGATATCGCCGCGGAAGCGGGGATAATTATGGGTGATCCAGACGACCCGCAATGACTCACTCAGGGCGATGTGCCTGCAGGCGGCGCAGCAGCTCGCGCTGTTCTTCGCGCACGCCGGCCAGCATTTCACCGATGAAGCCGAATCCGAACAGCACGAACCCGCTGATCACCATCATCTCGACCAGGTTGAGCAACGGCCGGAATCCGGTGTTCAGCGATGCGAAGCCGAGGAGGTATCCGAAGCGAAGGACCAGGGCGACAAGACCCGCGACGAAGCCGACGAGAAAGAGCGCGGCCCCGGCGATGCCGAAGAACAGCATCGGCTTGCGGCCAAAGCGAAGCTGGAACCATACCGAGAGCATGTCGAGGACGCCGACCGGGATGCGCCTCCAGGTGAACTTCGACACGCCGGCGGTCCGTGGGTAGAGCGGCACCGGCGTCGAGGTCAGCCGAAAGCCTTCCGCGGCGGCGATGACGACCATGTATCGATGGAAATCGGGGCGCAGCGGCTGGATCAGCATGATCTCCCGCCGGAATGCCTTCACCGAGTTGAGGTCGGTGACCTTGATCCCGAAGAGCCAGCGGCAAAGCGTGTTGTAGACGGTCGACACGAACGCCTTCTCGTACTTCCCCTGCTTGGTCCCGGTCACAATGTCGGCGCGATCCTCGAGGATCGGCGTCACCAGCGACGGGACGTCCTCCGGACGATACTGGAGGTCGGCCGGATAGAAGACGAGGATGTCGCCGCTGGCCACGTCGGCCGCGGTGCGCAGGGCGTCGGCGATCCCGCGTTGGCGCAGATGCGTTGCGACGCGCAGAAACGGATACTCGCCGGCGAGTCGCTGCAGCACCGCCGGCGTGTTGTCGCGGGAGCCGTCGTCAACCACGACAACCTCGAAGGGAACGCCGAGCGGCGGGAGCGCCGCCGCGCATTGTCGCATGAATTCCGGGAGGTTCTCCGCTTCATCCTTGGCAGGAACCAGCATCGAGACGCGCGTTGGTGCCGTCATACCCGCTTCCGCATCCGCGCCGGGAGGATCCCGAGCTGATCGCGGTACTTGGCCACGGTGCGCCGGGCGATCTGGATCCCCTGTTCCTCGAAGAGATGCACGATCTGCTGATCGGTGAGCGGCTTCGCCGGCGTCTCCTCGGCGACCATCTTCTCGAGCTTGGCGCGGATCGAACGCGCCGACGCGTCCTCGCCTGACGCCGTCGACAGTGCGCTGGAGAAGAAGAACTTGAGCGGCAGGACGCCGCGGGGCGTCTGCACGTACTTCTCGTTGGTCACTCGGCTGACCGTCGATTCGTGCATCGAGATCACCTCGGCGACCTCCCGCAACGTCAGCGGGCGCAGGT
>DASXPG010000085.1:0-14820 GCA_036493755.1 Gemmatimonadales bacterium
CGTTGCGCGGCGCGTATGCCGGCGTTCCCGCGACCGAGGTGTGCGTCTCCTGTCACGAGCCGCGCTGGATGCAATCGGCCGCCTTCCAGCCGGTGCGCGCCAGCATCGAAACCGGCCGCTCGATTGCCTGGCGGAGGGTGAACGCGCTCCCCGACTTCGTCTACTTCGATCATTCGGCGCACCTCTCGCATGGCGTTGCCTGCGAGACCTGTCATGGCCGCGTGGACCGGATGGCCACGGTATCCCAGGCCACGCCTCTGTCGATGCAATGGTGTCTCGATTGCCATCGCGCGCCGGAGCGCAGCATCCGGCCGGTCAGCGAGATCGGCACCATGGGATGGAAGGCGCCCGATGATTCGGTCGCGCTTCGCCGGGCGCTCATGACGCGCTACCGGGTTCGCTCCCTCACCGATTGCACCACGTGTCATCGTTAGGCGACGGACCGACCCGCCGCACCTTTCTCAAGGTGATGGGCGCCAGCGTGGGACTGGCCGGCGCGGCATCTTGCGCGCCTCCCGACGAAGAAATCCTGCCTTATGCCCGGCAGCCGCTCGAGGCGAAACCCGGGGTGACGGTGCGGTATGCCACCGCGCTGATGCTCGACGGACTCGCCACCGGTGCGCTGGTGCGCTGCCGCGACGGCCGGCCGATCAAGGTCGACGGCAACCCCGGCCACCCGGCTTCGCTGGGTGGCGCGGGAGTCTTCGAGCAGGCGGCAATTCTCTCGCTCTACGATCCCGATCGCGCGATGCGGCCACGCGGTGGGCGCCGGGTCGCGACGTGGGAGCAGTGCGTGCGTGCGATCCGCGCTGGACTCGGCCATGACGGCGGGGGGGCGCATCTCATCCTCGAGCCCACCTCGTCCGCGACCACCCTGCGATTGCTCGCGCGGGTGCGCGAGCGGATACCTAGGCTGTCTATGTATTGGGACTCCCTCGAGCCCCCCTCGCCGCAGGTGCGCCAGTACGACCTGGCTCGCACCCGCGTGGTGCTGGCGATCGATGCCGATCCCCTCGCGTCGGGTCCCTTCCATCTACGATACGCGCGGCATTTCGCGCAGGCGCGCCGTGTTGGCGATGACATGGCTCGCCTCTACGTTGCTGAGCCGACGCCGACACCGACCGGAACGATGGCCGACCATCGGCTACCGTTGCGCGCCGCCGACGCCGCCGCGCTGCTGGCCGAGGTGCTGCTGGCTCTGCCGGCTCAATCCGTGAGCGCACCAGTCCGCGAGGCGTTGACGCGCATCGCCGGAGAACGGCGGCATGGGCCATGGGCGGCGGTCGTCGCGCGGGATCTCGCGGCGAATCGCGGCAGGGGCGCGACCCTGGTCGGCGCCCGCCAGCCGCGGATCACCCACGCCATGGCACATCTTCTCGACAGCGCACTCGGCAATATCGGTGCGACCACCTGGTTCACACGGTCCGCGCTTCTCGCCGGCGCCGAGTCGGATGGCATCGCGCAACTGGCCACCGCCATCGAATCGGGCGGCTGCCATACGCTGATCGTCGCGGGGGCCAATCCGGCCTATTCCGCGCCGGCCGATCTCGACTTCACGCGTCTCATGCGGAAGGCCGGGCTGGTCGCGACGCTCTCGGGCTACGAAGACGAAACCGCCGAGGCCTCGTCGTGGTTCATGCCGATGGCGCATCCCTTGGAGAGTTGGGGCGATGGCCGGGCGCTGGACGGCGTTGCATCGGTCGTGCAGCCGGTGATCCGGCCGATGCATGGCGGCCGGACCGTAGACGAATTACTGGCGGCGCTGATGGGAGAGAACGCCGATGGCCTGGCGCTGGTGCGCGAGACCTGGCAGGCAGAGGCCCGGCCTGATGCCTGGACGCGGGCCCTCGAGCAGGGCGTCGTGGAGGGAACGGCCGAGCGACGCATCGAGGTGCCGGTCCCGACCGCGGAAATCATCGAGTCCGGAGCCAAGACGATGAGACCGCCGGCGCTGGAGCTCGTATTCCGGACGGACAGCAAGGTTCACGACGGCCGCTTCGCGAACAATGCCTGGCTCCAGGAGCTGCCCGATCCGGTCACCAAGCTGACCTGGGACAACGCGGCGCTGCTATCGCCGAAGACGGCGGCCCGGATTGGAATCCAGACGGGACAGCATGTCGCGCTGACGTCGTTCGGTCGAACTCTGGCGGTGCCCGCGCTCATCGTGCCGGGACACGCCGACGAATCCATCGTCCTCTCGCTGGGGTATGGCCGAACCGGCGAATTGAGTGTGGCGCAGGGCGCTGGTGTGAATGCCGGCCTGCTCAGGACGAGGTCGGCTCCCTCAATCGCCGATGTCACGGCCGTTCCCGGGCCGGGCCCCACGCATCACTTTGCCGTCACCCAGACGCACTGGAGCATCGAAGGCCGCGATCACGTGCGTCACGCGACACTCGAGGAGCTGCGGCACAATCCCGATCTCACCAGCGACCAGCGCGGGCCGGTCCCCTCGCTCTACCCGCCCATCCACACCACCGCGCCCAATCAGTGGGCGATGCTGATCGATCTCTCGTTATGCACCGGTTGTAGCGCCTGCGTGGTCAGCTGCCAGGCGGAGAACAATGTGCCGGTCGTGGGGGCGGACGGCGTACGGGACAGCCGTGAGATGCACTGGCTGCGCATCGACCGCTACCTGGAGGGTCCGCCCGACAATCCCGAAGCATCGATCCAGCCGATGCTCTGCCAGCACTGCGAGAAGGCGCCCTGCGAGTACGTCTGCCCGGTCAACGCGACGGTGCATTCGTCCGACGGGCTCAACGAGATGGTGTACAACCGCTGTGTCGGAACGCGGTTCTGCTCGAACAACTGCCCCTACAAGGTCCGGCGCTTCAACTGGTTCAACTACGAATCCCACATCGCCGAGACGCTGAAGCTGGCGCACAACCCCGAGGTCACCGTCCGGGAGCGGGGCGTCATGGAGAAGTGCACCTTCTGCGTCCAGCGGATCCGCGGGGCGCAGGTGGTCGCGGGCCGGGAGCAGCGTTCCCTCCATCCGGATGAAGTCCGCACCGCTTGCCAGGAAGCGTGCCCGTCGCAGGCAATTTCCTTCGGCTCGCTGACCGACCCCACGCCGGAGCTTGCCGCAGGGCTGGCCGATCGCCGGCGCTATTCGGTGCTTCACGAGCTGGGGACGCGGCCCCGCGTGCAGTACCTCGCCCGGATCACCAATCCCAATCCGGCGATGGCGAGCCAGCCGTGAGCGCGGCGGCGGCGCCGCTGATCATCGGGGCGGGGAAGCAGGACGTCCCGGCGAAGATCCTCGCGCCGCTGGAGCGCGCGCCGCGAGGATGGTGGTTGTTGTTGGGCGCGTCGGCCGCGTTGTCGGGCGTCCTGGTGCTGTGCATAACGATTACGCTCACCCAGGGCATTGGAACCTGGGGCAACAATATCCCGGTCGGCTGGGCCTTCGGGATCATCAACTTCGTCTGGTGGATCGGCATCGGGCATGCCGGCACCTTCATCTCGGCTTTCCTGCTGCTGATGGATCAGCCCTGGCGCGCCTCGTTGAACCGGGTGGCGGAAGCGATGACCATCTTCGCGCTCGTCAACGCGGGGGTATTTCCGCTGCTGCACCTGGGGCGGCCGTGGTTCGCCTACTGGCTGGTGCCGTATCCGTCGGCGCTGGGAGTCTGGCCGCAATTCAAGAGCAGCCTCCCCTGGGACGTCGCGGCGATCAGCACTTATTTCCTGCTCTCGGCGCTCTTCTGGTATCTGGGTCTGCTGCCGGATCTGGCGGCGGCGCGAGACCGGGTAACGGGCTATTGGCAGAAGCGGGTCTACGGCGTGCTGGCATTGGGATGGCGCGGTGCCGGAGACCAGTGGAAGAAGCATCGCGTCGCCTATCTGCTTCTGGCGGGGCTCGCCACGCCGCTCGTGGTCTCGGTGCATTCGATCGTCAGCCTGGATTTTTCCATCGCCCAGGTTCCGGGCTGGCACTCGACGATCTTCCCACCCTTCTTCGTGGTGGGCGCGATTTATTCGGGATTCGCGATGGTTCTGCTGCTGATCCTGCCGTTGCGTCGCACGCTCGGACTCGAGCCGCTCATCACCGAACGCCATCTCAGCAACATCGCTTCGCTGATGCTCGCGATGGGCCTCATGCTCGGCTACGCCTACATCGTGGAGGCATTCGGCGCCTGGTACAGCTCCGACCCCTACGAGCGGTATACCGCGCTGGTCAATCGGCCCGGCGGCCCGCTGGCCTGGCTGTACTGGCTCACGGTCGCCATCAACGTGCTGGCCCCGCAAGTATTCTGGAGCCGGCGCGCGCGCCGATCCACGCCGGTGTTGATTGGCGTGTCGGCCCTGGTGCTGGTCGGGATGTGGACCGAGCGGTTCACCATCATCGTGGGATCGTTGACCCGGGATTTCCTGCCGTCGAGCTGGCACGGCTACGCGCCCACGCTGGTGGATCTGGGATTGCTGGCTGGAAGCCTCGGTCTCTTCGGCTTCCTCTTCCTGCTGTTCATCCGCTGGCTGCCGACGGTGTCGATGAGCGAGGTGCAGCGGCTTCAGTTCCAGCTGCATCACGGCGAACAGCCCGACGCCGGCCGGGACGGTTGACGGTGGGTCTGTGCCTGGCCGAGTTCGAGAATGCGGACGCGCTGCGCGCGGCGGCCGAACGCGCCGTGGAAGCCGGCTACAGCGCCATCGAGACGTACACGCCTTTTCCGGTTCCGGGCCTCGAACGCTACTCGCGCCGCGGCCGGAACAGTTTGCCGGGAATCGTCCTGGTGGGAGGCATTCTCGGCGGACTGGCAAGCTACGGAATCCAGTTCTACGCGAACGTCGTTTCATATCCGCTCAACTCCGGTGGCCGCCCTCCGCACGCCATCCTGGCTTTCATTCCGGCCACCTTCGAAGGGACGGTTCTGGGCGCCGGCGTCGCGGCCTTTCTGGGCTTCTGTTATCTGCTGCGACTGCCATCGCTCTGGCATCCGCTGTTCGAGATCGATGGATTCGAGCGCGCATCGATCGATCGGTTCTGGCTCTCGCTCGCCATCCAGGGGACGGCGTACAGCCGGATCGCCGAACTGTTGACGCAGTCGGGAGCGTTGCGGGTGGTCGAGATGTCCGGTCCATGAAGCCGAACGCGACTATCGGATGCATCGCCACGATCGCACTGGCGTTGGGCGGCTGCCGGAATCACGCGCTGGATTTGCAGCGCATGATCCGCCAGCCGCGCAGCGCGACCTATCGGCAAGCTCCGTTCACACCGCCGCCCGGCACGGTGCCGCGGCCGAGCGCTGACAGCGATGCCATTGCGCAGGCCCGGCTTGTCGCAATGGGTCACGCTCCCGACCCGGAGACCGCGCGCCGGGTGCTCGGGCTGGGTGCGTCGCGCTATGCCACCTTCTGCGCCGTCTGCCACGGCGCCGGCGGATATGGCGGCAGCATTGTGGCGGCGAACATGCATGGGCTGCGGCCGCCGTCGTTGCGGGCGGCCCTGTCGAGCGCGGGCCATCCGGACGCCGCATATCGAATGATCAGCGCCGGCGGGGAGCGGATGCCATCCTTTGCCGAGGCGCTGCCGCCGTCGGAGCGGTGGGCCGTCATCGCGTTTCTGGGCCGGCTGCGCGCGACCCCCTCGGCGGGTGACACCGCCGCGCGGGACGATTCGATCAGGGCGGCCGCGCCTGGCCAGCGCGGCGAGGAGTCCTTGCGGTGAACCGGAGCCGCGCCGGTGCGATGATCGCGATCGCGGCGGCGGTGGCGATCGCCATCGGATTGTTCACGGATCCGCGGCGCACCGGCATTTCACTCCTGACGATGTGGGCGGCCGGACTGGGCATCGCCCTCGGCGCGTCGACGTTGCTCATGATCGGCGGGGTGACGGAAGCACGATGGCTGGCGCCGTGGGTTCCGGTTCTGAAACGCGTCGCGGCCTCGGTGGTCGCCTTCGCGGTCCTGTTCGTTCCGATCCTGCTCGTGGCGCGCCACCTGTATCCCTGGGCGGGCGGCACCCCGTTGTTGCCGCAGGATGCCGAGCAGATCAGAGCGTTAGGCGGCTGGTTCAGCGTGCCGGCATTCGTGGTGCGGTGGGTGTTCTACTTCGGCTGCTGGATCGTACTGGCGGCGCTGCTGCGGCGGGACGGACCGGCGAGCCGCGCCATCAGCGCGGTCGGGCTGCCGGTCATGGCCCTCACCCAGACCTTCGCGGCATTCGACGGATTGATGTCGCTCACCGCCCGCTGGTACTCGACGGTCTACGGCATCTACTACTTCTCCGGGGGTTTGCTCTCCACGCTCGCGCTGCTGGCGATCGTCGCATATCGGAGTGACCGCGGTCAGCCGGCGCAGGCCAGGATACCGTCATCCAACTATCGCTCGCTGGGTCTCATGCTGCTGACGTTCGTGATCTTCTGGGCCTATATCGCCTTCGCCCAGTTCCTGATCATCTGGATCGCCGACGTCCCGCGCGAGATCATCTGGTACCTGCCGCGGATTCGCGGCGGCTGGGGGTCCCTGGGCGTGGTGCTGGTGCTGGGACATTTCGCGATTCCTCTTGCCGTGTTGCTGTCGGCCCGGGTCAAGGAGCAGTCGGCCCGGCTCGCCGCGTTGGGCGTCTGGCTGCTCGTTATGCACGTCGTGGATCTCTACTGGCTGATCGAACCGTCGGCATCGGGCGGCGCGATGCCGCACTGGCAGGACCTGGCGGCACTGGCGCTCGTCGCCGCCGTGACGATCAGAAGTGCAGGACCGTTTCCACCAGCCCCCGGAACCGATCGGTCACGCCAGCCGTCAGCGATTCCACCGGCGGCTGGTGCACCAGATGGAATGGCCCTTCCCGTTCGATGATCTCTGCATGGGAGCGGCCGGAATCATTGCGCACAAAGCGAATCGTCGCCGTTGCTTCACCCAGGCGCATGTTCCGCAGGATGATCTCCGGAAGCCACGCGGGAAGGACGGGATCCACGACCAGCGTGTGCGCCACCGCGATGGGCTCCAGGCCAAGCATGGTCTGGAGGAGCATCGCGAAGCCGCTCTGGTTCCAGGCCTGGACCGGATTGGCGCGCGGATAGGCGCCCGGCTCCGGGTATTCTGAGCGGTCGTATCCGCCGACGCACTCGGGAATTCTGCCGTGGCGATAGAGCCGCGCGAGATCGAAGACCGCGCCGATCAGGTTCAAGGCTTCGGCGTTGAATCCGAAGCGGCGCAGTCCGAAGGCGATGGTGGCGTTGTCCACCGGCCAGATGCTGCCATCGTGGTAGGAGAGGGGATTGTAGGAGACGTGCTCGCTCGACAGCGTCCTGATCCCCCAGCCGCTGAACATGTCGGGGGCAAACAGCCGCTTGACGACCAGGGGAACGTGGTCGTCGTCGATGATCCCCGTGGCGAGACACTGGCCCACGTTCGAGGTCACGCTGCGAGCCTGCCGCTTCTGCTCATCGAGGGCCAGGGCCACGGAGTTCTGCTCGGCGTCCCACCAGTCGCGATTGAAACGCTCCTTCAGGTCGGCCGCGGAACGCCAGAACTCGCGCGACGTTTCCTTCTCGCCCAGCACCCACGCCATCACCGCCATCGACTGCTGGGCCGTGAACCAGTAGCCCTGGATCTCGCAGGTGCCTAACGGGTCCGGCACCGGTCTGCCATCCTCGTAGATGATGGCCATGCCGCTGTCCTTCCAGCCCTGGTTCTTGGTTCCCTGGGAGGAGCGGGTCAGGTACTCGAGGTAGCCGTCGTGGTCGAGGTCGCCACGGGTTCGCGCCCAGTCCATGATCCGCCGGGCCACGTCCCAGTGGCGGCGCAGAAACGCCTCGTCGCCGTTCCAGGCCCAGGCGTGAGACATGGCGATGATGAAGAGCATCGGGCTGGCGTAATCGGCGTAGTACGCGCCGTAGGGATTCAGCTCGAGCCGCGCCAGCGGCCCGCTGCGAACCTGGTAGGGAATGCGTCCCGGCTCCTCGTCGCGCCAATCGAACACCCGATGGCTCTGCATCCGCCCCAGCCGGGTCAGACTCGCGTCGGTCAGCTCACCGCGATCGAACATCGCCACCTGCCAGCTGGCGGTGAGCGTGTCGCGGCCGAAGAGGGCGGGGTAGAGCGGGATTCCCGCCTGGATGGCGAGCCACTCGTCGCTCTGGCCGGTGAGCAGCGCCAGCGAGCCGATGTCGTCGAGGGCCTGATCGACGAAGCGGAGCACCGCCTGGTCGCCCGACGCATCGGCGATGGCGTGACGCTCGCGCCACCCCTTCACCATCTCCATGCGCTCCGCCGAGCCGTCGAGGCCGAAGCCGGACTGCGGATCCACCGGCTCGATGCGCAGCATCAGCCGGGTTCCTTCGCGGGGGCCCAGTGTGATGGTGCACTCCAGGCGCTTGTCGCCCGCGCTCCAGTCGAGCTCGTCCATCGGGCGGAGCAGGGTTTCGAGCGGAAGCCTGGGATGCTGGTAGCAAAACCTGAGTCCTCGTCCCTTCGCCTCGCACGTCACCGCAGCCTTCTGCTGCCGCTCCCCACCGGCGAGCGCCTCCTGGATGTCCGCGAAGTCGGCGTCCACCTCGAAGGCGATGCGGAGCGTGACCGGATTCTGGGCGCGGTTGGTCACCTGGAGGGCGCAATCGAGTGACTGCACCTGCGCGATGTGGGTGAGGCGCAGATCGATCGATCGCTTGAGAATGCCCTCGGCGCTGCGCTGTGACTCGTCGTCGGCGAGGTCGGTGCCGCCCCCTCCGAATGAGGCGAGCTCGGGATAGATGTAGACGAAGGCCATCTCGTAGGCGGTGACGGCGGCATCCGAGCAGAGCCAGGGACGCTCGGAGTTAATGAGCAGCCGCAACCGGCTCAGATGGCGGGCCTCACGGAAGTAATAGCCGCTGACCGGCACCGAGGCTTCGCACTCACCCCGAATCGAGGTGACCAGCATCGAAGGGCCGCGCCAGGCATAGCGTTGATCGGCTCGGACCTGCGACGCGGCGAGTGGTTGCACTCATTGTCTACCTGATATGGCACAATGACGTTCCGCCGACCTTCAGCTAACTTATCAGATGCGGGCCTCAAACCCGTTGTGCAATAACAGGTTAAGGGGTTAGATTCATGTTACATGTTGCGTGTCGCGGCGGTTGCTCCCGATTCTCTCGGGTCTGAGCTCGAGCTCGGGCCGGGCGATGAGCTGCTCGCAATCAATGGCCGGGAGCTGGTGGATTTCCTCGATTGGGAGTTCCTCGCGGCCGACGAAACCTTCCTCCTGCACGTGCGCAAACCGGGCGGCGAGGAGATCGAATTCGACATCGAGCGCCCTGAGGAGCTGCCCCTTGGCGTGTCACTGGAGCCCCCCAAGATCCGCCGCTGCGCCAACCGGTGCGACTTCTGTTTCGTGGATGGCAATCCCGCATTGTCTCGCAAGACGCTCTTCATCAGGGACGACGACTACCGGCTGAGTTTTCGCCACGGCAATTTCGCGACGCTGTCGAACCTGAAGGACAAGGATATCCGCCGGATCCTCGAGTACCGGCTCTCGCCGCTCTACGTCTCGGTGCACGCCACCAACGCGGACATTCGCCGCAAGCTGCTGCGAAATCCCAAGGCTCCGGCCATCCTCGAACAGCTGGCGATGTTCGCCGCCGGCGGCATCCAGTTTCATGCGCAGATCGTGATGGTCCCGGGCCTGAACGACGGCGCGGTCCTGGAGCAATCGCTGGCCGATCTCTACGCCATGGGCGACGCGGTCCTTACGGTGTCGGTGGTGCCGGTGGCGCTGACCGAGTTTTCCAAGAAAGAGCTGGTTCGGGGTCCAACGAGGGCGGAAGCGGCGGCGGCGGTGAAGACGGTGGAGAGATGGGCTTCAAGATCGAGACGAGACAAGGGTGAGGCAGGTGAGGCAGGGAATCTGGGCGAAGCGTGGGTTTACGGCTCTGATGAGTTGTATATGCTGGCCGAGTTGCCGTTCCCGCCGGCAGAAGCGTACGACGGATTCCCGCAGGTTGAAAATGGCGTCGGCTCGGTGCGCTATCTCGAGCAGCTGCTCGATGCCGAGCGCGAGACACTCCCCGATTTGACCGGCAAGCGCATCCTGGTGTGCACCGGCACCGCGATGGGCCGGCTGATGCCGCAGATTCTCTCCAGGCTCAATACCGTCACCGGCGGCACCTTCGAGCTGGCGGTGCTGGAGAACTCGTACTACGGACCACAGGTGACCTGCGCCGGTCTCTTGCCGGGTGCCGCATTTACATCGGCCCTTCAGACAGCGCACCACTGTGATCTGACTCTGATCCCCGCGGAATCCGTCAATGAAGACGGCTTGTTCGTGGATGGTATCTCGCTGGCGTCTCTCGAAGCCACGGCGCCAATGCCGGTGCTCCTGTCGTATCACTTTGCGGACGCGCTGCGTGGCGCGCTGGTGCCATGAGCGCCATCAAAGCTTCGACCGTCGCGATTATCGGGCGGCCTAACGTCGGCAAGTCGACCCTCTTCAACCGCATCGTGGGCGGCAGGGCGGCGATCGTCGACGATCGGCCCGGTTCGACCCGCGACCGTCATTTCGGCCGCACCGAGTGGAATGGCCGGGGCTTCTGGCTGATCGACACCGGCGGGCTGGTCCCCTCGAGCGACGAGCCGATGGATGCGGCGATCCGCCGGCAGGTCCAGCTCGCGGTGGATGCCGCCGACCTGATCCTGTTCCTGGTGGACGTCGAAGAAGGCCCGACCCCCGGCGACCAGGAAATCGTCGAGTACGTGCGCCGCTCGGGCAAATCGATTCTGCTGGCGGTGAACAAGGCCGACAACCTGGCCCGCGACCGGCGCTGGATGGATTTCTTCGAGCTGGGAATCGGCGAGCCCACGGCGGTATCGGCCGCGACGGGGAAGGGTGTCGGCGATCTGCTCGACCTGATAGTGGCCGCGATGCCGGAGGCCGGCCCACCGCCTGACGAGAACGAGATCCAGGTCGCCATCATCGGACGGCCCAACGTCGGCAAGTCGAGCCTGGTGAATCGCCTGCTCGGCGAAGACCGGATGGTGGTCTCCGAGGTGCCCGGCACCACGCGCGACGCCATCGACACGCCGACGCTCTATCAGGAGCGGGCGATCAATTTCGTCGACACCGCCGGTCTCAGGAAGCGCGGGAAGATCGACGAGGCGGTCGAGTTCTACGCGCTGCTCCGCACCCAGCGCGCCATGGAGCGCGCCGACGTCTGCGTCCTGGTGGTCGACGCCGCCGACGGCCTGCACGCGATGGACATCAAGATCGCGGGTGAGGCATGGGAACGCGGTACCGGGTTGATCATCGCGGTGAACAAATGGGATCTGCTCGCCGACAAGCAGACGCAGACGGCCGAAGAGGGCCGAAAAGAAGCGGTCAAACGGGCCGCGTTCCTCGAGGACGTCCCCTTCCTCTATATCTCGGCGTTGACCGGCCAGCGGGCGAACAAGGTGCTCGACGCGGTGGTCGAAGCCGCCGACGCGCGGCAATCCCGGGTCCAGACGGCACGGGTAAATGAGACGCTCCGCGAGCTGGTGCTGAAGCTTCAGCCACCTCAGGCCACCGGCGGCGCCGAGGTGAAGCTGCTGTACGGATCGCAGGTGGGCACATCGCCGCCGACCTTCGCGATCGTCAGCAGCCGCCCCGACAAGATTCCCGAGAGCTACCGCCGCTACCTGGTGAACGGGCTGCGAGCGCAGTTCGGCTTCAAGGGCTCGCCCATCCGCCTCCGCTTCACCGGCCGCAAACGGGAGCGCTCGCGTTGACGCTGTTCGCGCGCGTCGCCTGGTGCCTCGTGGCGTATGTCGCCGGGTCGATCCCGACGTCGCTGATCGTGGCGCGGCTCTTCGCCAGAACGGATCTGCGGCAGTTCGGCTCGAAGAATCTCGGCGCGACCAATCTCTACCGGCTGCTGGGCTGGAAGGGCGCGCTGCCGGCCGGCATTTTCGATGTCGCCAAGGGCGCCGTTCCGGTGCTGCTGGCGGTGAAGTACACCACGCCGATCTGGTTCCCGCTGGTCGTGGGGGCGTCGGCGGTGATGGGCCACGTCTTCTCGCCTTTCGTGCGCTTCAAGGGCGGCAAGGGAGTCGCGACGGCCGCGGGCGTTTTCCTCGGCCTGGCCCCGCTGAGCATCCTGGCGGCGCTGGCGGTGTTCGCGCTGGTGGTGAAGCTCTCCGGCTACGTCTCGTTAGGCTCGATGACGGCCGCGGGCGCCTTCTTCGCCACGGTGCCGCTGTTCTATCCCGGCGACACCATGCTGCTCGTCTCCGGCGCGGCGATCTTCTCCTTCATCGTCTATACCCACCGCGCCAACATCGGCCGGCTGCGCCAGGGAACGGAGAACCGCTTCGGCCGTTCCCGTTCCGCCGGCCCCTCCGCCCCCCGGTCTCCGTCGTGACCAGGATCGCGGTGATCGGTGCCGGTGCGTGGGGTACCGCAATCGCGAACCTGCGCGCGAAGGCCGGCGACCCGGTGACGATCTGGGCCTTCGAGCCCGACGTGGTCCGGGACATCAATGAGCGGCATCGCAACGAGATGTTTTTCCCCGACGCGCCGCTGCACCAGAGTCTGCGGGCTACGGAGAATCTGGCGGAAGCACTCGACGGTGCCGCTGTCGTGGTGTCGGCGGCCCCGTCGCATGCGGTGCGAAAGGTGATGACCGCGGCCGCCCCGTCCCTCGTCCGCGGCGCGCTGGTGGTGAGCGCGTCCAAGGGGCTCGAGATGGCCGGTCTCAAGCGGATCACGGAGGTGCTTGCCGAGGTATTGCCGGCGGGCACCGGCGTCGTGGCCCTTTCGGGACCGACCTTCGCGCGCGAGGTCTACGAGGATCAGCCCACGGCCTGCGCCGCCGCCGGGGAGCAGGGCGCCGCCTGCCAGGCCCAGCGGGCCATGAGTGCCGCGCGTTTCCGGGTCTACACCAACGACGACGTCATCGGCGTCGAGCTGGGTGGCGCGCTCAAGAATGTCATCGCCATCGCCGCCGGCATCCTCGAGGGGCTTGGCCTGGGCAACAATCCGCGCGCCGCGCTGATCACCCGCGGCCTCGCCGAGATCACCCGGCTGGGCGTGGCGATGGGGGCGCAGCCGCTGACCTTCGCCGGGCTGGCCGGGATGGGTGACCTGGTGCTGACCGCCTGCGGCCCGTTGTCCCGCAACCGCTCGTTAGGCGTGGCGCTGGGGCAGGGCCAGGCGCTGGAGCAGATCATGGCGGGACGGCACTCGGTCGCCGAGGGGGTGGGGACGGCGCGGGCGGCGGTGGAGCTGGGAGCGCGGGTGGGGGTGGAGATGCCGATCGCGACGGAAGTCATGCGGGTGCTCTTCGAGGGGAAGCCGGCGCGCGCCGCCATCGGCGATCTGATGGATCGCGCCCTCAAGAGCGAGGCGCCGGCATGACGCTGACCGCCGGCCCGGTGCAGGAATTCTTCTCGATCGGCGAGGTCTGCATGCTCACCGATCTGAAGCCGCACGTGCTGCGCTACTGGGAGAGTCAGTTCCGCTTTCTCAACCCGGCCAAGAACCGGTCGGGCAACCGGGTGTACAAGAGCCGCGAAGTCGAGTTGATCATGCTGGTCAAGCACCTGCTGTACACCGAGAAGTACACCATCGAGGGCGCGCGCCAGCGCATCGAGCACTACCGGAAGACCGGCGAGCTGAAGCCCGCCGCCCACGAGGCCCTCGCCGTCGAGATGGTGCGCGATCTCAAGGCCGAGCTGGAGCAGGTCATCCGCATCCTCAACGGCGAGAAACCGGCGCCGCGGCGTGACGCGTAGCGAATCCTACGGATCGCTCGCCGTGGTGATGCCGGCCTACCATGCGGCGTTGACGGTGGGGAAAGTGGTCGAGAGCGTCCGGTGCATCGTGCCCGATGCGGTGGTCATCGTGGTCGACGACGGGTCACGCGACACCACCGCCGAGTGTGCCAGGACCGCGGGCGCCACGGTCGTCGGGCACGCCAGGAATGAGGGGAAGGGGCGCGCGCTCGCCCTGGGCATGCAGGAGGCGCTGACGCGGCCCGAGACCCGCGTTGTCGTTACCATGGACGCCGATGGCCAGCATCCTCCCGAGGAAATTCCCCGTCTCATCGCGCCGCTCGACGGCAATTTCGACCTGGTGGTCGGCGCGCGGGATCGCGATCCTGGCGTGATGCCGTTCGGACGCCGCTGCACCAACTGGCTCTCGAGCACGCTGGTCAGCCGTATCACCGGCGTCCCGGTTCCCGATTCGCAATCCGGGTTTCGGGCGATGACCCGCGCCGTCGCGGCGGCGGTTCGGCCCTCCGGCGCCAGGTACGAATTCGAAACCGAGTTCCTGCTCGCCGCCGCCGAGGCCGGGTTCCGGATCGGCGCCGTTCCGATTCCGGTGGTATACGAGGGCGCGCCGAGCCACTTTCGTTATGTTGCAGACACGATGAGACTCTCACGCGTCTTTCTCGGCCGCTGGCGCCAGATCGTTTCCCCGCACCCATGAAAATTCTCATCAGCAACGACGACGGCATCTTCGCCCGCGGCATCGACCTCCTCATCGAGGTCTGCCAGACGGCGGGAGAGGTCTTTGTCGTCGCCCCCGACCGCGAGCAATCGGGCGCCAGCCATTCGCTGACGCTTCACCGGCCGTTGCGGGTGATGTCGCGCGGCACCAACCGCTGGGCGGTGGACGGCACGCCGACCGACTGCGCCATGCTGGCCATCGAGAAGATCCTTCCCGAGCGCCCCGATGTGCTGATCTCGGGGGTGAACCACGGCCCCAACATGGGCGAGGACGTTCTCTATTCGGGGACCGTGGCCGCCGCGATGGAAGCCGTCTCCCTCGGCGTGCCGGCGATTGCCATATCGTTCCGGGGCGCGAACCTCGATCTGCTGGCGTCGTGGAAGGAACCGCTCTCGAAACTCATCCGGAGCATCGTC
>DASXPG010000086.1:0-9185 GCA_036493755.1 Gemmatimonadales bacterium
GCCAGGGTGGTGGCCGTGGTCAACAGAGCCAGGATGATCGCTGGAGCAATCAGCAGAATTCCCGCGACAACAATGATTGGAACGACGGACAGGACAACCAGACCCGGTCGCAAGGCGACGGCGGCGGCTCGGACATGGGCGAGGATGAGGGGTCCGCGCGGCGCAGCCCGGTGCAATCGGGCAGCAGCAGCTCGCGGCAACAGGATCGCCGCAAGCAGCAGAAAATGACGCAGGGCGGATCGTCCGGCAGGAAGAAGGGCTCGGCGTCCAGGAGTGCGCGCGGCTCGGCGTCATCGAAGTCCGGCGCCAGGAACCGCTGAGCCACCGATGATCCGCAAACTGGCTTCGGGGAAGTATCGCCTCTATTCGCGCAAAGCCGACGCGAAAACGGGCCGCCGCCGCAATCTCGGAACCTTCGGGACGCGGGCCGCGGCGGAGAAGCACGAGCGCGCCGTTCAGTATTTCAAGCGCGGCGGCTGAGGCGAAGTTGCACAAGCCACGGCGCCGGGCGAGCTTTCTCGTCCCGGCGCCGTAGCCAAGTGGTAAGGCAGAGGTCTGCAAAACCTCCATTCGGCGGTTCGATCCCGCCCGGCGCCTTCAGCTACATCCCGTAGACCGTCAGCACCGAGTCCTCGAACACGCGCCGCTTCGCGCCGGCCGGTACCTCGTGCGTGAGAGCATGTTCGATCACCAGGATCGCCGCAAACCGCCTCGCCTCCCAGCTTTTCACGATCCGGTCCAGCATCTTTGAGCCGTAAGGTGGGTCCGCGAAGGCGAGGTCGTACGCCCCGGCATCGAGCGCCTCGGCGAACGGAATCGCGTCCTTCTTGAAGATGCGCGCCTGGTCCTGGAGTCCGAGAGCGGCGACGTTGGCGCGAAGGGCGTGGAGGCTGTCGGGGCGGAACTCGACGAAATCGGCGCTGCGGGCGCCGCGCGAGATGGCTTCAAGTCCCAGGGCGCCCGTGCCGGCGAAGAGATCGAGGACGCGGGCATCCGTCACCCTGGTCCCAAGCAAATCGAAGGCGCCGGCGCGGGTGCGCTCCGCGGTGGGATGCACCCGCTGATCCTGCGGCGATACGAGATCGCGCCCGGCGAGCCTTCCCCCGACGATACGCATCGGGGGAAGAATACTCAGCGCCGCGGCGTCAGGGAGTGAAGAATTCCATCATGCTCGGCGCCGAGGCGGCTTGGCCCGGCCAGCTGTTCACGCCGAGTCCTTCCAGCGTCAATCGCAGTGTCGATGAATGCCCGTAGGCCGCGTTCGAGGTGTAGCCGTGCTTTACCTTCGGACCGACCACGAGCCAGGGGACCTGCCCGCCGCCCGCGCCGGTGTAGCTCTCGTTTTCATCGAAAGTGATGATCAGAATGCTGCTCTGGTTGAAGACCGCGCTGTTGATGATCGCCGGCACGTTGTTCTTCAGCCAGTTGTCCACCGTACCATCGGCGCAATCGTGTCCATCGTCGCAGGAATTGGGCGCGATGAAGACGTAGTCGGTCAGGTGCCCGGCACCGAGATCCGCGGCGAGCTGAGAATAGGGCTGGAGGTGCTGACGCTGCGAGGCACTGTTGGCGACGTCGCTCAAGAGCGTGAAGGGATTGTGATGCCGAGTATAGGTACCATCGTCCGGCCCCACATAGCCCACGTTAGGCAGGTCTTCGGCGTATGACGTCCACGTCTTGCCGGCCGCGTTCAGCCGCCGAACCACATTGTCGACGTTCCAGACGGTGGCGTTGATATCGTTGTTGGTCAGCGTGTCGCCGGTCGTCATCATGAAATAGTTGCCGATCGACGGGTGCGTCGCCGCGGAGTAGTTGTTGGCGTATGCGTATTGCGTCGCCAGACTGTTGAGGTAGGGCCACGACGAACTGCCGATGACGCCCGAGAGGTCGCGATTCTCCAGCACCAGCAGGAAGACGTGGCTGAAGTTCGACGACGAGGTCGTGCCGCCGCCCACGGTCATGGTGGCCTTCCCGCTGGCGATGCCCGACGTCGCGGCGATGGTCGTCGTGCCGGCCGCGACCGCGGTCACGAGACCGGTGCTGTCGACGGTCGCCACCGCTTGATTGGCCGATGTCCAGGTGAACGCGGCGGTAATGACGGCCCCATCGCCGTTTTTCGCGACGGCGGTGAGTTGGACCGTCTGTCCGGCCGCGAGGGAATCCGAGCTGGGCGAAACGGTGATACTGGCAATGGGCGGCGGGGGCGGAGGCTGCGTGGTCGTATCATGACCGCAACCGCCGAGCGCGGCCGCGAGGGTCACCAGGCCCACGGCGATGGCCCGGTTCTTTGTTCCAATCGAGTTGCTGCGCATCACAATCTGTCCGATCCGTTGTTGCTGAGGCGGCTCTTGCTCATCGTCGGTCGCGAGAGCGGGCACACCTGTCCGGCGCTCCCAATTGCAAGCCCTGCGCCGTGTCCCCTGACGTTCCAGTCACCTTGGCGAAAACCTTGAAGGACAGCCACTTGTGGGCAGGCCGGTGGAGGACGGAAGGCGATAAACGAGGAAGCGTCTCTTGTCATGCAGACGCGTCCCGGTGCACAAGGTGACAGGCAGCGGTGCACCTCGGTGCAGACGCATGGCTTGCCTGGGCGCGGGAAGTGTCGCCATAGATTAGCCGTGCCCGATATGCCGAATTCGTCCGCCCAGGTGCATGCCCGCACAATTCTCGTGGTCGACGACGAGCTGCAGATCCGGCGCGCGGTCCGCAATGCGCTTCGCCATAGCGCTGACCGGATTCTCGAGGCCGAGACCGGCGCGCAGGGGATCGATCTCGCCGCCGTCGAGCGCCCCGAGCTCGTCATCCTGGACCTCGGCCTTCCCGATGTCCCCGGCGTCGACGTCTGTCGGGAGATCCGCCGCTGGGCCACCATGCCGATCGTGGTGCTCTCCGCGCGCCACTCCGAAGAAGAAAAGGTGCTGCTGCTCAACGCCGGCGCCGACGACTATGTCACCAAGCCATTCAGCATCGCCGAATTCACGGCGCGGGTGCATGCCCAGCTGCGCCGCGCCCGTACGCCGGGCGCGCCCGCGGGCGCCATGCTCACCACCGACGACGGCCTGACCGTCGATTTCGTGAAGCGCGCCGTGTCGCGCAACGGCGAGATTGTCCGGCTGACGCCGCTGGAGTGGGAGATTCTGAGGGTCCTGGCGAAGGAGCCGGGCCGCACCTTCACCCACCAGCAGATCTTCGATGCCGTCTGGGGGCGCGCCTTCGGGAATCCGCAGCAATACCTGCGGGTGCACATCACCAACCTGCGCCGGAAAATCGAGAGCCAGTCGGCGAGCCCGAAGCTGATCATCACCGAGCCGGGCGTCGGCTACCGCTTCGAGATGCCGCGCCCCCAGTGAAGCAGCCGCGGCGTTACGAGGCCGCCATCATCTGGGGCCTGATGATGCTGCTGGTGACGGTAGTGCTGTCCGAGAACCGCAACGAGACCGACCAGGCGCACGTGGTGCTCACCTATCTGCTCGTGGTCGTGGGCGGCAGCTCGAGCAGCGGACGAAGGCTTGGGCTCAGTCTCGCCGGCGTCGCATTCTTCCTCATCGATTTTTTCTTTCAGGTGCCTTACGACCGGCTCGCGATCGGCAAGCCGCTCGACTTTGTCATTCTGCTCGCGTTCCTGGTGACCGCGCTGGTGACGACGCAGCTGCTGGCGGTGGCGCGCTCCGAGGGGGCCGAGGCGCTCAAGCGCGCCGATGAGGTGGCGACGCTGAGCCTCGAGCGCGTGGAGCTGATGCGCGTGGCCCAGCACGCCGAGGCGTTGCGCGAAGCCGATCGGCTGAAGGACGTGGTTCTCGCGTCGGTGTCGCACGATCTGCGCACCCCGCTCACCACCATCAAGGCACTGGCCCAGGACTCGGCCCTGCGCGGCGACGAGAACGCGGCCGTGATCGAAGAGCAAGCCGACCGGCTCAGCCGTTTCGTCGGCGACCTGCTCGACCTCTCACGGCTCCAGGGCGGCGCAATGCCGTCGCGTCCGGAGGTCAACACCGCGGAGGATCTCATCGGTGCCGCGATCCGGCAGATGGGGAGCCTCATCGACGGGCGGCTGGTCCTGCCGCAGATCGACAAGAGCCAGCCGGCGCTGGTGGGGCGATTCGACTTCGTCCAGTCGCTGCGCATTCTCAACAACCTGCTGGAGAATGCCTGCCGCTATGCCCCCGCGGACACGAAAATCGAGCTCGACGTGCACCGGGACAGCGAGGCGCTGGTGTTTCGCGTCTGTGACCGCGGCCCCGGCGTCGCTCCCGCCGATCGGCAGCGGATCTTCGAGCTGTTCTACCGCGCCGGGTCGGGTCCGCCGGACGCCGGCCGCGCCGGACTTGGCCTGTCGATCGCCCGCCGTCTCGCCGAGCTGCAGGGCGGCGCGCTCCAGTACGAGCCGCGCGATGGTGGAGGGAGCGTCTTTGTTCTGCGGCTGCCGGCGCTCGATGTCGACGAGGCGGCCGGGACGGTCTAGATGCGATAGGCCTCGGCCGCGGGGCGCAACGGGCGCAGCAGCCAGTGGGGACGGCGCATGCCGCCGGGGCCGGGAGCCGGCCGGGCCATCGCGAGCCACTCCTTGTAGATGGCGTGACTCTTCTTCGTGTCCACGACGATGTCGCCTTCGCAATCGTCGGCCGCCGCTCTGGTAACGCGCACTTTCTGATGCCAGGCGTGCGCGCCGCTGATTGGATCGGGATGCACGGCGAAGGTGAGATTCTGATGGACGCCGGCGCTCTGCCACCAGACCCGCGACGAATCGCCGTCGTCGCTCGACCACGGCGCCACTCCGTGAAGGCGGCGCATCCGCCAACGCCCGTTTTCCATTTCCTCGAGCTTGACCAACGCCGAGCTCCAGCGGTCGGTACCCGACTCCTCGGCGACCCGCCAGCGTCCCATGTGATGCGAGCAGGCGACGACGCCGGGCCGCATCCCCTCGGTCACCCACGCCTTCACGACGAACCAGCCGATCTCGGTCTCGATCCGCACCAGCTCGCCGACCGCCAGGCCCAGGCGCTCGGCGTCCGCGGTCGCGATCCACAACGGATTGCTGTGGGCCAGCTCGTTCAGCCACTTGGCATTGCCGGAGCGGGTGTGGATCAGCATCGGCAGGCGGAAGGTCGGGATCAGCGCGAATTCGCCCTGGGTGTGGTCCATGACGCGAGGGCTCACGTGGCTCTCGATCGTGGTCGGGATCGCGTATTCCTTCCAGCCCCACGACGCCAGCGTCGACGAGAAGAACTCGAGCTTCCCCGACGGCGTCGGGAATCCACGCCGGGCGACCCCATCGACCATGACGCCGACGGCGCGCTTGCCTGACGAGTCCGGCGGCGGCACCGGCATCGGCACGATGTTGGGCGAAGGGGCCGCGGCCTTCGAGGTGTAGACCCGGCCGGTGCCAGAATCCACCGACGACTCCGCCATTTCATCCGCCGGTACCTCGGCTTCATGGCGACGATATGCCGGACTCGGGATTTCGAACGAAGCGTATCGCCGCATGAATTCGAGCGGCGTGAGTCCCTCGGCCGCGGCCTTTTCGGGCAGGCCGGGAACCGAATTCTCGAAGATCCACCGGTAATACTCGTCGATGCGCAGCTTCTCGCCGGCCCGATAGGGTGACTCGAAAAACTTGCGGATGCCCATGGCGCCGTCGGGATCGATGCGCCACGAAAGCTCGATCCAGAATTCGTTCTCTTCCCAGACCTCGCCGGGATTGGTGTCGCGGGTGTCGGTGACGGCTTCGCCGAGGTGTTCCTTCAACGCGCGCTGCACCGGCTGCCGGAATCCGATCCAGCTCCCGCCGTGGGTTTCGAATGACGCCAGGTCGTGGCGCTCGCTCCCCATGCCGACCGGCAGCACATAGTCAGCGAACCACGCCGTCTCGCTCCAGGTCGGCGTCAGCGCGGCATGGCGTCCGATCAACGACTCGTCGCGCAGCACCTCGATCCAGGTGAAGCCGTCGGGATTGGTCCAGACGGGGTTGTAGACCCTGGTGAAATAGACGTCGAGGGAGCCGCGGCCTTCCTTGAGAAAGTGGGGCAGCAGGAAGCTCATCTCGAAGAAGGCGAGCGGATATTCCTTCGGCCACGTCAGCTCGTTCCACGACTTGGGATGCGGCGGTTTCACGTGCGGCGAGGGGACGAACTTGGTCCACGAATTCGGAATCGTGCCGCCCTCGGCGCCGACGCTCCCGGTCAGCACGTTGAGGAAGAAGAGGCAGCGCGCCGTCATCCATCCGCCGAGGTTGCCGGCGGCGGCAGCGCGCCAGTTGTGGGCGCTGAAGGCGGAACCGGCTTTCGCGATCGCATCCGCAACGGCGATGATCGTCGCCGCCGGCACGCCACTCTCCGCCTCCGCGAACTCAGGCGTGTATTTCGCATAGAGCTCCGCGAGGCGTTCTTCGAAGCGAGCAAACCCATCAGTTCCGTCGCTTCCCTCTCTCTCCCCACTCCCTTCTGTCTTTAGAAATTCCTCCCAGTTCACCCACTTCCGCACGAACTCACGATCGTAGCGCTTGGTGCGAATGAGATTGTTGGCGATCGCGAGCAGGACCGCGGGCTCGGAGCCCGGGAAGGTCGGCAGCCAGTGGTCGGCGTGGGTCGCAGTATTCGAGAGCCGCGGATCCATGACGATGATCGAGGCCCCGCGATTCTTCGCCTCGATGATTCGCTGCGCGTGCGGATTGAAGTAGTGACCGCTCTCCAGGTGCGAGCTGATCAGCAGGATGCATTTTGCTCCGGCATGATCGGGGCTCGGCCGGTCCATCCCCATCCAGAAGGCGTAGCCGGCGCGGGCGCCGGCGGAGCAGATGTTGGTATGGCTGTTGTGGCCATCCACGCCCCACGCCGCCAGCACCCGCTCGGTGTAACCGTCCTCGCCGGGGCGGCCGACGTGATACATCACCTTGTTGGGATTGCCGCCCTTGATGGCGCCGCGAATCCGGCCGGCGAGATCGTCCAGCGCGTCGTCCCAGCTGACCCGCTCCCATTGGCCGGCCCCGCGCGCGCCGACGCGCCTGAGCGGATAGAGAATGCGTTCCGGGTCGTGGATCTGGTTGAGGGTCGCTGGGCCCTTGGCGCAGTTGCGGCCACGGCTGCCGGGATGGCGCGGGTTGCCCTCGAACTTGGTGACGATGCGGGTCTCCTGGTCCACATAGGCCAGAAGACCGCACGCCGCCTCGCAGTTGAAGCAGGTCGTCCCGATGAGGCTGTAGTGGCGTCCGCCTTCAACCCAGTCGCTCCAGCGCTCGACCGGCGGAAAGGCGTTGAACCCCGCCTGCATCCGTCCTTCATCCGCCGGATGCAAACTTCCGCCCTGTGGCGTCTGCGGCGTCTGTGGCGTCTGCGTACTTGTCTTCATGAGATCGGCGGCCTCTGCCCGGCGGTGACGAGGGCGTGTCCGTAGAGCCAGAGACCGCCTAACGAGAGCGGCGCGGCGGCGAAGGCGTAGTCCGAGGGCGCGAAGAGCAGGATCGCCGCCGGCAGCAGCGCGCCGCCGATCAGCGCGGCCCAGAAGAGTCCCGACTCACTCCCCTTCACGAGCTCATGGGCCGCGGCGGCGGCATTGGCGGTGGGATGATGTCCGTAGGCGTCCATCAGCGCGATCATCATGCTGATCCAGAGTGCGCCCCCCAGCCAGGGGCGCAATGCGACCATGAGCTCGGATCCGTGGACCAGCGGCGCGGCGACGAAGAGTGCCGCCAGTCCGGCGATCGGCGCGTGCACCAGGAGATCCGCCGCGAGGAAGCGGCTCTGCCACAGATCCCGGCCTTCGCATTGTCCGAAGAGAAAAGCGGTGTAGATGGCGGTGAAGAGCGCGAGGAAGGCGACCGGCCAGGCGAGCAGCCCGGTCCATTGCTCCGATCCCATCCAGCACGCGGCGGTCCAGGCCGTGAGCACGCCGGCGTAAGCGGTGATCACGAAGGCGCCGCGCGCCAGCCAGCTGCGCCACTGCGGCCGGATCAGGATCGTCCAGAACCGTTCGGGCCGCTTGAGATCGGCGACGAGGAGGACCCCGGTGATCGCGAGGAAGATCAGCGCGATCGCGGGCGCAACCCGCGCGAAGAGCGGATGCGTGATGCGTTGACCGGCGATGCGCATGATCGCCGGAACCAGCGCGGCCCCAGCCGCGATGCTCTTGGTCCAGATGTACGAGGAAACCTTCGAGCCCCAGGGGCGCGCCTTCGGGATATCGTAAGCCACGGTTGACGGTTGACGGTTGAAGGTTGACAGCAAACGCGACCGCTTGCCGTTGACCGTTAACCGTTGACCGTCAGTCCTGCGATCCGCCCAGGCGTATATCCCGTGATGCTGCGCGCCGAGCGGATCCAATGCGATTTCGTTCGCACCGATGTAGAAGGCCTTTGGCCTGGTGCGCTGCTCGGGTCGCCGGACGGTCACCTTGTTCGCGGCGCGGGCCCGGCTCACCGCGCTCGAAGGATCGTCGATGTCCCCGAACACCAGCGCCTCGACGGGACAGACGACCACGCAGGCCGGCAGCAGTCCCTCATCCACCCGGTGCGAGCAGAAATTGCACTTTGCCGCCGTGTCGGTCTCGGGATCCATGTAGATGGCGTCGTACGGGCAGGCCTGCATGCACGCCTTGCAGCCGATGCAGGTGTCTTCGTTGAAATCCACCAGCCCGTCGGGCCGCTGGTACATCGCGGTCACCGGGCAGATCTCGACGCAGGGCGCATCTTCGCAGTGATTGCAACGCAGCACCGCGAAGTGCCGGCGCACGTCGGGGAAGGTTCCGACGTCGACGTTCTTGACCCAGGTTCTGAACACGCCGACCGAAACGTCGTTCTCCGACTTGCACGCCGTGGTGCAGGCGTGACAGCCGATGCACTTCGTCTGATCGATGACCCACGACCAGCGGGTCACGCTGTGGTCGCTCGCGAGACGAAAACGGCCGCCGCGTCATGTTGGATCGCGCAGCGGCCGTTGAGGTATTTCGCGTCGGGCACAGCGCTATTATCGCGCGGCGCGACCGGCGGTGCAACCGCCGGCTATCCGATGACGCCGGGGAAGCGGTCGGGATTGACGCTGTAACCGGGGAATACGGTGCCGAGGTCGGCGATACCCAGATGCTTCGACGCCACCTCGGCGAAGAGATCGCGGAAATCGGTGGTGACCGCGAGGTCGCGCTGCTCGTAGAGCTGGTCGCGCTCCAGGCCGGGCCAGCGCCCGGCGATGCGGCCA
>DASXPG010000087.1:0-17993 GCA_036493755.1 Gemmatimonadales bacterium
GGGGAAGACCATCGTGCTGACCACCACCAACGGAACCGTGGCGCTGGCGGCGGTGCAGGGCGCCAGGGAAGTCCTGGTGGCGGCGGCGGTGAACTTCAGCGCCGTGGTGGCGCGCTGCCGCGCGCTGCTGGAGCAGTACGGCGAGCTGATGATGGTCTGCGCCGGCCGCGAGCGTCAGTTCGCGCTGGAAGACGCCTTCGCCGCCGGACGGCTCACCAAGGTCCTGTTACCCGAGGGCGGCCTGCGGCGCGTGGCGGTCAACGACGGCGCTCTGGCGTCGTTGGAGATTGCTCGCCACTATGGCGAGCGCTGGCTGCGGGCCCTGCGCGCCAGTTCCGGGGGGCGCGATCTCACCGAGCTGGGCTATCGCGACGACGTGCTGGCCAGCTCCCTGGAGAACACCCACCCCATCCTGCCGATGTACGCGGAGCGGAGGATCACCGGTCATCGAGACACGAACGCGGGATGAGCTGTGGGCCGTGGCGGCGCTGCTGGCGGGCGCCTTCCTCGCGCTCGCCGTACCGCCCGGTCTCTCCCTCACCGGCGGTGTGGGCCACGGCATCAGCCACTTCCTGGTCAGGGTCTTCGGGGTAGGCGCCGCCGCCTTCCCGCTCATTCCACTCTTCTGGGCCGTCGCACTCTTCGGACATCTGCCCGAGGTCGCTCCCCGCCGGGTCACGATTCTCCTGGCCGGTCTCGCGATCGCCGTCCCCTTCACGCTCGCGGTGATCTACCAGTACTCGGACCCCGCGGTTCGCGCCGACCTGGCGAGCGGCAACATGTACGTCGAGATCCCACCCGTCATCGGCGTGGTGGGTGCGCTGCTGGCCTTCGGCCTCAGGTTCGTGGGGCCGGTCGGCGAGGGGCTGATCGCCGTCGGGGCGTTCAGCGCGCTGACGATTTCGACGGTGGGATGGAATCCACTCGGCAAACTGAAGAAACGCGATCAAGGGGAGAAAGGGGAGAAAAGGGAGAAGGGGCGAGAGAGTCTGGCGAGCGTGGCCGATGTCGAGTCGGAGCCGCCGCCACTTGAAATCGAGCCTGAGCCTGAGCCCGATGAGACCGAAGATCCCGCCGGCATCGCATCCCGCGCATCGCGCAAGAAGCGCGAGCCGAAGCCCAAGCCGCTGCTCGCCAAGGTCATCGGCTCGATCATGCCGTCCATGGATTCGCCCGCGGCCGACCAGCTCCCTCCTCTAGATATTCTGGAGGAGCCGAAAGCCGAGCCCGGCAACTTCGAGGCCGAGCTCGACCGGCTGCAGAAGGTGCTGCTGGAGACGCTGCGGCAGTTCAAGGTCGAGGCGAAAGCCGGAGCGCGCACCACGGGGCCGGTCGTCACCCAGTACGAGATCATCCCCGAGGCCGGTGTCAAAGTCGGCCGCATCTCGGCACTGGCCGACGACATCGCGCTGGCGATGAAGGCGCAATCGATCCGCATCGTCGCCCCGATTCCCGGCCGCGGCGCGGTCGGCATCGAGGTGCCGAATCCCAAGCGCAAGGACGTGGGCCTGAGGAAGCTGCTCGAGTCCGACAACTTCCAGGGCGGGTCGCACGAGCTGCCGATCGCGTTAGGCGAGGATCTCGAGGGCCACGCGATCGTCGCCGACCTGGCCAAGATGCCGCACCTGCTCATCGCCGGCGCCACCGGCTCGGGGAAGTCGGTCTGCATCAACACCATCATCACGTCGCTGGTCTATCGCCTGACGAAAGAGCGGCTGCGGCTGCTGATGATCGACCCCAAGATGGTCGAGCTGGCCATCTACAAGGATCTGCCGCATCTGCGGCACAGCGTCGTCACCGACAACAAGGAAGCGGCCAAGGTCTTCAAGTGGGCGGTCTGGGAGATGCAGGACCGCTATGAGCTGCTGCACGCCAACGCGGCGCGCAACATCATGGATTTCAACCGCAAAGTCGCAGCGGGAACGCCGCTCAAGGATCCCAAGGGCGAGGCGTACACCACGGGCGCGCTGCCGTACATCGTCCTCGTCGTCGACGAGCTCGCCGACCTGATGATGACGGTGCAGAGCGAGATCGAGACGCCGCTGGCGCAGCTGGCGCAGAAGGCGCGCGCCATCGGCATCCATGTGGTGCTGGCGACGCAGCGGCCTTCGGTGAACGTCATCACCGGTCTCATCAAGGCGAACTTCCCCAGCCGCATCGCATTTCGTGTGGCCGCGAAGGTCGACAGCCGCACCATCCTCGACCAGAACGGCGCCGAGGCACTGCTGGGTTACGGCGACATGCTCTTCCTGCCCGCGGGAAAGAACGATCCCCAGCGCGTGCAGGGCGCGTACATCGCTACGGAAGAGACCGAGCGGCTGATGGCATGGTTCGAAGCAAAACGTCAGGAGCGGATACAGAATCAGAAGGATCAGGAGCAGGCGCAGGAGCCGGACGTCATTCTTGAGGCCAATCGGCGAGCTGCCGAGGATGCCGCTGGAGCTGACGGACGTGACGGAAGTGACGGAGGTGACGGAGGTGACGCAGGTGCGGATCGAGATAAACTGTTCCGGCAGGCCGCGGAGATCTGCATCCAGGCCCAGGGCGGGAGCACCTCCCTTCTACAGAGAAGGCTGAAGATCGGCTACGGCCGCGCCGCTCGGCTGATCGATCAGCTCGAGGATGCCGGTGTGCTAGGTCCGATGGACGGGCCGCGCGGGCGCGATGTGCTGATGGGACTCGACGAGCTGGAACGCTTCGGCTGATATTGCGGCATGGCTGAGAATGAAGATGTCCCGCCGGTCCACGACAATCCCGCCGAGAGTCGTTACGAGGTTCGGCACGGTGACGACCTCGCCTTCCTGGAGTATTCGCGTCAGCCCTATGGGACGACGATCGTCCACACCGAAGTCCCCAAGTCGCTCGAGGGCCACGGATACGCGGCCAAGCTGGTGAAGTTCGCGCTCGACGAGGCCCGATTGAAGGGCGAGAAGGTGGTTCTGATCTGCCCATTTGCCCGGGCGTGGGTCCAGCGGCATCCGGCGTATGCGGACTTGATCCAGAGTACGCAGTCGCCGCAGTCACCGCAGTAGTACCCGGTGAGAAGTGCGCGGAATTGCGCCTCGATGCGCTTTTTCGCTACGGCGCCCCGCGGCCGGCGTTCCTACTTTGTCCCCGTGATCAAGAGCGACCCCTCAACCTGGGCCGACCAGCGCCACCGCGACGGTGAAGCGGCCGAGCGTCGCGCCGCCGATCTGCTGATCGCGGACGGGTACGCCATCATCGAGCAGCGCTATCGTTTTCATCATCACGATGTCGATCTCATCGCGCGCCGCGGCAACGTCGTGGTGTTCGTCGAGGTCCGCTCGCGGCGCTCCGCGCGCTTCGGCAAGGCCATCGAAACGGTCAGGTCGGGGAAGCAGCGGGATCTGGTCCGGGCGGCGTCCTCCTGGCTCCAGCGACATGGGCGGCCGGGAGATGTCGCCCGGTTCGATGTGGTGGCGATCCAGGCTGGCCGCATGGAATGGGTCCAATCGGCCTTCAGACCGCTATGGCGCTAATCGAGCTTCGGTATATATTCGGGTATCCGCCACCTGCACCCTTGAGGGAGTCCAATGGCTGACAACGACGAGCGTAGAAAAGCACTGAATCTGGCCATCGCGCAGATCGAAAAGACCTGCGGCAAGGGCTCCATCATGCGGATGGGCTCGGAGCGAGCCCGGGTGCGCTGCGATGCCATCCCGACGGGCGCGATCAATCTCGACGCGGCGATCGGCGTCGGTGGCATTCCCCGCAGCCGCGTGACCGAGATCTACGGCCCCGAGTCCTCGGGCAAGACCACGCTGGCGCTGCACGTGGTGGGCAATGCCCAGCGCGCCGGCGGCGTGGCCGCCTACATCGACGCCGAGCATGCGCTCGACCTCGAGTACGCCCGCAAGCTCGGCGTGGACGTAGACAACATGCTGATCTCCCAGCCCGACACCGGCGAGCAGGCGCTCGAGATCTGCGACATCCTGGTCCGTTCGGGGAGCGTGGATGTCATCGTCATCGACTCGGTGGCGGCGCTGGTGCCCAAGGCCGAAATCGAAGGCGAGATGGGCGACACCCACGTCGGGCTCCAGGCGCGCCTCATGAGCCAGGCACTCCGCAAGCTCGCCGGCGGCATCAATCGCTCGCGCTGCTCGGTCATCTTCATCAACCAGCTGCGCGAGAAGATCGGCGTGATGTTCGGCAACCCTGAGACCACGTCGGGCGGCCGGGCGCTGAAGTTCTACGCGTCGGTGCGGCTCGACGTCCGCCGCATCGGTCCGGTGAAGCAGGGCGAAGTGGTGATCGGCAGCCAGGTGCGGGTGAAAGTGGTGAAGAACAAGGTCGCGCCCCCCTTCCGGCAGGCCGAGTTCGACATCCTCTACGACGAAGGGATCTCGCACGCCGGCCTGGTGCTCGATATCGCCGCCGAAGCCAACATCATCCAGAAGTCCGGCGCCTGGTACCAGTACAACGAGCAGCGCATCGGCCAGGGCCGCGAGAATGCCAAGCTCTTCCTCAAGGACAACCCGGTGGTACTGGCCGAAGTCGAGCTGAAGGTCAAGGAATTGCTCGGCATCAAGACCGGCGTACCCGAAGAAGAGATCTCGGCCGAGGAGTAGTGCGCATCACGCTGCTGGAGGCCGACTCCAGGTCCGGAGGGGTGCGCATCCAGATCGATGGGCGCCCCTTCGGTACGATCGGAATCGCGGATGTCACCGCGCTCTCCCTCGCCGAGGGCCGGGAGCTCGGCGATTCCGCCGCCGCCGACCTCGGCCGCCACGCCGAGGCCTTCAGCGCCCAGAAGGTCGCCAGGCGGATGCTCGCGACCCGCGGTCTCCCGGCCGCCGAGCTGTCGCGCCGGCTGCTGCGGCGCGGCCATTCTAAACCGGCGGTCGAGCTCGCGGTCGAGGCACTGCGCGGCAAAGGCTTCCTCGACGACGCCAATTTTGCGCGGCACTTCGCCCGCACCCGTACTCAGCGCCAGCATTTCGGCCCCCGCCGCCTCATCGGCGACCTGCGCCGCCTTGGCGTCAGCGAGCGCGAAGCGCAGAACGCCGTCGATGAGGTCCTCACCGCCGACGGCATCGATCCGCATGCCGTGCTGCTCGAGGCCGCCCGAAAGAAGGCCCGCTCGCTCGGCGGACTGCCCCCCGAGACAGCCCGGCGCCGGCTCAGGGCCTATCTCCTGCGCCGCGGATTTGCGGGCGGCGAGGTCATTGCGGTAGTCAAGGAAGCCCTGCCAAGATAGCTTTTCAGGCTATGCTTTCCGCCGACATTCGTCGTCGTTTCATCGATTTCTTCCGGGAACGGGGGCATCAGGGTGTCCCCAGCTCTTCGCTCGTCCCCGAAAGCGATCCGACGCTGCTCTTTACCAACGCCGGGATGGTGCAGTTCAAGCGCGTTTTTCAGGGCCAGGACGTCCGTCCCTACAAGCGCGCCGTGACCTGCCAGAAGTGCGTCCGGGCAGGCGGCAAGCACAACGACCTGGAGCAGGTGGGCCACACCGACCGGCACCACACCTTCTTCGAGATGCTGGGCAACTTCTCCTTCGGCGATTACTTCAAGAAGGACGCGATCACTTTCGCCTGGGAGTTCGTCACCAGCCCGAAGTATCTGGGCATCGAGCCGAAGCGGATCCGCGTCAGCGTCCATCATTCGGATGACGAAGCCCGCAAGCTCTGGCGCGAGATCGCCGGCCTGGCCGACGACCGCATCTATGGGCTGGGCGACAAGGACAATTTCTGGCAGATGGCGGATACCGGTCCGTGCGGTCCCTGCTCGGAGCTGCACGTCGATCTGCGAGAAAACGGCCGCGGCCGCGATGATGTCGTGGCGCTCGACGACTTCGTCGAGCAGACCGAGGCGGGTCTCTTTCTCGAGATCTGGAACCTGGTCTTCATGCAGTACGACCGGCAGGCCGATGGCACGCTGAATCCGCTGCCCGCGCCCTCGGTCGACACCGGCGAAGGCCTCGATCGCACCACATCGGTGATCCAGGGCGTCCGCTCGGCGTACCACACCGATCTTTTCCTGCCGTTGCTGCGCCGCGCCGAAGAAGTGATCGGCAAGAGGTACGGCGGCGCCAATGTCGACGGGATGCGGGTCGTGGAAGCGGCGGAGCTTACGCCGAGCGACGTTTCCTTCCGCGTGCTCGCCGATCATGCGCGCGCCGTCGCTTTTCTCCTCGCCGACGGCGTGTATCCCTCGAACGAGGGCCGCGGTTACGTGCTGCGCCGCATTCTTCGTCGCGCGGTCAGGCACGCCTATCTGCTGGGCCGCCGGTCGCCGACGCTCGTCGAGCTGGTGGACGAAGTCGCGACGATCATGGGCGAGCCCTATCCCGAACTGGGCCGGCGCCGCGAGCATCTGCGCGATGTGACCCGCGCAGAAGAAGAGCGCTTCCTCGAAACCATCGAGGGCGGCCTCGTCAGGATGGCGGAGCTGACCAGCGTCAGCGGAGAAGAGGCCTTCCGGCTGTACGACACCTTCGGTTTCCCCATCGACCTGACGCAGATCATCGCCGATGAACGCAAGATGCCGGTGGACGTCGCCGGATTCGAGAAACTCCTCGACCAGCAGCGGGCCCGTTCCCGCGCCGCGCGGAAGGCGGGCGCCGGAGCCCAGAGCAACTCGAGCGGGCCGGCGGTGCGCCGCAAGCGCGGCGAGGGGTGGCAGAAGAACAAACTGCGGCTCCGCCAGCGCTGGGTCGGCTACGATGAGACGGCGGTGGACACCGACATCCTCGCGTGGCGCCGGACCGACGACAAGGTCGGCCTCCTGCTGCGCGACAATCCCTTCTACGCCGAGAGCGGCGGGCAGGTGAGCGATGTCGGGCGCGTCTTCGCCGACAGCTTTTCGGTTGCCATCGACGAGGTGCGCAAAGAAGACGGCAAGACGGCGGTTTTCGGGCCGGTAGTCGAAGGAGAATTCGAGCCGGTAGAGGTACGCGCCGAGGTCAACGAACCACGGCGGCGCGACACCGAGCGCAACCATACCGCAACCCATCTGATTCACGCGGCGCTGCGCAAAGTGCTCGGGACGCACGTCCATCAGGCGGGCTCGGTGGTCTCGCCGGAGCACCTGCGCTTCGACTTCACCCATCATCAGCCGGTCGGCGCGGCGCTGCTTGGCGAAATCGAGCGCGAAGTGAACGCCCACGTCTGGGAAGGACGCGAAGTACTCACCGAGGAGATGAAGAAGGACGACGCGCTCAAGCTCGGGGCGATGTCGCTCTTCGGCGAGAAATACGGCGATATCGTCCGCGTGGTCACAGTGCCCGACGTGTCGATCGAGCTCTGCGGCGGCACGCACGTGCGCACCACGGGCCAGATCGGCCTGCTGAAATTCGTCGGCGAGAGCGGCGTCGGCTCCGGTGTGCGGCGCGTCGAGGCGCTCACGGGCCCGGGCGCCTTTGCCTGGTTCGCCGACCAGAACCGCCTGCTCAATGAAGCGGCGGCGAAGCTGGGCAGCACCCCGGAGCATCTGGCGCGGAAGGTCGAGGCGCTTTCAGAAGAACAGCGCAAGCTCCAGAAGCGCGTCGAGGAGCTCATCAAGGGCGGCGGGGCGGCCGCGGCAAATGTCGCGGTCGAGAATGGCACGTCGATCGCGGTGAGTAACACACCGACCGGCGATCGCAACGAGATCGGCGCGATGGTCGATGCCTTCCGCTCGAAGACGCCGAGCGGCGTGACGGTGATTTTCGCCACCGGTGACCGGCCCGGAATTCATGTCGGCGTGACCGACGACCTGGTGGCTCGCGGCGTCACCGCGGGCGATGTGGTCAACCGGATCGCGGCGCTGACCGGCGGAAAGGGCGGCGGCCGCCCACATTTCGCCTCGGCGGGGGCCGGCGACGCGTCGCGGCTCGGCGCCGCCGAAGCCCAGGCGGGCGACATCGTGCGCGAAGTGCTGCGCGCTCGGCCCGCGGGGGCGAGCACGTCGTGACGCGCGAGATGATGGAAACCTGGCTTGCCGCACGCGTACCGGAGCGTCCAGCCGCGCTCGCCGAGCAGATGTCGCGGTCGTTGGCGGCCTGTCCCGCTTCGGCGCTGGGGTCGGCGAATTCGGTCGCCCACGCGATGGGACTGGTCGGCGCCTGGGTGCTGACGTCGGTCAATGCCTGGGAACCGCAGTCGACCGAGGTTGCGCTGGAGCTTCTCGCCGCCGATGCCTTCGTGACCTATGCCTTCGAGGCCGCCACTGAAGAGAACATTGCGATCGGCGAGCTGGCGGTTCGACTGCTGAAGGAAGCGGCGTGATCGACATCATCCGCCGGATGCGCGAGCGTCAATCGGGGCTTCTGGTCCTGGTGGACCCGGAGCGCACCAGCCCTTCGGAGGCGGCCGCATTGGCGCGCAGTGCCGAATCGGATGGCGCCGCGGGACTGCTCATCGGCACATCGTTCGACGGCGCGTCACGCACCGCCGACGTGGCGACCGCCATCAAGCGCACCACCAAGCTGCCGCTGCTTCTCTTTCCCGGTTCGGCGAGCCAGCTGGTGCCGCAGGTGGATGCGGTGCTGCTGCTCTCGCTGGTATCGGGCCGCAATCCTCAGTACCTCATCGAAGAGCATGTGCGATCGGTTCCGTTCTTCTCGCGGCACAAGGTGACGTCGATCTCGACCGCTTACATCCTCATCGATGGTGGCCGGGTCACGGCGGTCGAAGCGGTGAGCCAGACGCGGCCGCTCCCGGCCGACAAGCCGGAGATCGCCGCCGCGCATGCCATGGCGGCGCAGCTCATCGGCATGGTCGCCATCTACCTCGATGCCGGCAGCGGTGCCCTCAACCCGGTTGACCCGGGCATCATCCGCGCGGTCCGGGAGCGGGTGAATCTGCCGCTCTTCGTCGGCGGCGGGATGCGCACGCCGGACGAAGTGCGGCGGGCCCGCGAGGCCGGGGCCGACTTCGTGGTGGTGGGCAACGCCATCGAGTCGGCGGGAGCCGCGGCGGTCCGGAATCTCGCGGCGGCGGCGCACCCCGGTTCCGCGTGATCGATCTTCACACGCACCTGCTGCCGGGAGTTGATGACGGTTCCGAGCAGCCCGAGCAGTCGGTCGCGGTACTCAAGCGGTTCGAGGAGCAGGGCGTCACGGCGGTCTGCTGCACCCCGCATCTCAAGGCGAGCGAATTCGCCGACGCTCCCTGCGACGACATGGACCAGCTCCTCGGCGAGCTGATCGCGGTGGCGCCCCCCGCGCCGCGGCTGGTCCGCGGCTTCGAGATCATGCTGGATGTTCCCGCACCCATCTTCCACGACCGTTGCCTGACCCTCAACCGGACTCGTTATGCACTCGTCGAGTTCGGCCGGCTGGTGCCGGCCGACGCGAGCGTCGAGGCCCTGTCGCGGATCGTGGAGCAGGGGATCATCCCGGTGCTGGCGCACCCCGAGCGGTATGCCTGCTGCAACCTCGAAATGGGGCAGCGCTGGCGTGAAGCGGGCGCGCTCCTCCAGCTCGATGCCACCACCCTCCTGGGCGACAGCAAGCGTGCCGAGCGGGCGCGGGACCTCCTTGGCGCGGGGTACGGGACGATCATCGCCAGCGACAATCACGGCGACGGGCGCAGCCTCGCCGCCGCCGTCGAATGGATGCAGAGCCACGGCGCGCGCGAGCAGGCGCGGCTGCTCGCCTACGAGAATCCCGGGGCGATTCTCAGCGACGGACCGGTGATGATCGTGCCGCCGGTGCGGTTGCGGCGCTCCTGGTATTCGATGCTCAAGGATTTCGTGATCGGCGGGAAGGAACAGTGAGCATCGATCGATTGATCTCGCTGGCGCGGCTTGCCGAGCAGTGCGCCGTATCGCTCGAAGCGCCGTTGGAGCAGTACGTGGCGCTGGCCCATAAAACCTTGCATGGCGGCGGCACCATCTACTTTGCCGGCAACGGCGGCAGCGCCGCGCATGCCCAGCACATGGCGACCGAATACGTGGTGCGCTACCAGCCGGTACACCGCCGCGCGGCCAGGGCCATCGCGCTCTCGACCGACTCGTCGCTGATCACGGCGGCAGCCAATGACCTCGGCTTCGAAGCGATTTTCGCCCGCCAGGTCGAGGCGCACGGGAGGGCGGGCGATCTGCTCGTCGTCATCACCACGTCGGGCCGTTCAGCGAACCTGCTTCGCGCGGTCGAGATCGCGAAGTCCCGGGAAATGGCGACCGTCGGGCTGCTCGGCCGCGACGGCGGACCGCTGAAGGCCATGGTCGATGTCGCGATCGTCGTCCCCAGCGGAGACGCCGCGCTGGTGCAGGAGATCCAGCTCGCGATCGATCACCACGTCTGCTCGATGGTCGAGCCTACGCTGTAGGTGATCTCCCTCTCGGGCCAGAAGGCTGTCGTCACCGGCCACACGAAGGGCATCGGCCAGGCCACGGCCGCGATGTTCAAGCGGGCCGGCGCCGAAGTGTTCGGGGTCTCGCGCACCACCCATGGCGATCTCTCGGACCCCTGCAAAGCCGAGGAGGCGGCGGCCGCCGCCGGTGCTTGCGATGCGCTGGTCCTCAATCACGGTGTCTGGCCGCCCGAAGATGTTCCGCTGGCGAAGATGGCGCCGTCGCAGTGGGCCTCGACCATCGCGCAGAACCTCGATTCCTATTTCTACGTCGCCCGGGCCTTCATTCCGCTCATTCGTCCCGGCGGCTCGATCGTCTTCGTCGCATCGACCGCGGCGCAGCGGGGCGAGGCTTTCCACGCCGACTACGCCGCGAGCAAGGGCGCGATCGTCTCATTGACCAAGAGTCTGGCGGTAGAGCTGGCTCCGGGAATCCGGGTGAATTGCGTCGCGCCGGGCTGGGTGGACACGCCGATGACGGCGTCGTCGCTCGCGGGCGAAGGACGCTCGCGCGTCGCGAAGACGATTCCCCTGGGACGCGTGCCGTCGGCCGACGACATCGCCGGACCGATCGTCTTTCTCTGCTCGGCGTTGGCGCGTCACATCACGGGCGAGATTCTCAACGTGAACGGCGGGAGCGTGTTGTGTGGATGAGCGCTTTCCGCTGACCGATGTCCCCAGATCAGTCCAGGAAATTGCCGATCGGCTGATCGAGGCCGGCCACGAAGCATGGTTCGTGGGCGGGGCGGTGCGGGACGCGCTGATCCGCGCGCAGCTTGGCCGCGACGTCAGGCAAGGCGACTTCGACATCGCGACATCGGCCCGCCCCGAAGCGGTCGTGGCGCTCTTCCGGCGGACCGTGCCGGTCGGCATCGAGCACGGCACCGTGGCGGTTGTCGACGACGACAATCGCGCCCACGAGGTCACCACCTTCAGGCGCGATGTGAGAACCGACGGCCGTCATGCCGAGGTGGAGTTTGGCGTGTCGCTGGACGATGACCTTGCCCGCCGCGACTTCACCATCAACGCCATCGCTGTACATCCCCGGAGCGGTGAGATCCGCGATCCGTTCAAGGGGCGCGGCGATCTCGATGCCGGGTTGATCCGGGCGGTCGGAGATCCGGTGGCGCGGTTTCGCGAGGACCGGCTTCGGGTGTTGCGCGGCCTGCGGTTCTCGGCGGTCTACGGCTTCACCATCGAGCCGCGAACGCTCGAGGCGCTGCGGGCGGCCACGACGGAGCTGGAGCACTTGTCGCGCGAGCGGGTGCGCGACGAATGGGTCAAGATGCTGTCGAGGAGCGTGCCGTCTACCGCGATTCGCTTGTGGCGGGATGCGGGAGCGCTGGCATCGGTCTGGCCCGAGCTGGCCGGGCTGAACGATGCCTCGATCGACGCTCTCGATGAGGTCGAGCCGCGCGATCCGATTCTCGTTACGGCCATCGCGCTGAGCGGCACCGAGGCGGGCTCGCAGGGGGCATTCCGCATCGCCGTGCGGATGAAACTCTCTGTCGCCGAGCGCAATCGAATGTCGGATGTGATCTTTGCGGCGAGCCGTCCGGCGCCGGACCCTGAGGATGCACGCACGGTCCGCCACTGGCTGGAACAGAATCGCGGCGATCCCGGCGACGTCGTGGCCGGCGCGCCCGTGGGCGCGGCTCAAAGGGTGCGGCTCAGGAAGGCGGTTGATGCGGTGCTCGCTTCGGGGGCGCCGCTTTCGGTGAAGCAGCTCGCCGTCGACGGCAACGATCTTCAGCAGGCGGGATTTCCGTCCGGTCCGAGGATCGGCCAGATCCTCCGGGCGCTGCTCCTTGCCGTGCTGGATGACCCCGCGCTCAACACCCGCGATTCTCTCCTCGCGCTGGCCGGCAAGATCCCCGCGTGAAGGCTGCGTTCTTCGCGCCGGCCGGAGGAATCGCCACGTGAATGCCGCGCTCTTCGCGCTGGCGGCCGCCGGGGCCGCGCTGCTCGGAGCCGTTGCCGTCACGCGACATGCACGCCGCGGGCTGGCTTTCATCGAGCTCTGTCTCTGCTTCTCGGCGGGATTCATGATCGCGCTCGCCGTCGTCGAGGCGATCCCCGAAGCCCTGGCTCTGGACGCGCGCACCGCCGCGCCCATCGTGCTGCTCGGCTACGTGCTCGTTCACCTCACCCAGCACACCCTTGCGCCGCATTTCCACTTCGGCGAAGAAACCCACGCCGTCTCGGCCGCGACGAGACGATCCGCCATCATCGGCCTGGCGCTGCACACCTTTTTCGATGGCGTGGCGATCGCATCGGGCTTCCTGGTGACGCCGGCGCTGGGGATGCTGTTCTTCGTCGCCATCGCGCTGCACAAGATTCCCGAGGGGGTCGCGGTCGCCAGCCTGGTGCTCGCGTCCGGAGGCACGGCGCGCGCCAGTTACCGCGCCGCGGGGCTGATGGGAATCGCGACGGTGCTGGGAGCGTTGCTCACGGGCAGCATCGGGGTATTGAGCCGGCATGGACTCGCTCTTTCGGCCGGCGTGATGGTGTACGTGGGCGCGTCGAACCTGGTGCCGGAATTCCAGCAACGGCGTGGCTGGAAGGTGCCGCTGGCCTTCGTCGGCGGATCGGCGTGCTTCCTCGCAGCACGCGCGGCGCTGGAGCGGGTGGGAGGCTGATGGCGCGCCAGAACGATCTTTTCCGGCCACCGGCCGGCGTGCAGCCGCTCGCGGCGCGGATGCGCCCGCGCACCCTGGAGGAGTTTGCCGGCCAGGAGCAGCTGCTCGGCCCGGGGAAAGCACTCGGCGAGCTGATCCGGCGCGGCGAGGTCGGTTCGATGATTTTCTGGGGACCACCCGGCAGCGGCAAGACGACCCTCGCGCACCTCATCGCCCAATACACCGATCGCGAGTTCGTCTCCTTCAGCGCCGTTACCGAGGGAGTGCCGCGGGTCCGCGAGATCATCAAGGAGGCGGAAGAGCGGCTGACGCTGAATGCGCGCCGCACCATTCTTTTCGCCGACGAGATCCACCGCTTCAACAAGGCCCAGCAGGATGCCTTCCTGCCGCACGTCGAGCGCGGGACCATCGCCCTCATCGGCGCGACCACCGAGAATCCCTCCTTCGAGATCACCGGCGCGCTCCTGTCGCGGTGCCGGGTGTTCGTCCTGGAGCCGCTGGCTCCCGAGTCCCTGGCGGTCCTGGTGCGTCGGGCACTCGCCGACAATGAGCGCGGTCTTGGTAAGGCGGGACTTACCATCGACGACGACGCGCTGGCGCTGCTGGTGCGGGAAGCGGACGGCGACGCTCGGCGGGCGCTTTCGGCGCTTGAGGCCGCGTCAGAGTATTTGTCGCGCGATCCGCGGGGGACTCCGCCTCACGCGACGACCCGCGCGGTCGCTCGCGAGCCAGGGGCTCGCGAAGACGCGCGACCACACGGGCCCCCGTCACTCTCGGCGGAGTCCCCCGCGAATCGCGCGATAACGGCCGCCGTAATTGCCGATGCCCTTCAGAAGCGCTTTGCTCGTTACGACAAGGGCGGGGAAGAGCACTACAACCTGATCAGCGCACTGCACAAGGCGATGCGCGGGTCTGATCCTGACGGCTCGCTCTACTGGCTGGCGCGCATGATCGATGGCGGGGAAGATCCGCTCTACATTGCCCGGCGCGTGGTCCGGGCGGCCGCGGAAGATGTCGGGCTCGCTGATCCGCGGGCGCTCGAGGTCGCGCTGGCCGCGAAAGAGACGCTGCACTTTCTCGGGCAGCCCGAAGGTGAGCTAGCGCTTGCCGAGGCGGTCGTGTACATCGCGACAGCGCCCAAGTCCAACCGGATCTATGAGGCCTGGGGCGCGGCCCTCGAAGCGGCGCGACAGAATCCCGCCGAGGGAGTGCCGCTTCACATTCGCAACGCGCCGACACCGCTGATGAAAGAGCTGGGATACGGCGAGGATTACCGGTACGCCCACGCTGTCCCCGAGGCATACATCCCGCAGGAGTACCTCCCCGAGAAGTTGCGCGGAACGAAATTCTACCAGCCCGGACCTTTCGGGTTCGAGAAGGCGGTGGCGCGGCGGATGGCGTTCTGGGAACAACTCAAAAGGGGAGAAAAGGGAGAAATGGGAGAGGATACTTGAGTCCCAAACGGATGATCGATGTGGCGCCGCCGATCGAGCAGGCGCTGCTGATTGGCGCGCCGCGCAAGCGCACGCGCGAGGTCAAGGTGATCGGCGAGCACCTGGACGAGCTGGCGCGCCTGGTGGACACGGCGGGAGCGGGGGTGGCCGGCCGGGTCGTGCAGGCCGTGGAGAAGCCGACCAACGATTTCTACATCGGGCGGGGCAAGGTGGCCGAGGTTGCGGCACTCGTGGCCGAGACCGGCGCGACGATGGTGATTTTCGACGACGAGCTGTCGCCGGCCCAGGGAAAGAACCTCGAGGAGGAGCTGAAGGTCCGCATCATGGACCGGTCCGAGGTCATTCTCGACATCTTCGCCCTCAGGGCCAGGAGTGCCGAGGCGCGGATGCAGGTGGAGCTTGCCCAGCTCGAGTACCTGCTGCCTCGGCTGGCGAGAATGTGGACGCACCTCTCTCGAATTCGCGGCGGCATCGGCCTCCGGGGACCAGGCGAAACCCAGATAGAAACAGATCGCCGGATGATTCGTCAAAAGATCGGCGCCCTGAGAAAGAAGCTCGCCGAGGTGGCGGCTCATCGAGAACGGGCACGTAGCCGTACCAAAGAGAGGGGCGTGAGGAGTGCCGCCCTGGTCGGCTATACCAATGCGGGCAAATCCAGCCTGCTGCGCGCGCTCACCAAGGCGGATGCGCACGTCGAAGACCGGCTCTTTGCCACCCTCGACACCCAGAGTCGCGAGGTGGTTTTCCCTGACGATTCTGCCTGGCAGCCGGGTGTTGCCGAGGCTTTCGGCTCGGGGCGGCCACCCAAGATGCGCTTTACCGATACCGTGGGATTCATCCGGAAGCTGCCCCACGGCCTGGTCGCGAGTTTTCGGGCTACGCTCGAAGAAGCCCTCGATGCCGATGTCCTGGTACATGTTGTGGACGTTTCACATCCGGACTGGGAAGAGCAGGCCAATGTGGTCTTCCAGGCACTGGCGGAGGCCGGCTTGGACGAGGGCAAGCGCATCGTGGTCCTGCTGAATAAGGCAGATCGGCTGGATGCCGCGGACCGCGAGGACCGCCCGAGGCTGGCCCGAGAGCACGGCTGGGACGCGCATCTTGTCAGCGCCACCACTGGGGAAGGTCTCGAAGCGGCTAAAAAGGCGCTACGCGCGCCAACTATTTAGGAAGCAAAAAAGATCCGGTTACCGCCTAAGGGCTTACCCTTGTGGTGATGGCGCCACAACAGGGTTTTACCCTGTAAGCAATGACAGGGTATCGCCACTTCGGACAAGGCGTTATCGTGGCGAGACTGAGAGTCGTTGAGTGACGAGAATCACCATGACTGGCGCTGGTTTCGGATTGGTGGCGCGACTACTTTTCCGTGTCACCCGTCAGACAAAATTGCATAATTCCTGAGGGCCGTCTCTGGTTATGGTACCGCGCGTAGTGCGACTGCTCGAGTGGCTTTATGCCACCGCGTACACCTTCCGGCGAATCGTTTCGCTGTCGCTCTATGCAGGCATCGTCGTCGTCGCCTATCTCGCCGCGTATCTCCTGCGCTTCGACTTCGCCTTCCCCGCCGGCTATTTCAGAACGTTCATCGAGACGCTGGTACTGCTGCTGGGTGTGCGCGTCATCTGCAGCATGATCTTTGGTCTGAGCACCGGGCGCTGGCGGTTCATCAGCACCCGTGACGTCCAGCAGCTCGTTGCGAATTCGCTGGTCGGCAGCGTCGTTTTCCTGGCGCTGGCCACACTCATTCCATTCGTCCCTCCGGTGCCGCTGCCGGTGGTCTTCATGGAATGGGTGCTGACCACCTTCCTGACGGCCGGACTCTGGATCTCCTATCGCCGTGCCTACGAAACCCTGCGTCATCACCGCGCCGGCTTCAACGGGAGCGCGCGCCGGGTGCTGATCGTCGGGGCGGGTGAAGCCGGCAACCTGCTGGCGCGCGAGATGGTGCGCATGCCGACGGGGATGCGGCCGGTGGGATTCGTCGACGACGATCCGACCCGCCTGGGAATCCGGCTGCATGGCCTCCCGGTCTTCGGGCCGGTGGCGCAGCTCCCCGAGATCACCGCGTCGGAAGGAATCGAAGAGATCATCATCGCGGTGCCATCGGGATCTCCGGCGGAGCTGCGGCGCATCGTCCACCAGTGCGAGGAAGCACAGCGCCCCTTCAAGGTGCTCCCGGGCATCGCCGAAGTGCTGGCCGGCAACATCCAGCTCGAGCAGCTGCGCGACGTTCGAATCGAAGATCTGCTCGGCCGTGAACCGATCCAGCTGACGCTCCCCGAATTGGCCGCGGAGCTGGCGGGAAGCTCGGTGCTGATCACCGGTGCCGCGGGCTCGATCGGCTCGGAGCTGGCGCGCCAGGTCGCGTTGCATGGTCCGGCAACGCTGGTGCTCTTCGACCAGGCCGAGACCGAGCTCTTCTATCTGGACATGGAGCTGCGCGAGCGGCATCACGGACTGCGCATCATTCCGGTGGTGGGCGATGTGGTCGATGGCGCAGCGGTGGAGCGGGCTTTCCGCGAATACCGGCCCGACCGGATTTTCCACGCCGCCGCGTACAAGCATGTACCGATGATGGAGTCGAACCCGCGCGAGGCGGTGCGCAACAATGTGATCGGCACCTGGCGCGTGGCCGAGGCCGCGGGCCGGCACGGGGCGGAGAAGTTCGTCCTGGTGAGCACCGACAAGGCGGTACGTCCGGTCTCGGTGATGGGCGCCAGCAAGCGGCTCGCCGAGCTGGTGGTGCTCGAGCTCCAGGCCGACTACCGCGACACGACCTTCGCCGCGGTCCGTTTCGGCAACGTCCTGGGCAGCGCCGGCAGCGTGATTCCGATCTTCCGCAAGCAGATCGCTGACGGCCGCCCGCTGACGGTGACGCATCCCGACGCGACGCGTTACTTCATGACCATTCCCGAAGCGGTGCAGCTGATTCTCCAGACTTCGCTGCTTCCCGAGGTCCGCGGGAGCATTGCCATGCTGGAGATGGGCGAGCCGGTCCGCATCGATGATCTCGCCAAGAACCTGCTGGAGCTTTCGGGCGTGCGCCGCGTGAGCGGCAAACACATCGTGTACACCGGACTGCGGCCGGGCGAGCGGCTCCACGAGGAGCTGACCGCGCCGGACGAGCAGGCCGTGGCGACCGGCAATGCCAAAGTGCGGATCGTCCGGAGCCGGAATGGATGCGGCAAGCCGGTCACCGCGGCGCTGGAAGAATGGGAGCGCCAGCTCGACGACGGCCAGCATCTCGCCGTCCTCGAAGCGATGGCGGAGTTCTGCGGTGGAGTGGAGCTCAATCCTTCCGAGCGGCTGGTCGGCTAGGGCGACTCATCCGCTGGTAAAGCACATCGTTGTCCGCGGCGAGCCTGCGGAGCCTCGCTCCCTCTCGGGGCCGTGCGAGATTCAACCACACCGCACGCAGAAATCCAGGTAGCGCAACCCGTAGCATCACCCCCATGTGATGAAGACGTTGCCGCAGACGCCGCCGAGGCGCCGGCGATTCCATTCCCGTTCCGGCGACCAGTTCGCCGGCGCGGCGCGCCAGCCGTTCGAAGATGGCCGATCCCGTCGGCGCGCTGAGCACCGACTCGCGGTCCTCTCCGGGG
>DASXPG010000088.1:0-23077 GCA_036493755.1 Gemmatimonadales bacterium
GTTCGGTGGTCCGCAGGCTGGTCCGCTCGCGGATGGCGCGCAACAGGTTGGGCAGACTGGACGGATTGGCATACCAGTCACCCCCGCCGTCGTAATGCAGGCGGCCGATGGTCAGCAGCGCGTCCGGCTTCAGCGGGTCAACAGCCGGTACGCGTCCTGGCGCGAAATGCCGAGACGTTTCGACAGCTCCTTGGCGACGGCGGCGGGTGATCCTGAATCCTTCAGCTCGGCCATCACGTCCTCGAGGCTCTCCACTGCAGCTCCACTCCGGCCTCCGGCCCCTGGCCTCGCTGCACCAATGACAAGAGTGACTTCGCCACGAGGGGGATGTTCATGGTAATACGTTGCCAGCTCACCCAGCGTTCCACGGCGGATTTCCTCGTGCAACTTGGTCAGCTCACGGGCCAGCGCGGCCGGCCGATCCGATCCGCAACGCTCGGCCAGCTCGGTCAGGAGCGCGGCGGCACGGCCGGGCGCCTCATAGCAGACCGTGGTCATGTCGCTTTCGGCGACGCGCCCCAGCCACTCGGCTCGCGCGGTGCCGCGCCGCGGCAGGAAGCCGAGGAAGACGAAGCGGTCGGCGGAAAAACCCGCGGCAGCCAGCGCCGCCATCACCGCCGCCGGCCCGGGAATCGGTACGACGGTGAGTCCCCGGGCCAGCGCTCGCTCGGCCAGGATACCGCCGGGATCGGAAATGCCGGGGGTGCCGGCATCGGTCACGTAGGCGACGTCTTCCCCGGATTCGATGCGCCCGAGCAGGCGCTCGATGGTCTGCTCGCTGCTGTGCGCGTGGAAGCTGACCAGCGGCGCGCTGATGCCGTAGTGCGTGAGGAGCCGTCGGGTGTGGCGGGTGTCTTCGCAGGCGATCACCGTCGCCGCTTTCAGCGTCTCGACCCCCCGAAATGAAAAATCCCCCAAGTGACCGATGGGGGTGGAGACCATGTAGAGTTTTCCCGCGCCGTTCACCACTCGATTTTCCAAGGGAGCCGGTCGAAGAAGCCCAGCGCCTGGAGCTGGTAGCGCTGGTCGCGGGTCGCTTCCTTGAGAAGCCGTGGCGCGATCTTGGGGTGCATCACTTCGAGCTCGCCCAGGAAATCCCTGGTCCAGCCGGCGAGTCCGTCGGTGAATTGCGACGGCTCGACGATGGGATCCGCAAACGATGAGCCGCGCGCGCCACCGACGCTTTTCAACGCCTCGTGGGCCGGCGTGAGCTTCATCCGGATTTTCTCGGCTCGCTTGGCGGCATCGCCAGGCACCTCGCGCTCGGCCAGCTCGACGATGTCCCAGACGTACTGCCGGAAGAGGGCGACCAGCGCCGGCGTGGCCTGGAGCGGCAGCGTCTGGAGTCCGTTGAAGGCCTTCACGGCGACGCGCGGCTGCACCGCCGCGCCTTTCACGACGAAAAGCCGTGCGAGGTACGCCTTGGCATCTTCGGTGGGCTTCTGGTCGGAGAAAATCCCCGACGCGTAGCGCCCGTCCTTCACGCTCAGATAATTCACCCGCCCGTCGGAAATCAGCTCCAGCATTCCCGTCCATTTTCGGGCGAGCACGTTGTCGAAAATCGTCTTGGGGCTCGATGGATCGAGGCCGAGATCCTGCGGGGTCTGGGCGCAGGCGGCATACATCGCCGCGAGGGCTTCGGGTCCGGCGGCGTGGTAGGCGATCTCCGACCGCTCGGTGTCGGCGCGCACATGCTTGAGCGCTTCGGCGATGGCGACCGGAAAGCGTCCGACCGGCGTGACGACCGACGCGTTGGCGATCTCGCCGCTGAGAAAAAAGAGCAGGATGGTTTCGTCGGGGCGGTAGCAGGCGAGCCAGGCGTTGACCTTGGCATCGCGGTCACGCTTGGCGTAGGCGATCAGACTTTCGAGATGGACGTACGCGGCGCGCGTCCGGACCAGCAGCGGCTCCTCGGACGGAAAAACCAGGTCCCAGAGCCGGACCGTGGAATCGGTGAGGACCGCGCTCGACGCACGCACCCCTTATCCGATATGCTGCGCGATCTTGCCGGCCAGATGTGCCTTCGGAACCGCACCCACGACCGTGTCGACGTGGCGTCCATCCTTGAAGAACATCAGCATCGGGATGGAACGGACGTTGAAGCGCATGGCCGTTTCCTGGTTTGCGTCCACATCCACCTTCACGACCTTCAAGCCCTTGTCGTGGTACTCGGTCGCGAGCTGGTCGAGCACGGGCGCGATCACCCGGCACGGCCCGCACCACTCGGCCCAGAAGTCCACGACGGTGAGTCCCTTATAGCCTTCGACTTCACCCTGGAAGGTGGCGTCGGTGACCTCGAGCGTGTTCGACCCTGCCATGTCCGTGTGCTCCACGTTAAAATGTCGTCGTATGCTGCCGCCGGATGTCGCCGCCCGCTCGCGCCTCGCGCATGTAGGGCTGGCCGTCCGGGATCTCGACGAAGCGCTGCGCTTCTATCGAGATATCCTCGGCGTAACGCCGCATCCTTCCGAGACCGCCGACGGCGCGACCATTGTCGGCCTTTCGATTGGCGGCACCGAAATCGAATTGCTCAGCGCCACCGATGCCGAGAGCCCGATCGGCAAGTACCTCGCCCGCCACGGCCCCGGCATCCATCACGTCTGCTTCGCCGTCCCCGATCTCGATGCGGCGCTGGAGCGCTGCCGCGAGGCCGGTTTTCAGCTCATCGATCAGGTACCCCGCGCCGGTGCCGATGGGCGCCGCGTCGCCTTTCTGCATCCCAAGGCGACCGCCGGGATCCTCGTGGAGCTTACCGGCTAGGGTCGCGCTCCGGCATCAGGCATCGCCGCATCGAGGCCGATCGCATTGATCAGCCATCCGCCGCCGCGCGAGGGAACCAGCGTGAAGGGGATGGAAAATCGCCGATTATTCTGCGTCATCGAGACCGTGAGTACCCGCTTCGACGGGTCGGTGATGTCGGTGCCGGTGATCGAGTGATTGTCGCTCTTCAGCATGTGCTGCATGATCGTGAGCCGCTGGAGACGCACCGTCTCATTCATGGTGTGCGTCACCCCTTCCGGGCCGTCCCGGGTGCCCCACAGCATGGCCATGCCGTCGACATCCGATGCATTGACCGCCGCCAGGAAGCGCTCGACCGTCTGGTCGGGCGTTGCGGGGGACGGCTGCAAGTTGGCCCGCCGGCCGCCGCAGGCGACGGTCAGGAAGAGGGCCGAAATGACGAGGTGGCGATGCGAGAAGGTCACTGCGACCATAGCTTAACCACCTTTCGGGGGGCCGGGCAATATGCGTCTATACATTAATATCGATCATGTCGCGACCATACGGCAGGCCCGCCGCACCGACGAGCCCGATCCGGTGCGCGCGGCGGTGCTGGCCGAGCTGGCCGGCGCCGACGGCATCACCGTCCACCTGCGCGAAGATCGCCGGCACATCCAGGACGACGACGTCGCGCGGCTGCGCGGGACGGTCCGTACCGTCCTGAATCTCGAGATGGCGGCCACCGATGCCATGGCCGGGATTGCCGAGCGCACCGAGCCCGAGCAGGCCACGCTGGTCCCCGAGCGGCGCGAGGAGATCACCACCGAAGGCGGGCTCGACTGCGCCGGAGCGAAGGACCGCGTTGCCGCGGCACTGGCGCGTCTCAAGACCGCGGGGATCCGTTCCAGTCTTTTCATCAGCCCCGACCCGGCATCGGTGCGCGCGGCGCTGGCGCTGAAACCCGATGCCATCGAAATCCATACGGGTCGTTATGCACACGCCTGGCGCACGCCCTCCGACGCGCTGGCCGAAATCGCCCAGGCGACCCTCGATGCCCGTTCGGCCGGCGTCGCGGTGCACGCCGGACACGGCCTGACCTACGAAAACGTCGGCCCCATTGCGGCAATTGCCGGGATCGAAGAGCTGAACATCGGACACAGCGTGGTGAGTCGCGCGGTCCTGACCGGGATGGATGAGGCGGTCCGCGAGATGCGCCGTCGAATTGACCGCGCGCGGCACGGTTCCTAGCTTCGGGAGCGTATGACCCAATCGATGGGAACGCTGGACTTCTTTCTTCTCGAGGGTGGCGAATACCTCGAGCGGCTCGACGCGCTTTCGCAGACGCCGGCCGGCCCCTTCTCGCAGGGCGACGAGCTGCTCCGGCTCTGCCGCGCCTTCCGCGGCAGCGCGATCATGGCCAGCCAGCACGGCATGTCGCGCGCCGGCCAGGGGCTCGAGGCCTGCGCCCGTGCGTTGCGCGAAGGCCGCCTGGCCTGGGGCGACGCGACCCGCGCCGAGATGATCCGCGCCATCGACGACGCCAAGATCCTGATGCGCCGGCTCCGCAATCCCGAGCAGGGCGACACCGAGAAGGCCGAACAGATCGGCATCGGGCTGGACCGGCTCTCGGGCCGCGCCTCGGCCCAGATTCGCGCCGCGGCCGGTCCCGGCCTGGACGCCGGCGGCCGCGCCTTCGTCGCCCGTGAAGCGGCCACCATCGCCAGCGTGTTGCAGCGCGCCGCACGGACCCTCCGGTCCGATCCCGGCAGCCGCGACGCCCTGTCGGGGATCGCTCCTTCGATGAGCGCGTTGCGCGGCGTGGCGATCCTCAACGATCTGCCCCCGTTAGGCGACATCCTCTCGGCGATCGAGCACGCCTCCCGCGACGTGAACGCCGCCGCCGGCACGCTCGGCCCCGACGTCTCCGAGGTCTTCGAGGCCGGCGGCCGCGCCCTGGCTCGCGCCGCGCGCGAGGTCGTGGATCTCGGCCGGCCCGAAGCCGAGGCCGAGGAATCCCGTGCCTTCGCGGCGCGGCTCTTCGCGGTGCTCAGTGGCGGCGAGGTCGTCGGTGTCGAGTCGCTCTTCTATGAGGATGCCGGGCCGCACATCGTCCGCCAGGGGACGCCGCCGGAGAGCGGCGCCGGTCTCGCGCGGGTCGAGATCGTCAGCCAGGGCGAGTATCTCACCGCCGCCGCGGATGAGCTGTCGCGGGTCGAGACCAACGTGCAGCGCGACCTGCGCCTTTACGGCATCGCCTCCAGCGTGCGGCCGATGGTGGGCGCGGGCGGCTCGCCGCTGTCGAATGCGATGGGTCGTTTTGCCGAGGCGGCGCGCGACGCCATCGGCCGTGGCGGCGCGTCGCACAGCGTCGAGGAATTCGCGGCGGCCATTCGCGAAGTCGCGGTGGTCCTGGTCTCCGCCGAAACGGGCGACGAGCAACAGCTCGCCGATCGCATCATCGGCGCCGCCGCCGGGCTTGGAAAACTGACCGCGGCGATGACCACCCGCGCGATGCCGGCCATCGCGATGGAAGAAATCGCGCGCACGACCGCTGCGCGGAACGCGCAAACCACGCCGGCCGCGCAGAGCACGCCGGCCGCGCAGAGCGCGCCGGCCGCGCCAGAAACACCAGCAGCGCAAACCCCTGCGACACCGGTCGTGGGCGAGAGCGATCTCATCACCAGCTACCTCACGCTCGAGCAGCTCATCGCCGAGCACGGGATGCCGCTCGGCTCGCTCAACGAGCTGCTCGTCGGACAGCCGACAGCCATTCCGCGCACCACTACACCACGCAGCGCGGGCCCGATGGCTCCCGCCGCGCCGACCGTTCCCGCCGCGCCAACGCCTCCTTCCGCACCACGACGCTCCAGTCGCATCGTCGAGGTTGCGTCGCTCGCACCCGAGGATCTCGGCGTCGTCCCCGTCGAGTCCCTCGTTTACTGGGGCGGTTCTGCGCTGCGGCGGATCCTCCAGCTGCGGCCCGAGCTCGAAGCCGCTCGCCACGATGACGCCCGATTCCAGGCGCTCCTCAATGAGGTGTTCGATCTCGTCGAACTCGGTCTCGGCACCTCGCGCTGATCGCGGGCCGTCCCCGCCTCCCGCGCGCGGACCGATCTGGCAGCCCCTTCTCGGCGTCGCGGTTTCCATTGGTTTCCTGGTCTGGGCACTCTGGGGCGTCAAATTCGCCGACGTGCTCCAGCAGATGCGTCACGCCAATCCGCTCTGGTACCTCCTCTCCTGCGCCGCGGCGTTCCTGACCTTTCCCGTGCGCGCCATTCGCTGGCGCATCATGCTGCGATCGAGCACGTCGGAGCGGCGCTTTCAGCCGTACTGGCGGGCGGTCTGCATCGGCTTCATGGCCAACAACGTCCTCCCCGCGCGGGCCGGCGAAGTCGTACGCTCCTACGCCGGGACGGAGTTGATCGGCGTACCCTTCACCACCGCGCTGGCTTCGGTGGCCGTCGAGCGGGTCTTCGACGGCGTAGTGCTGGTGCTCCTCCTCGCCCTCGCCGTGGTGCTGCCGGGATTCCCCGCCGGCGCGACCTTGAAATCGACGAGCATCAGCGCCCTCGCGGCCACGATGGCGGTCGTGTTCGTCGGCGCGCTGGTATTTCTGATCATCCTCGTCCGGAATCGCGACCGCGCACTGCCCATCGCCGAGCGGCTGATCCGCAAGGTCACGCCGGCTCGCCTCGGACCGCTGGTGATCCGGATTCTGGAGAACCTCGTCGCCGGACTCGGCGTGCTCCAGTCGCTGCGCGATATCTCGCTGGTCATTCTCTGGTCGTTCGCGGTCTGGCTGGCGAACGCCCTCTCCTACCTGCTCGCCTTTCACGCGTTCGGCGTGGATGTGCCCGCCGGCGCGGCGCTACTGCTGCCGAGCATCGTGGCCTTCGGCGTCGCCGTGCCAAGCTCGCCGGGATTCTTTGGCGTCTTCGAGGAAATTTCCAAGCTGGTGCTCGGCAAGTACGGCATCGCGGGGACCACGGCGATCACCTTCGCGATCGGCATCCACCTCGGCTGGTTCATCCCCATCACCATCATCGGCCTGGTGCTCCTGGCCCGCTCCGGTCTCTCGCTGCATTCCTTGCGGACCGGGGCCCGGGTGGCCCAGGCGACTCCCGCGCCGTGACCGACCGCGTCCACATCCGCGCGCCGGCCAAGATCAACCTCTGGCTGCGCGTCTTCGGACGGGACGGCAAGGGTTACCACGCCATCGAAACACTCTTTCAGCTCGTCGACCTCTCCGACGAGCTGGTGATCGAGCGCGCGGCGTCGGGCGTGAGCCTGGATGGTGCGCCCGCCGGGCTGGGCGCCGTCCGCGAAAACCTGGTGGTGCGCGCCGCTGAGCGATTTCTGCGCGATGCCGGCGTGAAGGGCGGCGCCCGCATCACGCTCACCAAGAACATTCCCTGGAGTGCCGGCCTGGGCGGCGGATCATCCGACGCGGCGTCGACGCTGCTCGCTCTCGACGCGATCTTCGCTCATCCACTCTCCGCCGCGGATCTGATGGCCCTCGGCGCCGAGATCGGCAGCGACGTGCCGTTCTTTCTTTCGGGCGCGGCGCTGGCCCTCGGTTGGGGTCGCGGCGAACGTCTCTTGTCTCTCCCGCCTCTCCCGTCTCTCCCGGTTTTGATTGTCCCTCCCGCCGCGGCCGTCCGCACCGCCGACGCCTATGGCTGGATCGACCAGGACCGCGGCCGCGCGGAACAGACCGGCGAGTTCGCCGCCGTCGTCCCTGCCTCGTCGCTGGGCGACTGGGGCGAAGTTCGCCGGCGCTCGCATAACGATTTCGAGAGCGCGGTGGCGGGACGGTTGCCGGCGATCGGCCATTGGCTCGATCGCCTGCGCGAGAGCGATGCCTTCCTGGTGCGCCTCTGCGGAAGTGGCGGCGCGGTGGTCGCGCTCTATGAAACCGACCGCCAGCGCGACCATGCCTGGGATCTGCTGAGGAATCCGGCGATTCTGCGTAGCCGCACGCTGTCGGAGCCGTATCGGTTGACCGTCGACGGTTGACGGTTGACGGCAGGCGAAAACCGTCTGCTGTTGACCGTGAACCGTCGACCGTCAACCTTTCTGACTCATGCTTTCCATAGACGGTCATTCGCTGACCCTCGACGATGTCGCCCGCGTTGCCGCCGGAGGCGACGCCGGCAAGGTGTCGCTCGCCTCGAAGGGCCGTGAACGGCTCCAGGCTGCGAGATCTCTGGTCGAGCAGCGCATCGCCGCCGGCGAGCGGGTCTACGGCGTGACCACCGGATTCGGCCGGCTGGCCGAAGTGGTGATTCCCCAGGATCAGCGCATCGCCCTCCAGGTCAACGTCATCCGCAGCCACGCCGCCGGATTCGGTGAGCGGGTCTCGCGCGAGGTGGTTCGCGCGCTGATGCTGCTGCGCGCCAATACTCTCGCGCATGGACACTCGGGCTGCACCGTGCGTTGCGTGGAGCTGCTGCTCGAATTCCTGAATCGCGGCATCCATCCCGTCGTTCCGGAATTCGGTTCGGTCGGCGCCAGCGGGGACCTGGTGCCGCTGGCGCACATCGCGCTCGCGCTGATGGGCGAAGGCGACGTCGAATTCGGCGGCTCGATTCAGTCCGCCGCGACCGTGCTGGCGAGTGTGGGTCTCGCTCCTCTGGATATCCGGGAGAAGGACGGCCTGTCGCTCATCAACGGCACGCAATTCTGCACCGCGATGGGTGTCCTCGCGCTGCTCGAGGCCGAACGGGTGCTCGAAGCTTTCGAGGTCGCGGGCGCGATGTCGCTGGACGCGCTGCGCGGATCGCCCGGGCCCTTCGAGGCGCCGATCCAGGCGGTGCGCCCCCATCCCGGCCAGACCGCCTCGGCGGCGAAGCTGCGCGCCCTGCTGCTGGGAAGCGCCATTCGCGAGTCGCATCGCCACGGCGATCCGCGCGTCCAGGATGCCTATTCGCTGCGCTGCATGCCCCAGGTGCACGGCGCCGCTCGCGATGCCTTCGGGTACGTGCGCCGCGTCCTCGAGATCGAGATCAACAGCGCCACCGACAATCCGCTGGTCTTTCCGGAATCGGGCGAGATCGTGAGCGGCGGCAACTTCCACGCGCAGATCGTCGGACAGGCCCTGGACCTCCTCGCCATCGCCGCGGCCGACGTCGCCGCCATCAGCGAGCGGCGCGTCGAACGGATGCTCAATCCCGATACCTCCGGCCTTCCCGCGTTCCTGGCGAAGCAGCCGGGAGTCGAGTCAGGCTTGATGATGCTCCAGACCGCGGTGGCCGATGTTCTGACCGAACTGCGCATCCTCGCCACACCGGCGAGCGTCCACTCGGTGCCCACCGGGGCCAATCGCGAGGATCACGTGGCGATGGGACCGGCGGCGGCGCGCAAGGCGACGCGGGTGAGCTGGGCCCTCTCCTATGTCGCGGCGGTCGAGCTGATCTGCGCCGCGCAGGCAATCGAGCATCACCGGCCGCTGACCTCGAGCCCGCGGCTCGAAGCGGCCGTGGCCAAAGTCCGCAGCCTCGCGCCGGCGCTGGAGCACGACCGGCCGCTGACCGCCGACGTCGAGGCCGTCGCCCGCGCGATTCGCCAGGGGACGATGGCGGCATGAGCAGCTGCGCGAAGTGCGGCCGGGCGCTGGTCGGCGGCGACATCTTCTGCCCGTCCTGCGGGACGCCCAACCCGGAGCGAACCGCCGATGCCGGCGCGGCGGCGACGGCGATGCTGCCCCAGGACGATCTGCATCGCCGCCTCCAGGCTGCCATCGGTACGGATTACGTCGTCGAGCACCTGATCGGCGAAGGCGGCTTCGCGCTGGTCTTCGCGGTCACCGACCGCAAGCTCCAACGGCGCATCGCCCTCAAAGTGCTTCGCCCCGAATTCACCGCGAGCAAGAACAGCATCCAGCGTTTCATCCGCGAAGCCGAGTCGGTGGCGAAGATCAATCACCCGCACATCCTGCCGATTTTCTTCGTGGGCGAGCGCGAGAGCCTGGTCTACTTCGCCATGCCGCTGGTCGATGGCGAGACCCTCGACACCCGGCTGCGCCGCGAAGGCCAGCTCCCCGAAGCCGAGGTCATCCGGATCGGCTCCGAAATCGCCGACGCGCTGGCCGAAGCCCACGGGCACGGCCTCGTGCACCGCGACATCAAGCCGCAGAACGTGATGCTGTCGGGGGCGAAGAAGCGGGTGCTGGTCATGGATTTCGGCATCGCCAAGGCGGCGGCGGGGTCGGGAGAGAAGCTCACCGGGACCGGCGTGATCATCGGCTCACCGCACTACATGAGCCCCGAGCAGGCCGGCGGCGACGCCTCGGTGGACCAGCGCAGCGACATCTACTCGTTAGGCATCGTCCTCTGGGAGATGCTGGCCGGCGAGGTCCCCTTCGACGGCCCGTCGACGCAGGGGATCCTGATCCAGCACCTGACGCAGTCGGTCCCCTCGATCCGCGCGCGCCGCCCCAACGTCTCGGCGGCGCTGGCGAATGTGGTATCGCGCGCCACGGCGAAGAAAATGGAGGACCGCTTCCAGAGCGCCCATGACCTCGCCGAGGCGCTGCGCCAGGCGGGGATGGGCACCGGACAGCGGGCGATGTCGTGGCGCGTGCCGAAGCCGCTGATCGCGGGGCTCGCCGCGGCGGTGGTGCTTCTCGCCGGCGGCGGATTCCTGGCCTGGCGCCATTTCTCGCACGCCGCCGACCAGGACGCCCACACGCTCCCTCCGACGGCCGGCGTGAAGGTGGCCACGCTGCCCTTCGAGGCCCTCGGCCAGAGCGACGAAGCGCAGTTCGCCCGCACCGCGGTCCGGCTGATGACCGACGCCCTCGATCGCAATCACGTGCCCACGGTGGACGACGAGGAGCTGCTCGGTCACTGGACCACCGACGGACTCAAGACCGAGGCGCCGCTCGAGACCAAAGCCGCCTTCGCCGCCGAGCATGGCGCGGGCCAGATGGTGCTCGGCAACGCCGTGACGTCGGGAAAGTCGATGCAGCTTTCAGCCGACGTCTACGATACCCACGACCTCAAGGCGGTCGGCACCGCCCAGGTCACCGGCAGCAGCGACAGTCTCTTCGCCCTCATCGATCGCATCGCCGTCCAGGTCGCCGGCGTACTCTGCACCCAGCCTGGTTACAATCCGCAGAACCGCTGCTTCGATGTGGCCGCAAAACCTGACGAGCCGCTCGCGGTCACGGACGTCACCAAGCCGGGTGAGACGCCGCCCTCGCCGCCCAGCTTCGCGGTCTACGTGGACCAGAACGGCGCGCCGACCGACCTGCGCACCCGCGTCCCCAGCTCGCACGACGACGTCAACGACGCCGCCGCGACGCTGATCCGGGGCGCGCACTTCTCGCCGGCGAAGAAGCACGGCGCCACTGTGGCCGCCTGGACTACCGTGGATGTGCCGGTCAAAGCCCAAGCCGAGCCGGAAGCCGCGGGCGCGTCGGCCTGCTCCGAGCCGAGTGCCAATGCCGGCAATGCCTGCTTCGACACCGCCCCTACGGCGAAGACTGCGCTGACCGCCGCCTGGCGCGGGAGCGGCACCCCGTCGTCACCGCAGCTATGGCTCCTGGTCGGCCTGGATGGCGTGGTGCGCGAGGTGCGCGTCGCTACGGCCTCGAATCAGCCGCAGTTCACCGAAGTTGCGAAGCGTGCCGCGCAGGCGCTGGTGTTCACGCCGGCACAGAAGAACGGCATGGCGGTGGCGGCGTGGACGCGGGTGACGATCGGGAAGTCGTGATACCGGCGGCCTCGCGATGATCGAGATCCGCGCCCTCGGCCCCGCCGAGGTCACGATCGACGGCCGCCCCGCCCCGGCCGAGTTGTTGTGGCGAAAGAACCTCGCCCTCCTGGTGTACCTCGCCCGCTCACCGCGGCTGACCCGCAGCCGCGAGCATCTCATGGGACTTCTCTGGGGCGACAAGCCCGAGACCGCCGCGCGTCATTCGCTCCGCGAGGCGCTGCGCGTGCTGCGCCAGGTGGCCGGCGAATCGTTCCTGGCGACGGAGGGCGATCGGGTCACCATCAACGCCGGCGAGGTGACCATCGATGTCGACCGATTCAACGCGCTCGCGGCCGCCGGCGACCATGCCGCCGCCGCGCAGCTGGCGGTCGGCAACTTTCTCGAAGGATTCGGCGTTCCCGACGCACCCCCTTTCGAGGACTGGCTCGCCGGGGAGCAGCTCAACACCCGGCGGCGCGCCGTCGAGGTGCTGGTCAAGCGCGCCGAAGATCTCCAGCGCGCCGGCGACCTCGGTGCCGCCGCGGAATGCGCGCACCGGGCTCTCACCTTCGAGCCGGCATCGGCGGCGGCGGTCCGGTCGCTCATCCGGGTGCATGCGCTCCGCGGCGAACGCGCCGAGGCATTGTCCGTATACGATGCCTTCGCGGAGCGGCTCCGTTCGCAACTCGGCACCGAGCCCGATGCGGCGACCGAGCGGCTCGCGGCGCAGGTGCGGAAAGACCGCCAGTGGCGCGATCAATCCGCGCCGGCGCGCAGCGGCGCGGCGACCCGGCGCGCGCCGCTGGCCGGCCGCGATGGCGAGCTCGCCCGCCTCGTCGACGCCTGGCAGGCCACCGTCGCCGGCCGATCGGGCGCAGCCGTGATTCGGGGTCCGGCCGGCGCGGGCCGAACGCGGCTGATGGAGGAGCTGATCGCGCGCGCCCGTCTGGACGGCGCCGCCTGCGCGGCGGTGCGCGGCGCCCCAGCCGACCGGGCCTCGGCGTGGAGCGGAATCATGGGACTGGCGCGCGGCGGGCTGCTCGCCGCGCAGGGACTTGCCGGCGCCGCGCCCGGCGCGCTCGCCGCCTTTGCGCAGTCGATCGACGAATGGGCCGACCAGTTCCCCGCCGCCCGCGGCGCGGCGCCGATGTCGCCCGATGCGGCCCTCGGCGACGTGCTGCGGGTCGCCGCCGGCGAGCAGCCCGTCCTCCTGGCCTTCGACGACGCCCATTGGCTCGACCCAGAATCGTTAGGCGCCTTGCAGGTCATCGTCCGCGATCTGCATTCCCTGCCCGTCTTCATCGTCGTCACCGCGGCCCCGCATCCGCCGCGCGAAGAGATCGACCAGCTCGCTTCGCGGCTCGGCCGCGACGTCCCCGGCGCGGCCGTCTCGGCCCTGCCGCTGGGACCCGAGCCGCTGCGCCAGCTGGCGGCCTGGGCCATGCCCAGCTACAGCCCCGCCCAGGTGGATCGCCTGGCGCGGCGCATTGCCGCCGATTCCGCGGGCCTGCCGCTCCTCGCCGTCGAGCTGCTCCACGCCGTCGCATTGGGGCTCGATCTCCACGGCACCCCCAGCTCCTGGCCCGAACCCCAGCGCACTCTCGACCAGTCGCTTCCCGGCGACCTTCCCGAGACGCTCATCGCGGCGATCCGCATCGGCTTCCGGCGCCTCAGCGCGAATGCCCAGGCGGTGGTTGCCGCAGCCGCGGTGCTCGAGGGCCGCGCCGATACCGCCCGGCTCGCCCAGGCCAGCGCCCTCGACCCGGCGGCCCTTGCCGTCGCGCTCGATGAAGCCGAATGGGAGCGCTGGATCGCCGCCGATGGCCGCGGCTACGGTATCGTGGCCCGCCTGGCCAAGGACGTGATCGCCACCGATCTCATCACCGAAGGCCAGCGCCAGCGAATCCTCTCCCGGAGCTGATTCCCACCTTCTCTTGACGTTCTCCTGCCGGGCTCCCGCGACCGTTCGCGGGACTCGAGCAGGGGAGCATCATGGGACTTTCAACTGACATCCGCGCCACTGGCCCGTTGGACCGCCGAGAAGCTTTGCGGCGCGCCGGCATGGTCATGCTGGGTCTCGCCGCGACGGGCTGCGGCCGGCCGACGCTGGCCCGGATGCTCTATCCCGAAGCCGCCGAGCTGACGGGCGATGCTGTCGAGCGCTCCCTCCAGGCCTTCGTGCTCACGGTCGTTCCCGGCGCCGAGCAGCCGGGCAGGATCATCCGTGCGTTCGCGGATCCCGCGCTCAAGCTCGCACCCTATCGCCGGATATTGGTCGCCGACCTCGACCGCCGCGCGCACTCGTCAGGCAGTCCATCGTTCGAGCAGCAGTCGGCCGAGCAGCGCACCGGTACGATCCAGGACGGATTGGCCAGTGGCGGGATCGCCGGGAAACTCTACAACGGCGCGGTCTTCCTCACCCAGGTGGTCTACTACAGCGGTCTGTGGAATTCGGCGGCCGCCTGCCCTTCCATCGGATTCAACGGCCCGTACCGCGGGGACGACGGCCCGGTGGGCTATCCCGAGCCTGAAACCTTCCTGCCCCCGGCGCTCACCCGCGACGGCAACCCCGAGTAAGGCCATGCGCACCGAACGCACCGACGTGCTGATCATCGGAACGGGATTCGGCGCCGCGGCGCCGGCACTGCGCCTGGCGAGCGCCGGTCTCACGGTGACGATGATCGAGAAGGGACCGCACATCGATCCCTTCACCGATTTCCGGCAGACCCAGGACCCGCGCTACATCATGCGCTACCTGCACTCCCTGACCGGCGACCATCTCGGCCTCACCTACGCCGAAGCGTTAGGCGGCGGCTCCGGCTTCTACGAGATGGTGTCGTTGCGCGCACCCACGTCGGCGTTCGCGCAAGTCGACACCAGCGGCGCAAGACTCTGGCCGTCCAGTGTGGACCGCGCGGCGCTCGACCCCTGGTACGATCTCGCCGACCAGATGCTCAACGTCGAGCAGATTGCCCCCGAGCTGGTGCCCAAGAGCGGCCTGGTCTTTGCCCGCCTGATGAAAAACCTGGGCTATTCGTGCGAACGGGCCCGCTATGCCGTGAAGGGCTGCCAGGGAAGCGGCTTCTGCGTGACCGGCTGCATCTACGGCGCCAAGCAATCGCTGCTGATCACCTATCTGCCCAAGGCCGTGGAAGCGGGCGCGAAAATCGAGACGGGAATGGAAGCGACGGCGATCCGTCCGCTGCTCGCGCGGCCCCAGGCGCCAAGTCACGGCCCGGCCTCGGGACTCCCGTACCGCTACGAGGTGACCTGCCGGAAGACCGCCACCCGCGAGACGCGCCGCTACCAGGCGCGCATCGTGATTCTCGGCGGCGGCACGCTCGGCACCGCGCGCCTGCTCATGCATTCGCGCGAGCAACTGCCGCGCCTGAGCGATCAGCTCGGCCGCAACATCGCCTTCAACGGCGGCGTGAAAACCGCCGGGCTGCTGCCTGAGGGGTTCGCCGAGGGGGACATGTTCCGCGGCCGCTCGCATCCCGGGATGATCAGCTACCACTTCCTGGCGTCCCGCGGGATCACGATTTCCGCCGCCAAGCCGCTCCCGCTGCAGGCCGTGGCGGCGGCACGGATCCGGATCGAAGGCGATCCGCGCGAACCCGCATGGTGGGGCGAGGCCAACGTCGACCTGATGCGCCGTATGCGGCATCAGATGATCGTGATGTACGCGCTGGGGATGACACTCCCGCTGGGACGCCTGGCCCTTCGGCGTGGCGGCGCCGTCGACATCGAGCTTCCGGCCACCGCCGAACTGGAGCGCTACCACGACGAAACGCAGGAGCTGCTGCACTCGATCATGCGCCGGAACGGCTGCCAGGTCATCGAGACCGAGCAGCGGAATGCCGACGGCGGCGTGAAGCGCGGCCTCTTTTTCTCGAGCGCCCACCATGTCGGTTCGTGCCGCATGGCCGACACGCCGAACGGCGGAGTGGTGAGCCCCGACGGCGAAGTCTTCGGCTATCCGGGACTCTACGTCTCTGACGGCGCCGCGATACCCAGCTCGCTGGCGGTCAACACCAGCCTCACCATCCTCGCCAATGCGGAACGAATCGCGGCGGGAATCGTACGGCAACATGACAATCGGGCACGTGCGGTTGGCAGCACCACCACCTCGGTAGCAAGTTTGAAGTGAAGCCTATCGCTCCAGACGAGTCACGCTGATCGACGAGGTTCGAAAACATGACTACCAGGCCCCCACTTCCGATTCGCCTCTCGCGTATCGGCATTGCCCTCTCCATCGCCCTTGCGGCTGCCGGATCCCTGGCGGCTCAGACGGTCTCCGGACTGGTCTGGCGCAACATCGGACCGCTCCGCGCCGGCCGCGTCTCGGCTGTCAGCGGGGCGGTCGGCGAGCCGGGCGTGTTCTACGCGGGCTTCCCGACCGGCGGCCTCTGGAAAACGACGAGCGCCGGCTCGATGTGGGAGCCGATCTTCGATTCCATCACGTCGGTGTCGTCGGTTGGCGCAGTCGAAGTGGCGCCCTCCGATGCCGGCATCGTCTACGTCGGGACCGGCGACTTCCGGTCCGGCGGCAACATCGACGAAGGCGACGGTGTCTACAAGTCGACCGACGCGGGCCGCACCTGGCGCCACATCGGCCTCGATTCGACCAAGCAGATCCCGAACATCCTGGTCGATCCGCGCGATCCCAACCTCGTGTTGGTCGCGGCCCAGGGCGACCTGCGCACCCGCGGTGGCCAGCGCGGCATCTATCGCAGCACCGACGGCGGCAGCACCTGGACCCGGGTGCTGTACGTCGATGACATCACCGGCGTCCAGAAGCTGGCCTGGGCGGCCGACAATCCGGACGTGGTCTTCGCTTCCACCAACCGCCATTTCAACACCCCGTTCGTCCCCGGCAGGCCGCAGGTCGCGCCCGGCGCGGTCACCGCGTCGCTCTACAAGTCCACCGACCGGGGCGTAACCTGGCACGAGGTCACCGGGGGCAACCTGCCCCGGCTCGTGGGCCGCGCCTCGATCGCGGTGGCGATGCACACCAACTCGCAGCGCGTCTTCCTCATCGGCAACTTCGGCCTGTGGCGCTCCGATGATGGCGGCACCACCTGGCGGCAGATGGACGCCGCGGATCGGCGTGTGGGCAACGGCCAGGGCGGCTACAACTGCGGCGTGTACGTCAGCTCATCGAATCCCGACGTCGTCATCACCATCAACACCGCGGCCTATATCTCGACGGACGGAGGCAACACCTTCACCGGCTTCAAGGGCGCTCCCGGCGGCGACGATCCGCAGCAGCTCTGGATCGATCCCAGCAACGGGCAACGGATGCTGATGGGTCTTGACCAGGGCGCGGTGGCGACGCTCGACGGCGGCCACACCTGGAGCCTCTGGTACAATCAGTCCACCGAGCAGGTCTATCACATCTCGGCCGACAGCTCGTTCCCGACCTGGGTCTACGCCAGCCAGCAGGACGCCGGCGCGGTCCGCACGCGAGTGCGGGGCAACTACGGCGCGATCACACCGATGGACTGGAGCCCGGTTGGCACCTGGGAATGGGGTACCGTGGTCGCCGATCCGCGCGACCCCAACGTAGTATACGGCTCGGGCTCGGGGATTCTGAAGGTCACCTGGCCCAGCGAGCAGATCATCAACGTGAGCCCGGCGCTGGACCCGGCATCGAGCCTTCGCACCACCCAATCGCAGCCGCTGATCTGGGCGCCATGGGATTCGCACACGCTGCTCGCCGGCTTCCAGAACGTGATGGCGACGAGTGACGGCGGCATGCACTGGCACGCGATGAGCCCCGACCTCGGCTATCCGCGCGGCGTCACGCCCCTGCCCGACTCCATGTTCAACCGTCCCCCAGCTCCGGGCGCCGCGCCGCTGCCCCGGCGGGGCGCGATCGAAGCGCTGGCTGCGTCGACGGCGAAGCGCGGCGTCATCTGGGCCGGCCTCAACACCGGGCTCATCAAGGTGACGAAGGACGAAGGACGCACCTGGCAGGATGCTTCGATTCCCGATCTGCCGGACTCGAACCTGTCCGACATTTCCGGGATCGAGGCCTCGCACCACGATCCGGCCGAGGCATGGGCGGCGGTGGATGCGCACGGCACGGGCAACTACATGCCCATGTTCTACCGGACCCGCGACTACGGCCAGACCTGGACGAAGATCGTCACCGGGCTGCCCACCGATCTTCCGAGCGGCAGCTTTGCGCGCTTCATTCGCGAGGACACGAAGCGCGCGGGTCTGCTCTTCGCCGGCACCGAGAGTGGCATGTGGGTGTCGTTCGACGACGGGGAGCACTGGCAGTCGCTCCAGCTCAACCTGCCGAACACGTCCTACCGCGACGGCTTCGTGATCGGGAACGATCTCGTGGTCGGCACCTACGGGCGGGGCATCTTCGTTCTCGACGACATCTCCCCGCTGCGGCAACTCACGCCGGAGATCGCGGCCGAGCCGGTGCATCTGTTCGCGCCGGGCGGTGCCGTGCGAGTGCATCGGAACGTCAATCAGGACACGCCCTTCCAGCCGGAAGTGCCGCACGCGCTGAATCCGCCGGAAGGCGTGGGGATCTACTACTCGCTGGCAGCACGGCCCCAGGGGCCGGTCACCATCGACATCACCGATGCCGCCGGCAACCCGGTGCGCCACCTCTCGAGCGTCGCACCCGCGCCTGCGGATGAAGCCGCGCGGCCGCCCGAGCCCAGCTACTGGATCGCGCCACCGTACGCGTTACCGGCCAGCAGCGGCATCAACCGCGGGCGCTGGGACCTGCGCTACGATCCGCCGCCGGCCCTGGCGCACAGCTTCGAGATCAATGCCAACCCCGGGCTCACGCCGACGTCGCCGGAGGGTCCGCTGGCCGCGCCGGGCACGTACACCATCCGCCTGACGGTGGACGGCCAGTCGTACACCAGCAGCGTGACGGTCACCAATGATCCGCGCATCCGCGTCACGTCCGCGGCGCTCGCCGCGCAGAACGCGATGCAGTTGCGGGCCTGGCACGGGCTGCAGGCCGCGTGGGAAGGGGTGCAGCAGTCCACGGCGTTGCGCTCGGCGGTCGAGCCCGACACCGCCGCGGGGGTCGCCGCTGAGGTCTCGTCGGCAGCGAAGGCGCTGCTGGCGCGCATCGATTCCGTCGCCGGTCCGGCGCCACGCGCGCCTGGCGCATTCAATCCGTTCCGTCGTTTCGGTGCGGGGCGGCAGAACTTCCGTTCGCTCGACGGCGCGTTCACCCAGCAGCTCAATGCCCAGGACCTCGCCGACCAGGCGCCCACCGAAGGCACGCTGGCCAATTCGGAAACGTCCTGCAAGCAGCTCGCGACCGACGTGAGCGGCTGGAATGCCATTCGTGGTCACGACCTGGCGGCGTTGAATCAGTTGCTGGGCGCCCACCAGATGACGTCGGTCACGATGACGGGGAGCGACCTGGCCGCGCCCTCCTGCGGCGCCCCGGCGGTGGCGCAGGGTAGCGGGCGAGCGGCGCCGCACGGCCGTGCCCACAGCTGATCGTTAGGCATGATCGAACGGGGAACGGGGAACGGGGAACGGGGAACGGCGGACGGGGAACGGGGAACGACGCGGAGGAGACCATGGGGCCGGCAGAGCTTGCGTTCATGAAGGCCATCATCTCGTTGGTCGTGCTGGGGGGCGGCGCCCTCTCCTTCTACTCGCTGCGGCTGCGGCATCGCACCCGGCTGACCAGCGATCTCGAGCGGGAGATGGAGTCGCTGAACGAGGAAAATGCCCAGGAGCGTTCGGCGTACGAGGCCAGGCTGGCCGAGCTGGAAGAGCGCGTCGACTTCGTGGAGCGTCGCCTGGCGCAGGGGCGGGAGGAGCCGCGGCGCATCGAGCGGCCCCTGTCTACTCCAGTCTAGCGCGGCGTGCCGGATCAGCGTCGCGGGAAAACGGCGCGACTCGCGTCGCTGCTGACCGGCGGCAATCGCCGATCGCTGGCCGGGGTTCCGAACGTTCTCGCCGTCCTGCGTAAACATCCCGAGCGTCTCGGCGAGTTGATCGAGGCACTCGCGGATGACGATTCAGTGGTCCGAATGCGCGCGGCGGATGCTCTCGAGAAAGCCACCCGCGAGGAGCCGAAACTGCTGCGGCCGTATCGGCGCGGCCTGGTCTCGCTCGCCGAACATGCCGAGCAGATCGAAGTGCGCTGGCACCTGGCCCTGCTGCTGGCGCGGTTGACCCACTCCACTCACCAGCTGGCGCGCATCCTCGAGATTCTGGATACCTACCTGCAGGATCGCAGCGCGATCGTCAGGACCTTGTCGATGCAGGCTTTGGCGGACCTGGCGGCCGCCCATCCAAAGATACGCGCCGAAACACGAATGAAGATCTGGCGATTGACCGAGAAGGGCACGCCGGCGATGAAAGCGCGAGGTCGGCGGCTGCTCAAGGAGATGGGAGTTCTTATTGCCCCCGGTGGATTCGAACCACCATAACCGGATCCAAAGTCCGGGGTCCTGCCGTTGGACGAGGGGGCAAGGACGTTACTGGAACCTAACTTAGCGCTTCAGCCTCATCGCGCGAAACCTTGTTGTTTGCCGCTTGTTTGCCATTGAAGCGCTTGGCGACGGCGCGAGCGAGGTCCTGCTCGTCGATGATGTTGTAGCGGTCGAACATGGACCGGGTGCGCCAGCCGCAGAGCTTCATGATCTCGCCCTCCGAGACTCCAGCCCTCCGAAGGTCCCGCGCGGCACTACGACGAAGGTCGTGAACGAGGCGGCCTTCCAGTCCTGCCCGCTTGCAGGCACGCATCCAGGCACCGCGAAGCGCCATGACTCCAATGCGCTTCCCGTTGCGGTGGAATACGAACGGGCCCTTCTGGTCGGCCTTTCGAGCCTTCAGAAGCTGGACGATTTCGGGCGCAAGACCGAATGGAAACAGACGAGCATCGCCGCCCTTCGTGACAGCGGCGGCCAAGCGCATGATTCCCGCATCCAGATCCACTTGGTCCCACGTCAGGCCAAGCGCTTCCGAGCGACGCCAGCCGGTGAGGCGAAGGAAGCGGACAAGCGGCTGAATGTCGTTTGGAAGCTCAAGCACAAGCGCCGCGAAGTCGCCGTCCTCGAAGAAGCCTGAGCGCTGATTGCGCACAGCCGGAAGGCGAATGAAGGGCATGACTGCAAGGATGCCCTTCTCGATGGCCAGACGAAATGCGCGACGCATCGCGGCCAACTCGTAGTTCACTGTCGCGCGTGACGCTTTCTCCCGCATGCGCTGTTCTGCGTATGCGTCCAGGCGTGCCGTGGTGATATCCGGGGCGCGGCTGTTCGCGCTAAGAATGCGCTCCAGATGCGCAAATGCATCTTGCAGCCGGTCAAGGGAGCGGCGCCCGTCGAGCACATATTGTCGCTCGGCTGTGGCCCGCAGTTGGCTGAAGGTGACGCGCTCGGGACGGCCGAGCAGCTTACCCGATTCCCGCGCGGCCATCTTCTCGCGCAAGAGCCGCTGTGCTTCGCTCTTGCTCGCAGTTCCCGCAGGCTCGCGGTGACGCTGACCGTGGAGCGAATAGTCGAGCCACCACAGCCGGGTCTCGCGTCCACGCGCCTTCGGTTTGAATACCCTTCCGCTACCTCGCATGTAGCCCTCCTTGGAGTGTTGAACTGAGGAGTCTTGAACTGACTCAGGAACTGCGTCACCGTCGGTCGGCTGCGCCTCCTTCCCGGACTGAGTTGAGCCACGCGATAACGTCGCGGGCCAGGTACCGCTTGGTCTTGACGCCGAGATCGAGAACAGGGACGCCTAACCGTTCCACCTGACGCGGGCGAACCTTCAACCACTCGGCAACCTCGGCGCGTGTGAGGATCGTGTCGGGCGAAGGCGGCAGGGTCACGGGGAGCGCCGCTGGCGTGGATGCTCGGCTTCCCAAGCAAGCCAGCGGCACCGGCCCGAGCAGTACTTCTGAGGCTTGCCGCCGCGTCGGGGCTCGAAGGGCCTATCGCAGCCCTCCCGAGCGCAGATCGGGGCAGGACGGAACGTTGCAACGTTCCTGGAGACCATCGGTTCGCGTTGAGCCTTCACCGGTCGAGCGGTTTTTCGTGGTCGGGGTGATAGCCCATCCAGAACGCGCCTCGCTTGCCTTGAGCCCTGGCATATTGACGCGCCTTACTTAGCAGATCAGGAATCGCACCTTCCCAGAGCTGGCCAAGCGGGCGGAGGCGCCTGAGCCAGCGTTCAGTCTCTTCGCGGGAATAAGGCTGCATGTCCGCATGGTATTGGGGAGAGGCGAGCATGGCATCTCGCTCGCCTGAGTCAACGCTCGCGGAGATCAGCGGGGCAAAGAGGAAGCCCGCCAGACGGAGATTGAATTCCCGTTCATCGGATGTATCACCAACGATGGGACGCGAAGGCGAGGGCTTGAGAGAGTCCAGGTAGTCGCGGAGCAAGACGTACACACGATTGAGCGGCCATGCTCCATAGGGAAGGATCGTGTCGCGTGAATAACGCCTCTCTTTGGGCCAATTCGAACCGGGGGGCAGGAGGCAATGCCATCCGCCCAGCGGAATCGCGTCGCCCTGGTTCTCGTCAATGAACCAGCCCTGCTGGAAACCGTAGCGCCAAGCAATTCGCGCAAGCGTATCGATGCGCGGGCTTGTGGTGGTGCCTCGGTAAAGGTCGCGAAGGGTCGTGTAGGGGAGCCCGCAAGCCTCGCTGGCTTCGCGGATGTTTCCGGCATGGGCAAGGTCGATGAGGCGTCGAATGCGTCGGGTTACAAGAGACTTGGAGAGCGCTCCAGCTTTGCTTCTTCCGGCAGACTTCCGTTTAGATGTTGGCACGAGAGCAGTCTCCGCTTAATGATTAGCGGATAATGGCTCTTTGATAAGCGGATGTCAAATGTGCTGCGGCGCAGTAGCTGGCAGTCAGACTACGTGGGACGAGAGCGGGCAGCCCGGGCACCGAACCAGGTCCACGCGAGGTACAAGGCTAACATCGCACATGCAGCCCATACCACCAGCAGAACAACGCCAAAGATGGTTCCCCGAGACTCCACGAGATCGTTGACAGCGCGAATGCACGACTGATAGGCCGAGTCTGGGCGGGACGGTGAGTCGAAAGGATTCTGGGCCGGCTGCGGGCCGCAGCGAGATATGTAGGTCGATGATCGGAATTCAGATTCAAGGTGGTCGTTCCATTCCGCGAGCGGGAGGTAGCAAACAAATGCAACAAGGCCAATCGCAATCCAAGCCACGACCAACTGTCCTAGATGCCACCTGCCGATCGAGTCGCGATGCCCGCCGGGTTTCGCGATCACGATCGACCTGGGTTCTGTGCCCCGTCTTGATGTTGCATCTCGTCTATGCGAAAATCGACGGCGCCTTTGGTTACGCCAGCCATTGCAACTTGGAGGCCGTGCGAGAGAGCATCGCAGGCTTCCAAGGGAAGGTTGAACCTGACGCTGCGAACCTCGCCCTTCAGGCGACCAATACCACGTCCCCGCGCGGGCTGGTCAAGGGAAAACTCAACTACTACCTCACGGCTCTTCTGAACGCGATGAATCTGCACCGAGTATCCTCGTGCGTCCTCTTGGGTGCCATATGTCTTTCCACCGTATCTCACGCTCACTCGCATCTTGAGCCCCCAGGATTGCGGTCTTGAGGCCGCAAGATTGGTCCACCACTACTCCAACCGCGCGCGAAGCTTATCGAAGTCGAAAGAGCTTCCAGTCCCG
>DASXPG010000089.1:0-8967 GCA_036493755.1 Gemmatimonadales bacterium
GCCACCCCGTCCTTCGATGGCTTCGACCGCGGCGCGCTGCCTGGGCGACCGCGCGAAAAGCAGATCCCGTTCCGCCAATCCAGGAACCGTATCTGTCAGCGTAAAGAGTCGTTCGGTTTTTTCGGGATCCCTGGTGCGCGGCGGAAGAGTAACGAGCTCGACGACGCCATCACCCGCGAGGCGATGGATCAGCCTTATTCCCGCCGCGCCGCCCACGCGCCGGATATCGGCGATGCGCACGCCGCTGGCGCCGCGGGTTCCACCGAGCAGATCGAGCACCGGCGACGCCGCGCCGGCGCTGCCGGGCAAGTCGCCGATGCGGCGCACCACAGGGATGCTCTCGGAAAAGAGTGCGGCAGGGAGCATCGCGCGCAGCACCAAGCCGGGACTCGCGGCATACCATGAGCCAGTCCACTCGGCCAGCTGGAGGAGTGACGAATCGAGAAGCGGCGCCGCGTCGGGCGCGGCGAGAACCGGCCGCGCCTTGGCCTTGGGCGCCGGACGACCTGTGGCCGTAACGATGCCGACCATCTCCTTCTCACGCACCGGCACGACGACGCGAGCGCCGGGAACGGCGCGCGCCTCGAGATCGTCGGGAACCGAGTAAGTGAGCGGAGTGGGAAGCGGGAGTGGTAAAGCGACGTCGATGAACATCGTTTACCGCCGCTTCTCAACTCCAAGTCCAGGCTTGGTCGGCAGCGTAATCTTTCCGGCATCGATCGTCGCGCCGGTGTACGGATCGCTCTTGAGAAGCGCCGCGCCGTCGAGATCCACCACGTCGAGGAGCGGCGTGAAATGCGCCGCGGCGGTGATGCCGATCGACGTCTCGATCATGCAGCCCACCATCACTATCATGTGATGGGCCCGCGCGACCGCGATCATCTTCAGCGCCTCGCGCAGCGATCCACACTTGGCCAGCTTGATGTTGATGCCGTCGACCGCATCCACCAGCCGCGGAATGTCGGCGGCGGTGCGGCACGATTCATCGGCGACAATCGGCATCGAGCTGGCGCGGCGTACCCGCGCCAATCCTTCGAGATCGTCGGGCGGAAGGGGCTGCTCGATCAGTTCGACGCCGAATTCCTGGAGCATCGGCAGCGCGGCGATCGCCTGCGTTGCTGTCCAGCCGCAGTTGGCGTCCACCCGCACCGGCTTGTCGGTGACGTCGCGGACCGCCTGCAGAATGGCGCGGTCGTCCTTTGTCCCGACCTTGATTTTAAGGATTGGCCAGGCGCTCGCTTCCTGCACCTTCTTCCGGATCGTCGCGGCCGAATCGATGCCGATGGTGAACGAAGAAACCGGCGCCTTCGACGGGTCGAGGCCCCAGAGCTTCCAGACCGGCACGCCGAGCCGCTTGCCGACCAGATCGTGCAGGGCAGCGGAGATCGCGGCCTTGGCGGCGGCGTTGTGCTTTATGTTCTGGTACATCCGCGCGTCGATGCCTTCGAGATCGAAGGGATCCATCTCGGCGATGATCGGGGCGAGCCGTTGCAGCGCGACCACAACGGTGTCGGCGGTCTCACCATAGTAGGAAGAGGGATTCGCCTCGCCCCACCCTTCCGCGCCGTCACCATCGACCACCCGCACCACGACCGCCCGATAGGTGCTCTGCGTCCCCCGCGCGATCCCGAAGGGATGCGCGGTTTCGAGCTCCAGGATTTCATGCGACAGCTTGAGCGCCATTCAGCGTGCTCCGAAGTTCGCGAGGTCAGCGGCCAACATAGCTCAGGCGCCCGCTCCGGCAAGCGCCAGCACATGCGCCGACGCCCCCGCGGCGATGCGCGCCGGATCGTATCCACCTTCGAGCGCCGAGCAGATCCCGGCGCCGGCTGCGCGCGACGCGATCTGGTGCGTGATAGTCGCGAGGTCTTCGGGCTCCAGCGTGAATCCGCCCAGCGGATCGCCCTTCATGCAGTCGAATCCGGCGGAGTGAATCACGAGCGACGGCGCCCAGCCATCGACGGCGTCGCCCACGGCGGCCATCAGATCGGCGACGTAGCGGTCGGCGGGAAGCCCCGGCGGGCGCGGCACGTGAAAGAGATTGCCGCTGCCGGTGTCTTCGGCCAGGCCCGTCCCGGGATACCAGGGCCACTGGTGCATTGACACGTAGCGGATGCGCGGCTCCTGGCGCACGCAGTCGGCGGTGCCGTTGCCGTGGTGCACGTCCCAGTCGATGATCAGCACCCGCTCGGCGCCCAACCGCTGGATCGCGGCGAACGCGGCGATCGCCACGTTGCTGAGCAGGCAGAAGCCCATCGCGCGCGACGGTGTGGCGTGATGACCGGGTGGGCGCGTCATGCAGAACGACGGCCCGCCGCCGCCCAGCGCCTGCTCCGCCGCGAGCACCACGGCGCCGGCGGCGCGCCGCGCCGCGTCGAGCGAGCCTGGTCCCAGGTGCGTATCCGGGTCGAGCCAGCCGCCGCCGAGATCGTCGAGCCCGACCAGCCGCGCCAGATGGGATTCGGTGTGCGTGCGCAGGATGTCGTCATCCCGCGCCAATGGGGCTTCGACCCACTCGCCGAGTCCGGCGCCGACCACGTCACGCTCCAGCCGCTCCCGGATCGCTTCGATCCGGCGCGGAGACTCGGGGTGATCAGGTCCATTGTCGTGGAGCAGGCAATCGGGATGGGTGATCAAGCCGACCACGCGCGTGGCGGACGGCATCAGTTGCGCCAGCGACTCTGCGCGTCGGAGGCGCTCCGGCGGAGTCCCTCGAGGTCCTCGCGCAGCGCGCGCCGCGCCACAGCCACTTCATCGAGGAGCCGGATCCAGCGGAAGTAGGCGATGACCACGCCCGCGGCGACGACCAGGAGCATCACGCCGACGACGACCAATCCGGTCCGGCCGGAGAGCTGGCCGAGCCAGACCGCGGCCCCGCCATCGACGAGAAAGAGAATGAACCCGACGATCATCGCGGTGCGAACCAGCCGCCGGCGATTCAGCGGAATGCTTCCCTTCACCGCACCGCGCGCCGGCGCTTGGAAAGAATGATGAAGGCCGAGCCGTCCTTCACGCCCAGCGCGCCCATGGTACGCGACTCGTCGCGCACCGCGGCGCCGCCGAACTTCACCTCGTAATTCGCGAACCGGTCGGTGGCGATGCGACTCAACGTCAGCGCCTTCGCCTTGATTCCAGCCACCGTCTGATCGGCGGCGGCGTCAAATGCGAAGGTCTCCCAGTTATCGGCGACCGTCACCTTCACCGGCATCGCCATCGGCGCGGCGCTCACGACACCCCGACGGCCGTCATCGGCGCCGGCGGCAGCGTGGTGAAGAAGCGGTTGATCTGCTGGCCGAAGAGCATCGTCGAGCCGCGCACCGATGAGCCACCCGGCGCGGCGATCGCGGCGAAGACGATTTCCTCACCCCCCTGGCCGCGCAGGACCAGCAGCCCCGGGCCTTCGCGCTCGACAAAGGCGGCCTGGGCGGGAATCCGCCGGGTGAAAAAGGCTTTGGCGCGGGTGACGACTTCGTCAGGCGAGAGGGCAACCGTTCGTTCGAATGTCATGGCGGAAAACTAGTTACTTCAGCGCTTCCTCGCACTGCCGGATCAGCGGCGTGAAATCGAGCGACACACCGATCTGGCGTGCGACGCCGGTAGCGTCCTCGCGCTGGCCCTGGACGAGCAGATCGAGGACCGCGGGGCCGCAGCGCGGATTGCGGAACCAGTCCACGTCGAAGCGCTCGATGAGCTGGCCGCGCAGCGCCGCTTCGAGGAGCCAGGCGCGGAGATAGCGCGCCGAGTAGAAGCCATCGTCGAGATCGCTGAGGGCGTCGTCTTCCGAATACCGGAAGCCGGTGGCCTCGGTCAGCAGCTCGGCATAGTGCGGCGCGGCGGCGGCGAACGACGGCGCCGCGTGCAGTCCGATTTCGTATTCCAGCTTGGCTGCATAACGACGAAGAATGGCGAGGAGGGCGAAGCCCTGGGCGCGGGTGAAGGCCCGCAACGGCTCGCCGCTCATCGCGGCGTACCGGCGGAGCCAGGCCGGCGCCATGGTCTGGTGCTCGAAGAGCATCGCATAGCTCTCGGTCACCGAGTTGTCGCCCAGCCAGCGTTGCTCGAAGCGCAGATCGCGCGACGCATTGGCGAAATGGAGCGCGTGGCCCAGCTCGTGCCAGAAGGCCCGGTAGTCCACGTAGCCGCCGTGGGGCCTGGTGACCAGATAGACCTCTTCTGGCACACGGACCGGCGCGCAAAAAGCCCGCGCCCGTTTCCGCTCCCGCTCCGCGGTGTCACAGGTGATTCGGCCGCCGGCGGTGGCGTCGATACCCATCTCGCCCACCTGACCGCGCGCCGTCTCGATCAACGCCTCGCCGGGGAAAAATTCGTCGTAGGCGGCGCCGCGAAACAGAAACGCGCCATCGGTGCGATCGGCCGAGCCGGGCGTGAGGCCGAGCTCGCGCTTCAGCTCGTCCTTCAGCGTGTCATGGTAGAGATCGCGGGTGCGGTCCAGAAATGCGCGGCACAGCCCGGCCAGCCCGGCGAGGTCTATCCCGGACAGGCGGGCGCGTGCGGCGACGACGGGTAACCCGAGCAGCTCGCCGAGCAGGTCGCGCTCCCGTCCCAGCTTTTCGGTGCGCATGGCGGAGGGCTCGCGATTGACGGCGCGGCGGGCCGTGTCGATGGCGAGACGCCGCTCCCGCCGCGGCTCATTGGCGATGGCGATCGCCGCCTGCTGGTAGGGAAGCCGTTCGCCGTTTTCGAGGGTGATGACCGCGGATGATTCCCAGGCCTGGAGGCGATCGTCGAGGGCGGCGGTGGCGCGGCCGATGCGATTGTCGGCGGTCCACTCTTCGAGCGCGCGGATGCCTTTCGCCGCATCCCACGCCTCGGCGGAGGCACAGTCGGCGAACTCCTCGAAGATGCGCTCGAAATGGGTTTCGGCGATGAAACCGGCGCCCGCCTGGTACGCCTCGCGCGAGAGCGCCTCGGTCATGCGCTCGCCGCGGGCGCGAAGTTCGTCCGGACTCACCCCCGCGTCTGCTCCGTCAGCCAGGCGGTGATCTTCGACGCGTCGATGCGCTCCTGCCGCATCGAGTCGCGGTGGCGCACGGTGACGGTCTGGTCGTCCTTGGTCTGCCCGTCGATGGTGAAGCAGAAGGGTGTCCCCGCCTCATCCTGCCGGCGGTAACGCCGGCCCACCGCGCCGCCGTCGTCGTAGAAAACCGAGAACGTTCCCTTGAGGTCGTGGTAGATCCGGTCGGCGATTTCGGGCAGGCCGTCTTTCTTCACCAGCGGCAGCACCGCCGCCTTGATCGGCGCGATGGCCGGAAGGAAGCGCAGTACCACGCGCGCTTCCCCCTCGACCATCTCTTCGTCGTAGGCATTGCAGAGTACCGCCAGGGTACAGCGGTCGGCGCCCACCGAGGTCTCGACCACGTAGGGAATCCAGCGCTCGTTCTTTTCCTGGTCGAAGTACTCGAGCTTCTTCCCCGAATACTCCATGTGGCGCTTGAGGTCGTAGTCGGTACGGTTGTGTATCCCCTCGAATTCGTGCCAGCCGAAGGGGAACTCGAATTCGATGTCGAAGGCCTTCCGGGCATAATGCGCCAGCTCGTCGGGCCCGTGCTCGTGCCAGCGCAGCTTCGCCGGCTGGATGCCCAACGTGAGCTGCCAGTTCCAGCGGATCTCGCGCCAGCGCTCGAACCATTCGTCCTCGGTGCCGGGCTTGACGAAGAACTGCATCTCCATCTGCTCGAATTCGCGGGTTCGGAAAATGAAATTCCCCGGCGTGATTTCGTTGCGGAAAGCCTTGCCGATCTGCGCGATGCCGAAGGGAATCTTCTGCCGCGAGCCCTGGAGCACGTTGAGATAATTGACGTAGATCCCCTGCGCCGTCTCGGGGCGCAGGTACACCACCGATGCCGAGTCCTCGACCGGCCCCATGAACGTCTTGAACATGAGGTTGAACTGGCGCGGCTCGGTGAGATCGCAGGTGCTGTGCTCGCCGGGATGCTTCGACGGCTTCTGCGGACACTGGGCATCGCCCAGGTGGTCGGCGCGGAACCGCGCCTTGCAGATGCGGCAATCCACCATCGGATCGGAGAAGGTGGCGACGTGGCCGGAGGCTTCCCAGACCCTGGGGTGCATCAGGATACCGGCGTCGATCCCTTCGATGTCGTCGCGCGCGTGCACCATGGCGCGCCACCAGCGGTCCTTGATGTTGCGCTTCAGCTCGACGCCTAACGGTCCGTAGTCCCAGACCGAGCCCAGGCCGCCGTAGAGCTCCGAGGACTGGAAGACGAAGCCGCGCCGCTTGCACAGCGACACCAGCTTCTCCATGCGATCCGATTCTGCCATTGGCTCCGACGGGCGAGAGTTGAGGGCGCGCAAGTTAATAAGACGACAGGGGAGAGGGGATGGGGGACCCGAGGACGGAAGCATCATGGCTTGCCATCCCCTCGGCTCTATCCCCTATTTTCTCCTCATGGATGGCGCGACCACCCGGGCTCCCGCAGCGCGCCGCGACGTGCTGCTGCGCCGCGTCGGCAGTGAATGGGTGCTCTTCGACGCCAGGCATGATCGTGCCCACGTCCTCAACCATACCGCGGCCATCGTCTGGACCTGGTGCGATGGCAGCCATGACATCGACGCCATAGCCGCAGCCATCGCCGCCGAGCTGAAAGACCTCACCGCCGACGCCATCCGCGCCGACATCGAACAGGTGCTCCGCCGCTTCGCGAAGGAAGGCCTGCTCCAATAGTCGCCCGATGCGTAGCCATCGGCGGCACCGTGCTGGAATTCTCCAGCGATGACCCGCTCGCAGAGCCCGCGCTCTCCGCCTTGTATCATGCTGCTCCCGATGCCCATGGCACACCAACCCTCAGGTACCGGCTGGAGAATCAGCCGGCGGGGTGGATGGCCTTGGCCCCGAAAAAGGCTCCATTCGGCCCCGGCACGCTCGAGGAAGCCTTCGGATTCCTCGAATGGCGCATCACCGAAGACGTTATGGCCTCTCGGGATGCAGTTTTTTTGCATGCTGCCGGAGTAAGGATGGGCGGGAGTAACGTGCTGATTGTGGGCGCCTCAGGAACGGGTAAGTCCACGCTGGCGGCGCACTTGTTCGCCCGAGGACACCAATTATGGGGTGATGACCTGGTGCAATTCGCCTCAACACAGAGGCAATTCTCAGCAGTACAGAGGTCCCTGAAGCTTGACGCTAACACCTTGGAATCTCTATCTTTACTGGCAGTCATCTGCTCCGAAGGTACGCAAGGCACGCTCTTTGCTCCCCATGCGGTATTCGTGAGTCCTGCGGCGCTGCGCCAAGACTGGCAGGCGCCAACGGCGGCGGCGGACGCGGTCGTCATCCTCGAAGCGGCGACACATCACGGGCCGGCCCGGCTTGAAACGATTGGTGCGGCAGAAGCGGCATTGATCGCGGCACGGGCGCTGATGGGCGGCGGGACATCCAGCAATTCGGAGGAGCAGGCGGAGCTTATGGCACGAGTCCTCGAAGCGATGAGCGATCTGAAGGCCTACCGCGCCGCGGGAAGTCCCGCGTCGTCGGTCGCCGACGCGCTCGAGCGGGTGATCGCGGCATGAGCGACCTGGCCCCGAAGAACGGCGTCAGCCGTCGCGAGGTCCTGGGTACCGCCATCCGCTGGACCGTGCCGACGGTCATGACGATGACGTTGGGTGCGCGCGCGCTCGAAGCCAAGGCGTCCTGCCCGCCCTGCCAGAAGAAAGTCGGCGCGGTCTGCCGCGCCTGCACCATCAGCCAGATGTTGAATTGCCAGTGCGAGCCGTGCCTCGGCCCGCCATACTGCGCCGCCGTCGGGCCGGTCGCTCCGGCGATTCCAGGCGGCAGCGGTACGACCCCGGGCAGCACCGGGTTGGGCAATCAGTCGGCGCCGGGCAGTTACTCGCCGTATTCGCCTGGCGCACTGACGCCGTATCAGCAGATGATGCGGGACAAGGCGCGAGCCGCGCGCGACCCGTTCAATCAGCCGTTATACGATGACCCCTTCGGGGCCAAGCGGAACACCAACACGCTCCAGAACCCTTCCGGGCTCTACGAGCGACTTCGTCCCGATACTTCGTCGAGGAGACGCCCCTGAGCGCGCCCCGTGCCCGTAGTACCCCGGCGATGGCCGAAGGCCGGTTGCACCTGCGCGACCTGCTCCAGGTGCTCATCGCTCATTGGAAGATCGTCGTCGGGGTGACCGCGGCGGTCGTTCTCGGCGTCTACGTCACCGGCCGCAAAGCGATTCCGATGTATCAGGCCAAGGCGACGGTTCAGGTCAATCCCAAGAAACAGATCTTCGCGCATCTCGATGATGCCGGCATCGACGAGATGGCCCTCAAGACGGACCCGGTCCTGTCCGAAGCGCTCGTCCTTTCGACCCAGAATCTCGGGCTCGCCGTCGCCGACGCCGTGGGCCTGCGGATCCAGCTCTCCGACCACAACATCCGCCGCAACGATCTGATCTACGGCATCGAGGTCGACTCGCTGGCGGTACCCGACAGCTTCGACCTCAGGATCAATGGCGCGCGCGGCTGGGAACTGCACGACACCCGCGGCCGGACCATGGCGGCCGGCAGCTACGACGCGCCGCTGCGCGGACCGGGCTTCACCTTCATGGTTCGCACCGACGAAGGCCCGCCCTTCACCACGCGCTTCAGCGTGATCCCGCGCGTCACCGCGGCCAACCTGGTGCGCAACAACATCGGCTACGCCATCCAGCCGAGCACCAACATGGTCGACGTGACGTACCGCGGTATGGATCCGACGGTCGTTCCCGACGTCCTCAACGCGGCGATGCGCGCGCTTTCCAATTACGGCGTCGATCGCATCCGCGAAGTCGCCAACCAGCGGCTCACCTACATCAACGACCGGGTGGGCGATGCGCGCACCCGCTACCTGGCGTCGCTGGCGCACGTGCAGCAGTACAAGGAGCACGAGCACACGGCGGATCTTTCGGCCGAAGAGTCGGCGCTCATCAATTCGATCCAGGACGCCGATCG
>DASXPG010000090.1:0-10470 GCA_036493755.1 Gemmatimonadales bacterium
CCCCGTTCCACCAGGACGAGCGTCCCGGCGCCTGGAGCAGAGCCCAAGCCGACCGCCGCGGCCGCGTCCACCACCGGGACCAGCGTGCCGCGCACGTTCACGAGGCCGAGAACCGCGCCAGGCGCCCCCGGAATCCTGGTCGGCGTGGTCGCGGTGAGTATCTCTCGGACGACCCCTGCTTCGACGGCACAGACCTGCCCACCACAGCGAAAAAGGAGCAGTCGGAGCGCCGTCACGTCGGCTCGCCGGAATCGAAGAACCCAAGATACTGCAAGGGTTTAGTCTCAGCAAGCAATTCCGGGCTGCCCAAACCCTGGGCCAGCGCGGGAAGGAGGTCCGAAGGCCATTCGGACCGCAATTCGAGGCTCTCTCCCGTGGCCGGATGGGGAAGGATCAGCCAGGCCGCATGCAGCGCTTGCCGAGGGGTCACCTGGACGAGGGTCAGCGCCGCCTTTCGGGTCGAATCGGAGCGTCCGACTTCGGTGCCCCCGTAGGTCTCGTCCCCGACGACCGGGTGGCCGATGGAGCTCAGGTGCACGCGGATCTGGTGCGTCCGGCCGGTCTCGAGCGTGCAGCGGACGAGGTCCGCGACCCCGCCGCGCGCGACCGTCTTCACGATCGTGGCGGCGTGCTTCGCTTTCACGCCGCTCAGAGGGAGCGACCGATGCGGCCCCCGGCCCGTTGCCTCTCTCAGCACCGTCATCCGCTTCCGGTCGTTCGGATGCCGCGCCAGGTCGGCGTCGATCCTTCGCTCCTCGGCACCGAGATGTCCCCACGTCAGGGCCGCGTATTTCCGCTGGATTTTTCTCGCCGCCAGCGCCTTGCCCAGTTTCTCGTGCGCCCGCGCGGTTTTCGCGACCACCAGCAATCCCGAGGTGTCCTTGTCGAGCCGGTGCACGATGCCGGGCCGGTCTTCATCGCCGCCGGCAAGATTGAGTCCGCGCGCGGCGAGGGCATTCACCAGGGTGTCGTCCCAGTGGCCGGGGGCAGGATGCACGACGAGCCCCGCCGGCTTATCGATCACCGCGAGCTCGTCATCCTCATAGACCACGTTGAGCGGAATGTGGGCGGGCACAACCTGGCGCGGCGGTGCGCCGGGAATGACGATGACAATTTCGGTCTTGTGGGTGGGCTCGAGACTAGGGCGCGCCGGATCGCCGCTGATGCGCACGCAGCGCTCGGCGATCAGCCGCGCGGCGACGGTACGGGAAACCTGGAGCTGGTCGGCGAGAAACCGGTCGAGCCGCTCGGCGTCAGAGACCGCAACCGAAAACCGGGTCTCGGGCGGGAGCATCACGACGGCTAGGATCCGGCTGGTGGTGGAGTGGCCTCGGCGACCGGCGCCGGACTGGTCTGCTGTCCTTCATTCCAGAGCGAAAGTGCCAGCAGCACCGCGCCGCAGGTGACGGCGGAGTCGGCGACGTTGAAGGTCGGGAAGTGCCAGGTACCGAACGTGAAATCGAGAAAATCCACGACGCCGCGCGGCGAGCGGAGGCGATCGACCAGGTTGCCCGCGGCGCCCGACGTGATCAGCGACAACGCATAGAGCCGGACGCCGTCCCCTTCACGCGTGGTCCGGAGCATCGAGCCGAGGACCACCAGGGCCGCCATGGAAAGTCCCATGAAGACCCAGCGCGAATAGACGCCGACATTGATGCCGAACGCGGCGCCGGGATTGTAGACCAGGCGCAGCTGGAAGAAATCGCCGATGACGGGAACGCCCAGCGAACGGCGAAGCCAGACTTCGGCCGCCAGCTTGGTAACGAGGTCCAGAAGCAGCACCACTACCACAACGCGCGCGAAGCGCCGTTGTTCAGTGGCGCTTACCATCTTCCTCTTTGGCCTTGCAGGTGATGCAGAGACGGGCATGGGGGAGTGCGTCGAGGCGGTCGTAGCCGATGTCGTTACCGCAACTCTCGCACTTGCCGAACTTTTCCGGCGTCGAATAGAGCCGGCGCAGCGCCTGGTTGAGGTGCCACAGGAAGCGTCCCTCTTTCGACGCCATCAGGAACGCCTTCTCACGCTCCATCGCGTCGGTTCCCTGGTCGGCCATGTGGAACGAATACGACGAGAGATCGCCATCGGACGCCTGGAGCGTCGCGTTGAAGCTCTCGTCGTAGTGCCCCAGCTCCTTCATGGCGCGGGCGCGCTCCTCGAGGAGCCGCTTCTCGAAGTGCGCGAGCTGCTTCTTGGTCAGTGCCATGGTTCCTTTGCTCATCTATCTAATCCGCTTTCGTGATTCCGATGGTTGCACTCAGTCCGTCCAGATCCAGCTCGGCGGCGCCGGCGCCGGCCGTTTCGAGCGCCAATTCGACCGCCAGCGTCTCCTCAGAAATGTAGCCACGGTGTACATGGGCCGCTTCCTTCACCGGCGCGTCCCCGTCCAGGCTGATCCGGATGCGGTCCGTCACTTCGAGACCCGCATCGCGCCGCATCCGCTGGACCCGGCTGACGATTTCCCGGGCCAGTCCTTCCTGCTTCAACTCGCTGGTCAAGGCCGGGTCGAGCGCCGCCACCACTTCACCGTCGGTCTGCACCAGCAGTGCGCCGCGCGCTTGGCGCTTCACCTTCATCTCTTCGGGCTCGAGCGCGTAGGCAACGCCCTGCACCACGATTTCGACCCGTTCGCCGGCCTCGAATTTCGCCACGTCAGCGGATTGCAGCTGCCGGATCGCCGCGGCGGCGTCCTTCGTCTGGTTGCCAAACCGCTTGCCGAGGGCGCGAAAGTTAGGGTCGGGCTCCAGCAATACAAGGTCCGTCCCGCGCTGCGCCAATTCCACCGCCTTGACGTTCACTTCCGATTCGAGCAACGGCACCAGGGCGGCGAAAAGCCCGGGGTCCACGTCGGCCGGAATCGCGGCAATCAGCCGGGACAGCGGTTGCCGGACCTTGAGCTTCGCCTCTTCGCGGGCGCTGCGTGCGAGGCTGGCCAGGCGGCGCACCACGTCCATCGCCCGGGCGAGTTTTGCATCGGCGGCCGTGCCCGCGGCCGGGAATGTCGCGAGATGCACGCTGGTGCCGGTGAGCGCGCGATGCAGGGCATCGGAGAGAAAGGGCGCGGCGGGCGCAAGGAGCTGCGAGGTGACGACGAGCGCCTCGTGCAGCGTCGCCAGCGCGACCGGATCGGCCGAGCCGCCGGGGACCCAGAAGCGCGAGCGATTGAGCCGCACCCACCAGTTGGAGAGATCGTCGACGACGAACTGGACGATGGCGCGCGTCCCGGTGCTGACGTCGTATCCATCCCACGCGGCGCGCACGGCACGCACCGTGTCGCGCAGGCGATCCAGGAGCCAGCGGTCGCCTAACGGCAAGCTGCCAACCGCCAACGGCCCACTGCCAGCAGGCTTCCAGTCACCCGCGTACAGCCGGAAGAGGTTGTACGTCTGCCGCAACTTCTCCAGCACCGTGCCGGCGACGTCGCGGACCTGCGCCTCATCCCACCTCTTGGGCAGCCAGACCTGCGATGAGAGCAGGAAATAGAGCCGCACCGCATCGGCGCCGAAGGTCGCGCAGGCCCAGAGCGGATCCACCACATTGCCGCGGCTCTTCGACATCTTCTGGCCCTTGGCGTCGAGCATCATCTCGCAGACGATGACGTGCTTGTAGGCCGGGCGGTCGAAGACGCCGGTGGCGATCGCGAGCAGCGAGTAGAACCAGCCGCGGGTCTGGTCCACCGCCTCGCAGATGTAGTCGGCCGGAAAGTGCGCCTTGAACTCATCCTGGTGCTCGAAGGGATAGTGCCATTGCCCCACCGGCATGGCGCCCGAGTCGAACCAGGTGTCGATGACTTCGCCGGCGCGCTTCATGGTCCCGGCGCAGGAGCGGCACTTCCAGGTGTAACCGTCGATGTGCGGCTTGTGCGGATCGAAGTCCGCCGGCAGCGGCTTGCCCCAATGCTGCGCGAGCTGCTCGTAGGAGCCGACCACGTCGAGGTGATCGGCATCCTGATCGCAGATCCACACCGGCAGCGGCGTGCCCCAGAACCGGTCGCGCGACAGCGCCCAGTCGACGTTGTTTTCCAGCCACTCACCGAAGCGGCCGGCGCCGATTTCGGGCGGATGCCAGTCGACCTGCGCGTTCAGCTCGACCATCCGCTCCTTGAAGGCCGTCGTCTTCACGAACCACGACGGCCGCGGGTAGTAGAGCAGCGGCGTGTCGCAGCGCCAGCAGAATGGATAGGTGTGCTCGATCGTCTCGCGCTTGAGCAGCAGCCCGTCCGCCTTGAGCTTCTCCATGATTCTCTGATCGGCGTCCTTCACGAAGACGCCCTCGATCTCGGGCCAGGTCGTGCCCTTGAACTTCCCCGCCCCGTCCACCGGAACGGTGTAGGCGAAGTTGCCATCCTTCAGCACCTTGAAATCGTCGGCGCCGAAGGGGGCCATGTGCACCATCCCCGAGCCGTCTTCGGCGGTGACGAAATCGCCGGCGACGACTTCCCAGCGCCGGCCCTCGGGCCACGGCACGATGTCGAGGGGGCGCTGGTACTTGAGGCCGACGAGTTCGGCGCCCTTGATGCGTGGGAACGTGGGAACGCGGGAAAGGGGAACGGTGTCGCCGCCCGGAACGATCTTATCGGCGCGCGACTCGGCGACGATGACCCTCTTCCCGCGCCACTCCGTGACCACGTAGTCGAGGTCGGGATGAACCGCGACCGCGAAGTTGGAGGCCAACGTCCACGGTGTGGTCGTCCAGACAAGGAGGTAGGCTTCCTCGTTCCCCCGTTCCCACGTTCCCACGTTCCCCGGCTCCAGCGGGAACAACACGTACACCGACGGATCCTTCGCGGTGTCGTACCCCTGCGCCAGCTCGTGACTGGAGAGCGCCGTTCCACAGCGCGGGCAATACGGCAGCACCTTGTGGCCGCGGATCAGCAGCTGCTTCCGGTAGAGCTCCGACAGGAGCCACCAGACCGACTCGACGTAGTTGTTGCTGTAGGTGATGTACGGATGATCGTAGTCGAGCCAGTAGGCGATGCGGTCCGACAGCGTCTCCCAGTCGGACTTGTACTGCCACACGCTCTCGCGGCTCAGCCGGTTGAATTCGGCGACCGACACCTTGGCGCCCGGGTGGTCGCCGATTTCGGTCTTGCCGGTGATGCCGAGTTTTTTCTCGACCTCGATCTCGACCGGGAGGCCGTGGGTATCCCAGCCCGCGATGCGGGTGATCTGATGGCCCTGCATGACCTGGTAACGGCAGACCAGGTCCTTGACGGTGCGGGCGAAAATGTGATGGATCCCGGGACGGCCATTGGCGGTGGGCGGCCCTTCATAGAACACGAAGGGCGGCCCCTGCGCCGTCTGCGCCTGGGTTTTCCGGAAGAGAGCTTCGGCCTTCCACTGCGCCAGCATCCGGCGCTCGAGGGCGTCGGGTGACGGGTCGGTGAGTGCCGGGTAGCGGGGAGAGCTCACTCCTCGACGATCGACTTGATCCATTTCGGCGAGGATTTGCGGCTCGCCGGATTCTCGGCCGCGGGTGTGATGGTCCCGGCGACCTTGCCGAAGGTGAGGGCTTCGCTCGACGCCAGCGCCTCGAGCTCGGCCTTCTGCCGCTCGACCAGGGCGCGCAGCGTGGTCAGATACGCGTGATGCTTCTGGGCCAGCTGCTGGCCGGACGTATCGAGCCGCTCGAGCTCGCGCCGGGCGCGATCGAGCCGCCGCTCGGCATCGGCCTCGGCTTCGCGGATGATCATCGCCGCTTCGCGCTCGGCCTGCTCGCGGGTTTCGGCCCGGATCTGCTGCGCCGAGACCAGGGCGTCGTTCATGGCCTTCTCGCGGATCCGGAACTCCTTGAGCTGCTCTTCGGCCATCCGCAGCCGTTCCTCGAGGGCCAGTTTCTCACGCACCAGGCGCTCGTGCTCGTCGGCGACGCGGGCGCGGAAATCCTCGACCTCGAGCGTCTCGTAGCCGCGCATCGACTTCTTGAACTCGGTCTTGCGGACGTCCAGTGGCGTCAGCCGGAATTCATCGCTCATGGCGTGCGCTCCCCGAAAAGGATCGTGCCCAGGCGCAGCAAGCTCGCGCCTTCTTCGACTGCGATTTCGAAATCGTGAGACATGCCCATCGACAGGGTCGACAGTTGACGGTTCACAGCCGACGCCTTGCTATCGACTGTCGACTGTTGACCGACAATTCTGTCCCGCAACAATCTCAACCCTCGAAACGTTTCCCGGATCACCACTGCGTCATCGGTGAAGGGCGCGATGGTCATGAGCCCCTGCAACGCCAGGTGCGGAAGACCGGCAACGTGCCTGACGAGTGATTCCGCTTCTTCAGGACGCACGCCGTCCTTCTGCGGCTCCCGGGCGACGTTCACCTGCACCAGCACATCCTGGATCAGGTCATTCGCCGCCGCGGCCTGATCGAGCGCATCGGCGAGCCGGATCGAATCGACCGAGTGAATCAGCGCGAATCGGCCGACTGCCTGCTTCGCCTTGTTGCGCTGGAGGTGGCCGATGAGATGCCAGCGCACCGGCGCGCCTTTCCATTCATCCTGCTTGGCCAGCGCTTCCTGGACCCGGTTCTCGCCGACATCCAGAAGACCCGCCGCGACGGATTCCTGCACCGCGGCGACCGGATGGGTCTTGGTCACCGCCACGATTCCGACCTCGGACGCATCCCGCCGGGCGCGCGCGGCCGCCTTGGCGATGCGGGCGCGGACGGCCTCAAGGTCCATAACCGCATAAACTTAGTGGGCGGACGCCACAGTCGCCACAGTTACGACCAAGGGTGCGCAGTATCACGTCTTCAGTCTTGCAGGACAGCCGCAGACCCCGAAGATTCTACAAATGTCGAAAAAGCGACGGGTTTCGGCGACCGGCGGCGCGATCGTCGCTTCGGCGGCGACGGCGGTCGCGGCGGCGATGATCTGCGCGCCGATTCTGCGGATCGCGTCGCTCTGGCCGCCGCATTTCGGGTCGCGGCTCGACGTCATCGCCTCGGCGCCGGCGTCCTGGGGAGCCCGCTGGGAATCGTTGAGCCAGTCCGCCGACTTCATCCAGCGCGATTCGCTGGCTTCGCTCTCCACCGTTGTCGGCGACCTGCTCATGGCCGCCCTCGCGATTTCGGCGTTGTCGCTGACGATGCACGCGGTGAGCCGGATCCTGACATCGTGGCGCGGGCTGGCGATCCGCTGCGCGCTGGGAGCCACCCTGCGGGACCTGCTGGCGCTCGTCGGCCGCGATTTTCTTCGGCTGGCCCTGGCCGGCTGGCTCATCGGCGTGCTGATCGGCGGCGCCGCCCTGGGCGCCCTTCATCATGCCTGGCCGGCGCGCCTGGAGCACTCGTTAGGCATCATCCCCATCATCGCCGCTGCGGCCGGCGGACTGCTCGGCATCATGCTGCTGCTGCAGACCATCGCGCTGTTGATGCTGGCGTCGCTGCAGCGCGGTGTGGTGCGCACCATCGCCAACCTCCAGGGCGATCACGTGACCGCCAGCGGCGGCATGATGCTGCTCCAGAGCTCGCTGGCCGTCATCCAGCTCGCGGCGCTGCTGATCGTCACCTATGGCGCGGTGCTGTTCCTGCGCAGCTCGGCGTTGTCCGGTGGTGGGATCCAGGCGGGCAGCAGCGCCGGGCGCGGCATCGCCACGTTGAGCTGGGCCCCCGATGCCACCGTGGCGGAGCGCGCCGCCGGGTATCAATTCCTGCTGGCCCGTCTGCCGGCCGACGTCCAGATCACCAGCCCCGACGCCACGCTCGCGTTGGGCCCCCGCCTGATGGCGCTCTCCATCTGCCTGCGTTGCCACGTTGGAATGACGGGCCGGCTCATCAACGCCGACCAGGTCCGGATCATCGCCGCGTCGGCCCTTCCGGGCGCTGGACGGCTCTTCAGAGCCGGCGACACCCTCGGCGCGCGGCGTGTCGCGGTGCTGAATCCGGCCGCGAATTACTCGATCTTCCCCGGAGCAAACCCGGTACACCTCGGCGTACAGCTGGGCACCGTCGTCGCCGACAATCACCTCGTCATCGGCATCGCCCATCCGGAAATCCCGCGCGGTCTTGGCAACCTGGGGGACGAGCCGCCGCTCATCATCGTGCCGTTGCTTCAGAATCCGCCGACCCTGGCCGACATCATCGCTCCCGACTCGGTCTGGGGCAGGATCCGCGCGCTCCTCGTCGCGCCGGCCGACGGGTCCCGCATCGTTCCCCAGCTCGGACCGATCCAGCCGCTCTGTGCACGGCTCACGCACTTCGGCGCTCCCTTGAAATGGTTCAGCGGACTCTGCCTGGGACTGGCGGGTATGGCGAGCGGCGTCGCGGCCTATTCACTCGCCGCCGTGATGCATCAGATCGTGAAGATCCGCGAGCGTGACATCGCCATTCGCGTCGCACTCGGCGCCGCCCCGCACGACATCGAGAAATGGGTCACGCGGCGAAGTCTTTCGATCACGGCGACGGGAGTCTGCGTCGGACTCTCCTTCGCACGCTGGCTGGCGATGCTGCTCCACGACAAGCCGGAGCAGTCCGACGTCAACGACCTGTCGCTGCTGGGCTTGATGGTGCTGGTGTTCGGCGCGCTGGGCATCCTGGCCAGCTGGCTTCCCGCAAAAAGAGCGGCGCGCGTTCATCCGCGCGCCGTCTGGTCCGACCCTTCGGCCTGAGCCGCCTTACGGTCGCTTGGCCGTGCCGCGCGCCGGCGGATGAGCCGCAGGACGCGTCGCCGGATGGGCCGCGGGAGCGGGAGCGGCGGGCGGTGCAGCCGGCGGCGCCGCGGCGGCGGCTGCGGCCGCGGCCTCGATCTGCCGGATGTAGTCGTTGAGACTGGTCTCGGTGGTCAGGTGCGCCGTCTTCTTCAGCTCGGGAAGCGCCGCCGCCAGGTTGTTCTGCTGGATGTAGCCCTCGGCAAGGGCGTAGTAGACCACCGCGAGATTGTAGGCAATCTGATCGTCGGTCGGCTCGAGCCGCAGCGAGTCGGTCTGCATCAGCTTCCCGTACTTGTAGACCGAATCGAGCAACACCCGCGTCCGCTGGAGATCGATCGCCGACTGGAAGGAACGGACCGGCGCGATGTTGCCGCCGAGACGCACGGTGTCGGGCAGCAGCCGGAAGCCAAGTCCCTCTTCGACGACGTAGGCATCGAGCCCCTGCCGGTTGCCGGTACCCGCGGTCAGCGCGAAGACGATCGGCCGCTTGCCGAGATTCTCCTCGATCAACCGCAGGATCAGGATGTCCTTCACGTACATCGGCGTATTGGCCCGATAGACGTGATGGATGTTGCCCACGTCGAGCGGGAGATTGGTCTGGAGCAACATGGGCTGCATCTGATCGATCTGGTCGTCGGTCAGGGTATGCAGACACATCGGCCGGCCCCGCGACAGATCGGGGCGATGCCGCTCGGCCTTGTCGGCCATCGCATTCAGCGCGGCGAGCTGGCGGTCGTTGCACGAAGGGGGCGGACCGGCGTCGCGCCCGAAGAGCCGAATGGCGTTGGCATCAGGCCGGTAGGGGCGCGCCGGCAGATCGCGCAGCTGGCGGATGTACCAGTCGGTGTTGGCGAGCGACAGGTTCACGATCATGACGTCCTGCCGCACCTCCTCGACCTCCTGGATGTACCAGAGCGGGAAGGTGTCGTTGTCGCCGTTGGTGAAGAGAATGCCGTAGGGCGGCACCCCGATGAGCATGTCGTAGGCAAAGTCGTGGGCCAGCATCGCCGCAGGCCCGAACTTCCGGTTGGCGGCGTTGAAGTTCAGAATCGCCGGCAGCAGCGCGAGGAGCAGGATCGGCGACGCCGCCATCGTCGACTGCGGACCGAGCCGGTCCCGCAATTTTCGGAAGAGCACGGCGATTCCGGCCCCCGCCCACAGGCCCCAGGTCAGGAACGAGATCGTGAAGAAGTAGTCGCGCTCCCGGACTTCGTGGATGTCACGATCGGGGAATGAGTCCAGCCCGATCGAAAAGCCCGGCTTGAAATTCAGATAGATGACGAGGCCCAGGCTGGTGGTGGCGAAGAGCGTGGCGATGAGCCAGAAGCTCGAGCGATCCCACTTGCGATGCTCCTGCGCCCCCAGGATACCGAGGGCGGTGAAGAGAATCGTGAACGGCAGCCGCGCCGGGGCCAGCAGCGTCATGTGCCGCATGAGACTCGAGGCCCACTGCCAGTCGAAGTACTGCAGCCAGTTCAGGAACTGGAGCCCGATGATCCGCAGCGTGAAGTAGGTGTTGGTCGGATCGTCATTGCTGAAGGGCTGGAAGAACCGGTGCGGATTGCCCAATCCCGACTGGAACATCGGGTTGTCGAAGGGCGAACGCGGCGGATACTGCTCGCGGCCGATGACGGCCCAGAGGTTGTGCAGCGTCGAGGCGTCGGCCTCGTTGATGAACGGATGCAGGCCGGCGCGAAGATAGAGGAACAGGTAGGTGCTGAGGCCCAGCCCGGCGACCAGCAGCGCCACCACCGCGAACAGCCAGGTGCGCTTGGTGAAGGACCAGATCGCCGCGGCGATATACAGCAGCGCACCCAGAACGAAGATGA
>DASXPG010000091.1:0-25715 GCA_036493755.1 Gemmatimonadales bacterium
ACGCGGTCAGCCGCGCCCTCGGCCAGCATCCCACGGTCGCAATCGCCGCTACCGCAGCCAGCCGCGCCCGCGCTGACGTCACCGACGCCCGCTCCGCAACGCTGCCCAGAATCGCGCTGGACGCCTCGGCGACCCAGAACCAGCTCCCCGGCCTGATCTATCCCCTCCACGGCCTGCCGACGCCGATCTCGACCGCCAATATCCCGGTCTTCGGGAAGACGCAGTTCCAGGGAAGCGCCTCGCTGAACTGGACCTTCTTCGATTTCGGCGGACGCAGCAGCCGGACCCGCGCCTCCCGCGCCCTCGTCGACGCCGCGGACGCATCGCTCAACACGGCGCAGCAGCGCCTCATCGCCCAGGTCGCCAGCGCGTACCTCAGAGTCCTCACCGCGCGGCTCACCCTCGCGGCGCAGGACCAGCAGCTCGCCGCGCTGTCGGCGGAGTTCAGCCGCACGCAGGCGATGCTGTCGCAAGGCAAAGTGGCCCGGGTCGAAGTCCTGCGTGCCGACGCCGCCCAGGCCCGCGCCCGGGCGGCCCGAATCGCCACCGCGGCACAGCTCGAGGTCGCCCGGCAGGATCTCTCGTCGCTCACGGCCGTGCCATCGGATTCGCTGATCCCCGTCGCCCTGATCGACACGGCCGTGCCCGATCGCGCCGCGGCAATCGGCCGAGCCAGCCAGACCAGCACCGAAGTCCAGGAAGCCACCCGCCGCGCCGACGCCGCCCGCTGGGGCGCGTCCGCCGCGCGCGCCACCCGCTTCCCCGAATTGCGCACCAGCGCCATCCTCGTCGACCACGGCGCCCCCAGCTATCCGTTCAAGGCCGAGTGGACGGCGCTGGTGGGCATCTCGTACCCGCTCTATACCGGCGGTCAGCGCGCCGCGGCGATCGACCGCGCCGCGGACGACGAACGGGTCGCCGCCGACCAGCTGCGGCTCGCCCAGCTGAACGTGACCCAGAACGTGGACCACGCCCTCGCCTCGGTGATCCAGGCCCACGCCCAGACCGACGCCCTGGACCGCGCCGCGCTCCAGTCCGACACCGTCGCGCAGATCGAGCTGACCTCGTTAGGCGTCGGCTCCGGCACCCAGATCGACTACCTCGACGCCCTCGCGCAGGCCCTGCAAGCCCGCGCCTCACTGATCGAAGCGCGGCACTCCGAAATTGCGGCCCGCATCGAGCTCGCCCGCTCCCTGGGCGAGCTGTCCCCCGACTGGATCGCGCGAAACCTCCGATGACACGATACACATGGTTGCTGGCGCTGACTCTACTGGCGGCATGTCACCAGTCCGGTCCGTTAGGCGCTTCGGGAACGGTCGAAGCCACCGAAGCTCAGCTCGGCTTCCAGGCTCCAGGGCGGATCGAGTCGATCCGCGTGAAAGAGGGCGACGCCGTCAAAGCCGGCGATACCCTCGCCACCCTCGACCGCAGCGAAATGGCGGCTCGACGAGCCCAGGCGGCCGCCCAGCTGTCGGCCGCTCGCGCCGGCCTCGCCGAAATGGAGCACGGCTCCCGGCCGGAAGAAAAAGTTCAGGCCGACGCCGCCGCCCGCGCCGCCAACGACCGCCTCGCCGACGCCCAGCGCGACCTCGACCGCACCCGTCACCTCCTCGATGCCGGCGCCGTCTCGCAGGAGCAATACGACAAGGCGCGGCTCCAGCTCGACGTCCTCCAGAGCCAGAAATCGCAGGCGGAACAGCAACAGCAGCTGGTGCAGACGGGCCCGCGCCCCGAGCGCATCGACGCCCAGCGCGCCGCCGTGACCCAGGCCGAAGCGCAGATCGCCCAGCTCGACGCCATGCTCGCCAACGCCGTGATCCGCGCGCCCTTCAACGGGGTCGTCACGGTGAAAGACCGTGAAATGGGCGAGACGGTGCCCGCCGGCGCACCGGTGGTGACGATCATCAACATCTACGATCGCTGGGTCCGGATCTACATCCCCGAAGACCAGCTCGGCGCGATCCACCTCGGCGACCAGGCGTCGATCACCTCGGACACCTACAAGACCCGGCACTACGGTGGGCGCGTCTCGTTCATTTCCAGCCAGGCGGAATTCACACCCCGCAACGTGCAGACGAAAGAAGAACGGGTGAAATTGGTCTACGCCGTGAAGGTGAGCATCACGCAGGATTCCGCCCAGGATCTCAAACCGGGGATCCCGGCCGATGTCGTCCTCGGCCATTGAGGTCCGCGGCCTCACCCGCAAATTCGGCGCCGACGGTCACATCATCGCCGTCGACAACCTCAGCTTCGACGTCCCGCAAGGCACCCTCTTCGGACTGGTAGGCCCCGACGGCGCCGGCAAGACGACGACGCTGCGCATGCTCGCCGGGGTGATGAAGCCGACCGCGGGTGAAGCCAGGCTCAACGGCACCTTCGCCTACATGAGCCAGCGCTTCGGCCTCTACACCGACCTCACCATCCGCGAGAATATCGATTTCTACGCCGACCTCTATCATGTGCCGAAAGCCGAACGGCCCGCACGCCTGAAGCGACTCTATGAATTCAGCAGCCTCGGTGAGTTCGAGCACCGCCTCGCGGGACAGCTTTCCGGAGGCATGAAACAGAAGCTCGCCCTGTGCTGCGCCCTGATTCACCATCCAGACATCATGCTCCTCGATGAGCCGACCTTTGGCGTCGACCCGATTTCGCGCCGCGAGCTCTGGGACATCATCCGTGACAACGTCAACGGCGGCATGACGGTCATCGTCACCACCTCGACGCCCGACGAAGCCGACCGTTGCGACAAGGTCCTCTACCTCGGCGCCGAGCCCGTGACATTGCCGCCCTTCGAGCACGAGGAGCCGCCGGTCGGGAAGCCCGCGATCCAGGTCAAGGACCTCACCCGCAAGTTCGGCGATTTCACCGCCGTCGATCACGTCTCCTTCGAAGTCGCCCAGGGCGAAATCTTCGGCTTCCTGGGACCCAACGGCGCCGGCAAGACGACCACGATCAAGATGCTGACGGGCCTCCTCGCCCCGACCAGCGGCACCGCCACCAGTTTCGGCCGGCTGCAGATCGGCTACATGAGCCAGCTCTTCTCGCTCTACGGCGACCTCACCGTCAGCGAGAACATCGAGTTCTTCGGCGGCCTCTACGAGGTGACCGGCGAGCGCTTCCGGAAGCGCCGCGAGTGGATCCTCCAGATGTCGGGCCTGGAGCACGACGAGAACCGCCCCACCCAGGACCTGCCGCTGGGCTGGAAGCACCGCCTCGCGTTAGGCACCGCGATGATCCACGAGCCGCCGGTCCTCTTCCTCGACGAGCCGACCTCCGGGGTCGACCCGGTCTCGCGCCGCAACTTCTGGGAAATCATCGCCGGGCTCGGCGCCACGGTGCTGGTCACGACGCACCATATGGAAGAGGCCGAGTACTGCCATCGGGTGGCGCTGATGAACCGGGGGAAACTGATCGCCCTGGACACACCCGCCGCGCTCAAGAAGAGCCTCGGCGTGCCGACCCTCGAAGAAGCGTTCATCAAGCTGGTCGAACAGTCGGGCGGGCAGGTGCTGGGATGATCTCGCTGCCGCGGCTCTGGGCGGTCGCCCGCAAGGAGACGATCCAGCTCAAGCGCGATCCGCGCAGCCTGGCGATGGCATTCCTCGTGCCGGCGGCGATGATCGTCTTCTTCGGCTACATCATCAGCTTCGACGTGAAGGACATCCGGCTTGCGGTGCTGGACCAGGACCAGAGCCAGCGCAGCCGCCAGCTGGTCCAGGCCTTCGAGGCCGCGGGCCGATTCCGCGTGACCCAGCGGGTGACCAACAGCGCCGAGATCGCGCCGCTGCTCGACAAGGCCGTCGTCCGGATCGCCCTGGTCATTCCACCGGGCTTCCAGAAGGACCTCGACGCCGGCCGCCCCGCGCCGGTCCAGGCCATCGTCGACGGTGCCGACGCCAACACCGCGTCGGTCTCGATGAACTACGCCACCGCGATCATCGCCGCGCAGAACCAGCTGGCGCTGCCGATCCAGGTCGAGCCCCGGGTCTGGTACAACGAGGCGCTTGAAAGCGCCAACATGATCGTCCCCGGCCTCGTCGCCGTGATCATGATGATCATCTCGGCCATGCTCACCGCCCTGACCATCGCCCGCGAATGGGAACGCGGCACGATGGAACAGCTCGCCGCCACGCCGGTCCATCCGGTCGAGGTGATCGGCGGGAAATTGGTGCCCTACCTCGTGATCGGGATGATCGACGTCACCATCGCCGTCACCCTGGGCCTCACGATATTCGCCGTGCCGCTGCGCGGCAGCGCGCTGCTGCTCCTGGCGATGGCCTTCCTCTTCCTGCTGGGCTCGTTAGGCCTGGGCATCTTCATCAGCGCGGCGCTGAAATCACAGCTGCTCGCGACCCAGCTGGCGATGCTCGCCACCTATCTGCCCTCGGTGCTGCTCTCGGGGCTGATGTTCGACATCGCCAGCATGCCGCTGCCGCTGCGGATCATCTCGACCGTCGTGCCGGCGCGGTACTTCGTGGTAGTGCTGCGGGGGGTCTTCCTCAAGGGCGTGGGCCTCAGCGTGCTGTGGCCCCAGGCCGCGGCGATGGTGGCCTACGCCGTCGTGGGGCTCGGCCTCGCCGTGAACGCCTTCAAGAAGGAGATCGCGTGAACGTCGCGCGGCTCTCCAGACTGATCCGGAAGGAATTCCGGCAGATGCTGCGCGATCCGCGCTCGCGGCGGATGCTCTTCGTCTCGCCCATCATCCAGCTGCTGATCTTCGGCTACGCCGTGAACACCGACGTCCGCAACAGCTCCACGATGATCGTCGACGGCGACCGCACCGCGACGTCGCGCGCCCTGATCCAGACCCTCGGCGCGACCGGATACTTCGACATCCAGACCATCGCCAACACACCCGCCGATCTCACCAGCGCCCTCGACCGCGGCACGGTGCTGATGGGCGTCGACATCCCCCGCGGATTCGCGGCCGACCTCGCCTCGGGCCGCAGCCCCCACGTGCAGATCCTCGTAGACGGCAGCACCGCGAACACCGCGAACATCGCGCTGGGATACGCGACGCAGATCATCACGGCGTGGGGCCTGCAACAGACGGGCAGGCGGGCAGACGGGCAGACGGGCAGTCTACTCGGCGTGGATTTCAGGGTACGCGCCTGGTACAACCCCGATCTCGAGAGCCGAGCCTACAATGTGCCCGCGGTGATGGGGAATATCGTGATGATGATGGCGCTGCTGCTCACGTCGCTCGCCATCGTGCGCGAGCGCGAGCTGGGGACGCTCGAGCAGTTGATGGTGAGTCCGCTGACGCCGGGCGAATTGATCATCGGGAAAACGGTCCCCGCCTCGCTGATCGCACTCGCCGACATGGTGCTGGTCACGGCCGTGTCGCTGCTCTGGTTCAAGATTCCCTTCCAGGGCTCGTTCCTGCTGCTCACCGTCTCGAGCCTGATCTTCATCCTCACCGGCCTCGGCGTGGGCCTGCTGATCTCGACGATCAGCAATACCCAGCAGGAAGCCTTCATGTCGATGTTCCTCTTCTTCCTGCCGGCGATGATGCTGTCGGGGATGATGTTCCCGGTCGAGAACATGCCGACATTCCTCCAGCAGCTCACGCTCCTGGATCCCATCCGGCACTACCTCGTCATCGTGCGGGGCGTCTTCCTGCGCGGCACCGGCTGGGGAATCCTGTGGCCGCAGATGCTGATCCTGCTCGCGATCGGCCTGCTGACGCTGGGCTTCGCCACGCTTCGTTTTCACAAGACCACTGCCTAACCGATAACCAGCAGACCGGCCTCTCCGCCGAACCCGTCGGGCAGTCGTGGCACGCCGCGCGGTACGACCGCTTTGCCGTCGACCGTCAGCGAAAACTTGTGGGCGCCGCTCATCGCGGGCAGGACGATGGTCCAGAGACCGTCGCTGCCTCGGCTCATCGCGACGGGCGTCCAGTCGTTCCAGTCTCCGGCGATCGACACCTCACGGGCGCTGCCTAACGAGAACGCCACGCGGGTACCCGACGGCGTCCGGCTGATCGCGGGGCGCGGAACGCGCGGGACGTAGGTGAGGCGCAGGCCAAGGGCGGCGTAGTTCCCAACCTGGAATCCTTCGGGCGACGTGGGCGTCCGGCCGGCGCCGAACTCGACGCCCAGGACCGAGCTGGGATGCGCGGCGATTTCTACATGCCACATCCAGTCATTCTCGCCATTGGCATTGAATCGTTCCCCGCTCCCGCCCGACGCGCTTATGAGCCCCAGCCTCCGTGCTTCGGCGGAGAGCTCGACATCGGTGTACCGCGCACTTCTGCCTTCGTAGCGCTGTGCCTTCGCCGTCAGTCCGCTGATCGTGATCGCGGCGCGGCCAGAGAGCTGCGGAATGAAGGTGCCGCCGGTATCTCGTAGAACTCCGCCCGAGAATGCCAAGCTCGCCAGCACCATGCCGAACCGACGCCCCGCGCCGACCGCTTCCTGGAGACGGCCCGTCGCGATGTCGCCGCTGAGCACATTGGCCTCGATTGACCCATCGCTGCCGATCACGCCCAGAAAACCGGCCGGCCGCGCGTGGCCCTCGCGAGCCGACAACTGCGCCGCCCATACGCCGCCGCTGAATTGCGCCAGGCTTCCTTCAGCGAAGCCCTGGTCCAGTCCATGGAGCCAGTCGTACCGGGAAGCGATTTGTGCCGCCGTTGCCGCCGGCGATTGGCCATAGCGAGCATTGACGACGCCGAGCCCGAGCGAGAGCTGGGCGTGCAGAATCGCGACGGGCACCAGCATGCACGCCGCGGCGGCCGGCAGGATGCGTTGGATTCGAGTTATGGCACTCTCACCGGCGGGACCACCGGCCTGGCCGTGACACCGGTGCGGCCGGTCACCGTTCCGGCCGCGCTGATGCCGTCGAGAAGTTGGCGCCCCACCTCGGTCGTGGAGGTCCCGCGCACCTGGAGCGCGCGTGCGGCGGCCGGCAGATCGAGCACCTGCGCCAGCGTCCGGCCGTGCGCGAACGACGACGTCACCAGCTGCGCCGACGTCCGCGGATCGATCCCCTGCACCACCAGCGCCGCCGCGACGGAGAGGCCCGATGCCGCCGATTCATCGTCAGGCGCCGCGTGGATCATCGCCACCTGGTCGCCGCGGGCGATGCCCTGCGCCGACGCGTCCGCCGAGCCGGCGATCACGCCACCCGACGCATCGGCCACCCCCCCCGAGCGCAACTCCGCACGCGCGCGCCCCAGCCGTTGCGACAGGTCCCGCACCGCCGCCTCGATCCGCGACGGCGGCACGTGCTTGTAGAATCCCTCGACCGCCTTGTCCACGATGGCCTGCGCCGGCAGACCCTGGCCGGCGGTCTGCTGCGCCACCACGGTAACCTGGGCGGCGAGATCGGCGGGAAGGCCGCGCGCCTGTAGCCGGGCGCGCGTCGAGTCGGTTTGCTGAACCATCATCAGTAAAGCGAGAACGATCATGACCGGACCACTCCTTTCGGACCAACGACGACCACGCTGTTCCGGCCGCCGAATCCATCGTCGACGCCGCCGGTCGCCGGATCCGGCAGCCAGGCGTCATCGACGACGAACTGATAGCGATGCACGCCGACGGCCACGGGCACCGTCGCGACCCACTTCCCATTGTCGTTCTTCTCCAGCGGCACCGTCGGCTGCCAGCCGCTGAAATCACCGGCGAGTTTCACCTGCCGGGCGCCGGGAGCGGCGAGCTCGAAGCGGACGTAGACGGTGTCCGGGCGCGGCGACGCCACTAAGAGGCTTGACGTGCTTGACGTGCTTGACGTGCTTGACGTGCTTGACGCGCTTGACCCAAACCGGGCGCCCGCGAAGTAGAGCACCACCGCGGCCGCGGCGGCCAGGGGAATCGACCAGCGCGGAATCTCGATGCCGCGCGGCACGCGAACCGGCCGCGGCTCCTTGCGCACCTGGTCCATCACCCGGCCGGTGAACGACGCATCGGGGCCCTTGAGCTTCGCACGCATCGCGTCGCTGGCCCGCTGGAGCTTGTCGTCGTCGCTCATGTCATCGCCTTTCGCAGGACCGTCTTCGCCCGCATCACCCGCATCCGCAGCGCATCGATCTTCAGGTCGAGCAGCTCGGCCATCTCTTCGTACGAGCGGCCCTCGACCTCTTTCATCACAAACACTTCGCGCTGCTCGGGCGTGAGCCGGCTCATCGCCCGCTCGAGCTGCGCCGCCAGCTCCGAATCCTCGGCCGGCATGTCGGCCGCTTCCTTCGCCGGGACCTCGACCAGGTCGATCGAAATCGCCGGCCGCTTCCGCAACAGATCGCGGCACCGGTTGGTCACGATCCGGAAAGCCCAGCTCTTGAACCGTTCCGGATCCCGGCACCGCCCCAGCGACCGATACGCCGAAATGAAGGATTCCTGGAGCACGTCCTCGGCGGCATCGCGGTCACCCAGCATCGCCTCGGCGACCCGGCCGAACTCGATCCGGTATCGCTCCACCAGGATCCCGAAGGCCTCGGTGTCCCCATCCAGCACCTGGCGCACGATGGCGCCATCGCCGGCCTCAGTCATAGGACGAGTGATGGGGGTGGGGCATAACGGGATGATAAACAGGTGACGCCTGTCACGCGCGTTATGCCCTGGCGTGGCGGCTCGTCTTGAGTCGACGGCGCAGGCGAAGGGCCGGCGCTGAGAACCTCGAACAAGGAGCACATGATGAATACCAAGACTCTCATCACCCGTGGCATCGCCACCCTGAGTCTCGCGGCGCTCGGCGCCTGCTCGAGTACCCTGGGCATCGATGCGACCGGCAACCTGGCCATGACCCTCCAGCGCGCCGATTCCTCGACCTCGTCGCTCTTTCCCGCATCGCCCGACAGCTCGACGCCGAATCGCTCGGTGTCCCCCGACACCGTGTCGAGCTTCAGGGTGACCATCACGTCGGTGGCGATGCTGCACAGCGCCCTCGACTCGGCGCACGCCGGCCAGTGGACCACGGTGCAGCTGCGCTCGCCGGTGACCATCGACCTGATGGCGCTGCCGACCGATTCGGGCCGCCTCTTCGCCCGCGGCACCGTCGAAGCGGGCAACTACGTTCGCGTCCGCCTGATCGTCGCGCAGCCGCAGATCAGCTTCAAGGGCAGCCTCGGCTTCGGCATCGGGCAAACGCTCCAGGGCAACACCGATTACGCGGTGGCGCTCCAGGGCGCGAGCTCCGATATCGAGGCGGCGGCCAACGTGCAGGTGAGCGGCAGTGCTTCGGCCGGCTCGAACAGCGAGCTGCACCTGGTGTTCGACCAGAACGCCAGCCTCGGCAGTGTGTCGATCGGCACGAATGGAACGGTGCTGTTGTCGGCGGTGATTGACGGGCAGTAGCAGCAGATTCGTCAGCGCAGCAGGATCGTGTTCGCCCCTCTTCTGTGCGTTCCCGTGCAGAGATCGGCGGACACGATCGTGCTGTCTCCCGCCGATACGGCGATCACACCCGCCGAATGCGACACGGAGTCTTCGTTGATCACCCGCAGGCGCAGCCGGCCGTCGTCATCGATATCCATCGTTCCGGGCAGCAGCCGCGGGCTCTCGCCCGCCACCGACCAGCTCCGTCCACCTCGCGGAAACGTGATCGTGATGACGCGCCAACTGGGCAGCGTCATCCCGATCCCGAATCCGGCAATCAACAGGACCGCGACGATCCCGAGCCGCCTGCTCACGATCTATTGACCCTCCGCCCGGAGCGCGGTGTCGGTCAGCTCGAAGAGGGTTTCTTCCGCGGGCCCGGAGAACGGCAGCGTCTCGGTCAGGCCGCCGTCCTTTCCGATCACGAAGACGCTTCCCGAGTGCGCGACGGTGTATTGCCCCGCCGAATCCTTTTCGGCGTACGACGCGACATGGAAGTCGCGCTCGATCTTCGCGATCGCGGTGGAATCACCGGAGAGCCCGATGAAGCTGTGGTCGAAGCCGCGGGCGTATTGCTGCGTGGCCTGCGGCGTGTCGCGGCGGGGATCGATGGAAATGAAAACGAACTTCACCTGGTCCGCGCGCGGGCCGAGCCGATGCCTGACGCCGGCGAAATCGGCGAGGGTGGTGGCGCAGATGTCGGGGCAATGGGTGTACCCGAAGAAGAGCAGCACGACATTGCCGCGCTGCTCCTTCAGGTCGAATACCTTGCCGCCATATTCGGCGAGATGGACTTGAGGTGCCGAATGATCCGCCGATGTCGCGGCCGGCGGAGCTTCACGACCCCTGCAGGCGCACAGGATGAGCAGTACGCCCAACGAATTCATGATGCGCGATCCCATCCCCAAGTATAGCGCGCTCACCAGCTCGCCCGCATCGACGCGTAGAACGACCGCGGCTGGCCTGGCGATACGAAGCCGGCGGCGCGCAGCTCGCGATAGGCAACGTCGAAGAGATTGCGGATGCCGAGATTGATGCCGCCGTCACGTCCGAGCTTGATGCCGCCGCCGAAGTTGACCAGCGCGTACGAGGGCAGCTCGACGCCGGGCTCATCGAAGGGGGTGTACTGGCCGAGCAGGTTCGTGGCCAGGCGCAGGTTCCAGCGCTGCCGCACCGGCGCAAGGGTGATGCCGGCAACGCCGACGTAGCGCGCCGTATTGAAAACCCGTGCGCCATCGAGGGTGTCGCCGTCTGAGGTGACGAGGTGCAGGTATTTCGCGTTGTTGAGGGTGAAGTCGGCGTCGGCACTGACCGCACTCGTTATGCGGACATTCGTCTCCAGCTCGACGCCCTGCCGGCGGCTCTGCCCTCCGCTGGTGGATTGCAGCGTGACGGGGTTGAAGGTCTGCTCGTTCGACACGTCGATCCGGAAGAGCGCGGCGGTTGCGCTCACCCGGCCACGATCGAACTTCACACCGGATTCGTACGACCATGCGGTGATGAACGGCAGCGTCGGGTCGGCGATGATGCCGTCGGTCTCGCGAAAGCCCCGAGACACGTTGCCATACACCGCGCCCGAGAAAGGCAGATGGAGCAGCAATCCCGCTTTGGGAGACATGATGCCGTGGGTCTCGCTGGTCGTGCTGCCGCCCGCCGGTGTGGATTGCGTGTTGGCGGCATCGTAGCGTCCGCCCAGCTGGAGGCGAACATGCGGCGTCAGGTCGAATGAGGTCTGGACGAAGGCCGCACCGGAGATCTGACGCGCGCCAACCAGAAGATCCGATGAATCGCGTATCCGGTCGGTGGTGAACCAGCGCTGATAGTCGGCGCGATCCCAGCGTCCCTCGACGCCGGTGGTGACTTCGCCGCGGGGCAGGATCCACGTCAACGCGCTGGTGGCGCCGTAGCCGTGGCGCTGATCCTCTTCCTCGGTCTGGCTGCCGAGTCCTTCGCCGAGGCCGCCTTCAGGCGGCAGCGTCATGAACAGCTGCCAGCGGCCCTGCGTCGCATAGGCCGTCGTGCGCCACAGCGCCGTGGTTCCGATCACCTGCCGCAGGCTCACCCGTTCCTGCGCGTGCCGCTTGAAGCCGCCGTCGGTGAAATTCGACACGCCGTTGTACTGGTGCAGCTGAAAGACGCTGTCGCTGATGAATCCCGGCGAGTCCCACCCCGACGCATACAGCTCGAGTCCGGCGTCGAGCGTGAGCTGATCGGAAAACTGGTGGATGATGCGCGCATGCGCCTGGCCCAGATCGTAACCGGAGTGCCGGCGCCAGCCATCTTCTTTGAGGCCCCGGAAGGCGATGACGCCGCCGTTCGCGCCATGATCGAACCCGGTGACGAGCGACCCTTCGAGGCGTCCGAAGGCGCCGACCGACCCGGTCAGGACTGCGCCGCTGTCGCGCTCGCTGGTCCGCACGTTCACGACACCCGAGAGTGCGAAGTTGCCGTAGAGCGCGCTCACCGGACCTTTCAATACTTCGATGCTCTGCACCGCCTGCGGCATCAACAGCGACCAGTCGTTGTAACCCTCGGCATGCCCGTTGACCGGCTCGTTGATCGGAACGCCGTCGATCCAGAGGGCGAGGTCGGTCGAGTGGTCGGAGGAGAAGCCGCGAATCGACGCATCGGAGGCGAAGCCGGGGCCCTGCCCTTGGTCGTGCACTTCGACGCCGGCGGTCTGGCGCAGCAGGTCCCAGGGATTTTCGGCCGGGGTGCGAGCGATCACTTCGGGGGTCACCCGTACCGCGGCCACCGGCTCGTCGCGGCGGGGCTTGGTCGTGGTGATGGTGACGGCGTGCATCATCATCGTATTCCGGGTCAGCGAATCGCCGCTGACTTTCCCGGTATCGGGCTGTTGTGCGGCGGCGCTCTTCGCGCCGGCGCAGCATGCTGCCATGAAACACACGCACCGAACGGTGCGCGCAATTGTCTTGCGACGCATGAGAATCTCTCCAGTTGAAGACTGACGCCGGGCCACTGCCCACTACTGCGGCGACTGTGGCGACTGTTATGACTGGCGACTGTCTCTACGCTGGAGGAGCTGTCGCGAAAGGAAGTTGAAAGTCTGCGCGGGAAGGAAGATGGATCCACGGCGGCGCGACGGAGCCACCGCTGGAGACGACGAAGACCGATTCTGGAAGACCCGGCATGCGCGGGACGAGGGCGACGGCCTGGCATGAGGGACAATGATCGAGGCAGGTGCAGGGATCGCCGGGCCGGGACTGCCGGCCGTGGTCATGGCCGGCGTGGACATGCTGATGGCCCGCAGCCGAGTGCTGCTCCGCCGAGTGCCGCGGACAGGGGATCTCTCCCGCCCACCCTCGAGCATGAATGAAGAGGATGAGCGCGGCCGTCAGGACGGCGCGGGCACGGAGCCAGGGGCGCGACATCGCCCGAACAATACCCCAAGCGCGGCGGGCTGTCACGGTTCCGGCGCCCGAAAGGGCACGATATGTTTGTCACCATGCCGCAGCGACTTGAAACACTCACCTGGGCCGCGGTTCCACCGGTTTTCCGGAGCCTGGCCCGCTGGATCACCATCGCGCAAGCGGCGGGTTACGGCGTGTCGATCGTCTTTGCCCGCCAGACCGCGGCGCGCTTTCTCGCCGCCGGCGGTGCCGGCACCGACTCGCACGACTTGTTGCTCGCGGCGCATTCCCATCTGCTCGGCATGACGGCGTTGTTCGCCTTGAGCGGTGTTTCGTTCGCGCTCTGCGACAAGCCGGGCGAGCCTTTCAAGCGGCTCGTCCTGGTGGCGCCGTTCGCCGCGATTCTGATCGCCTTCGTCTCGGTGTGGATGCTGCGGATGTCGCCGGTCTTCACCTGGCCGCTGCTGGCCGCCAACCTGGTAATGGCGGTGGCCTTCTACACCCAGATCATCTTCACGCTGCGCGCCCTTCGGAGAGCGGAAGCCGGAGCCGAGCCTCGCAGCCTGTAGCATCAGTTCGATTCTGAAGGGTCACGGTCCCGCCGTGGGCTTCGGCGATCTGCCGTGAGAGCGCAAGTCCGATTCCCGAACCGTTGGGCTTCGTCGTAAAGAACGGTACGAACAGATTCGCCGACCGCGGCAGACCCGGACCGTCGTCGCGCACCAGCACTTCGAGATGTCCCTCTTCAGCCTGCCAGCTGACCACCACTCTGGCCCCCGGCCTCTGGCCTTCCTGCAAGCTGGCATCGACGGCATTCGTGACCAGGTTGATGAGCAGCTGATCCAGCTGATCGCCGTCGGCCTGGATGGTCAGCTCTGGACCCGGCTCGACGACGACGGACAATCTCCGCTCCAGCCCGGCGATGCGCGTCACCCAGTCCTCGACTTGCAGCGGCGCCAGCTTCGGCCTCGGCAGCCGCGCCAGCCTGGCGTAGGCGTTCATGAACCGCGACAGCGATTCGGCGCGTCCGGCGATCAGCGCTAGGCCGCCGGCGAGATCGTCGGACGGCTCGCCGTTGCGCGCCACTTTTGCCTGGAGGCTCTGGGCCACGCTCTTGATGGGCGCCAGCGAGTTGTTGATTTCGTGGCCGAGCACGCGGATCAGCCGCTGCCACGCCTGCCGCTCTTCATCGCGCAGCGCGCGCGAGAGGTCGGCGAGCACCAGCAGGGTGTGCGGCCGCCCGCCCTGCCGGAAGGTGCTGCGGCGCAAACCGTAGCGGCCCTGGCGACCGCCGAAGGTCATCTCGCGCACGCCGGTGGTGTCGCCGTGCAGACAGTCGGCGAGGCCGAGCTGGGCGGCGGTGGCGCCCTGGAGCTGCTCGAGCGGGCGCGCGAGGAGCCGGCTGCCGGCGCGATTGGCCAGCCGCAATCGTTCCTGCTCGTCGAAGGCGAAGACGGCGACGTCGATTTCGACCATCACCCGCCGCAGCAGCGCCGTCGCTTCCTGGGCGCCGAGCCGCTGCTGGCGCAGCGTCTCGCCCAGCGCATTCATCTCGAGAAAGGCGAGCCCCAGGTCGTCTTCGGCATTCGCGCCGCGGGCGCGAATCGAGAAGTCGTCCTCGCGCAGGCCGGCGATCATGTTGGCGATGGTCTGGAGCGGACGGATGACGCGCTCGCGTGCGGCAAAGGCGAAGCCGATCCAGCAGCCGCCGGCGATGAGCAGCAGCGTCCAGCGGGTCTTGGCGTCGAAGTTTCCGATGACGAGCAGGATCGCGAGCAGCAGAGTCGCGGGAAGCCCGCCCGCCAGGCTGTAGAGAAGGACTCGGCGGTCGTGCCTCAGAGGCCGTGCTGCTGCAGCCGGCGATACATCGCGCTGCGCGACAAGCCGAGCGCGAGGGCCGCCTGGGTGACGTTGCCGCCGGCGCGCTCCAGCGCCTTGCGGATGAGGACGCCCTCGACATCCTCGAGGGTCATTTCGTCGAGACGGGCCGCGGCGCCGCTGCCGGCGTGGAGCGCGAAATCGGCGGCGCGAACCGTCGTGCCCTGCGCCAGCAGCACCGCGCGCTCGACCGCGTGGTCCAGCTCGCGGACATTGCCGGGCCAGGAATGGCTCAGCAGCATCTGGAGCGCGTCGGCGTCGAAACCGGCGAGATTTTTCCGGTACCGTGCCGCGTGCCGCCTCAGAAAATGCGTCGCCAGCGGCGCGATGTCTTCGCGACGCTCGCGCAGCGGCGGGAGCTGGAGCTCGATGGTATTGATGCGGAACAGCAGATCCTCGCGGAACCGGCCCGCGGCGACCTCTTCGCGCAGATTGGCGTTGGTGGCGGCCAGCACCCGCACGTCGATCCGCCGGCCCTTGGCGCTGCCGACCCGCTCGACGATTCCGGATTGCAGCACCCGCAGCAGCTTGGCCTGCTGGGCCAGCGGGATGTTGGCGATTTCGTCGAGGAACAGCGTGCCGCCGTCGGCCAGCTCGAAGCGCCCCATCCGCTCGGTGCGGGCGTCGGTGAATGCGCCCTTCACGTGGCCGAACATCTCGCTCTCGAAGAGTCCCTCGGAGAGTCCGCCCAGGTTGACGGCGATCATCGGGCGCGCCGCGCGCGGCGACGAGGCATGCAGCCACTCGGCGACCAGCTCCTTGCCGGTGCCATGCTCGCCGGTGATCAGCACGTTGGCATCCGACGGGCCGACCCGCTCCATCAACGAGAGCACCGGGCCCATCGCCGGCGCCGCCGCGATGATTTCGGGGAAGCCTTCGCGCTTGAGGATGCGGTTCTGGTCGGCGAGGCGCTGGCCGGCGCGGAGCGCCTTGCCCAGCTCGATCTGGGTGCGCAGCGTGCTGAGCAGCCGGCCGTTGTCCCAGGGCTTCTCGATGTAGTCGCGGGCGCCGCGGCGCATGGCTTCGACGGCGCCGTCGACGCTGCCCCAGGCGGTCATCACGATCAGCGGGACCATGCCGTCGAGGCCGCGCAGCCGGCTGATGAGATCGAGGCCCTCGATCCCGCCGGTGGTGTCGCGGGTGTAGTTCATGTCCATCAGGACGGCGTCGTAGTCGCTCTTCTCGACCGCGGCGAGGATGCCGCCGGGCGAGGTGGCGGTGTCGACCTCGAAGCCTTCGGTCTTGAGCAGGATCTTCAGCGCTTCGAGGACGTCCTTCTGGTCATCGGCGATGAGGATGCGGGGTCCGGGGCCCGGGGTCCGGGGTCCGGAAGACTGGGCCATCATTGCCTAACGATCGGCGAGGCGGCGGACGAACTTGAGCCCCGACCAGATATCGTCGACGGCGCAGACCTTAACGTCCACCAGTCCGCTGGCGAGGCCGGCTTCACGGATGAGATCCTCGCTGAGATCGGTGTCGACCCCCGATGCCTTCTTGGGCCAGGAAATCCAGAGCATGCCGTCGGTGGCCAGGGCCTGTTCGAGCGCGGGGAATCTGGCCTCGAGGTCGCGCCTGGCGGTCACGAAATACTGGATGAAATCGAGCGTGCCCTTGAGCCGTGTCATCAGCACGATCGTCGGCGTGCGCCCGAGGGTCTTGAAGTAGTCCCGCGGCGCCTCGCAGAAATGCACCTTCATCCCCGGTTTGAGGCCAAGCTTGTCGACCAGGGGCGTTCCCGAGTAACCGGCCATGCCAGAAGATAGAGGAGAGAGGAAGGGGGAGAAAGACACCCGTCGTTCTCCCCGTCCTCTCTCCTCTTCAGTCGCTGCGCAGCGCGACAAGGGGATCCACCCTCGCCGCCCGACGGGCCGGAAGCCAGGCCGCCAGGGTCGCCACAATGACGATCAGCAGCGCCACGCCAGCATAGGTCGGCAGATCGGCGGGCTTGACCTCGAAGAGCATCTTCGAGAGCAGCCGGCTCGCGCCCAGCGCCCCAACCAGGCCAATCACGAGACCGACCGATGCCGGAGCCACACCCTGCCGGACCACCAGCGCGGTGACCTGGTCGGGCGCGGCACCCAGCGCCATGCGCAAGCCGATCTCGCGGGTGCGCTCGCCGACCGCCTGAGACAACACGCCGTAGACGCCCACCGCCGCCAGCGATAACGCCAGCCCCGCAAAGATCGCGATCAGCATGGCGTAGAAGCGCTGCGTCGCCATCGAGCGCGACACCCATTCTTCCATGGTGCGCACACGGAAGGCGGGAACGTCGGGGTTGATTTCGTTGAGCACCGCACGCGCCGGGTTGACCAGCGCATTGGGGTCGCCTTCGGTGCGCACCAGCACCGACATGAAGTTCTCCGGATACTGGTCGTGCACCGCATACATCCAGGGCCGGCCCTTGGAATCCAGACCCTCGTCATGGACGTCCTGCACCACCCCGATCACCTCGCCGCCAACCCGTGGCGCGTCCTTCCCCAGCCCCAGCCTGGTGCCCAGCGTGACGTAATGGCCAATGGGATTCTGCCCGGGCCAGGTCTGTTTGGCGAACAGATCCGACACCACCACGACCGTCGGCGCACCGCGGACGTCGCTGGCGGAGAAGGTGCGGCCCGCAAGGGTGCGCACGCCTAACGTGCGGAAATAGTCACGCGTCACGACGCGTATCTGCGGCGACGTCCGATTCTCCTGCTCCTGCGGCGTCAGGTCGTGGCCGTCCAGATTGCTGACCGAGATCGAGTACCCGAAATCCCGCAGCGGCAGTCCGAAAATGGCCGCCGTCGACTTGACCCCCGGGAGCGCCCTGGTGCGCTCCAGGAGCGTGCGGAAGAAGGCCGCCGAAACGGTGGTGGCGGTGTCGTCGGACAGGGCGACGTCGTAGGTCAGGACATGGCTGGGATCGAATCCCGGATCCACCGAGGCCAGCCGCCCGAAGCTCTTGAGCAACAGCCCGGCTCCCACGACCAGCACCACGGCCAATGCGACTTCGGCCGCGACCAGCACCTGGCGCGAGCGGCGGCCATGCATACCGCCTAACGCCGCGCCGCCGTCGCGCAGCCGATCGGAAAGGGCGAAGGCCCGCGCCGCGCGCAGCGCCGGTAATGCGCCGAAGAGGAGGCTGGTGAGAATCCCCGCCGCCAGCGCGAAACCCATCACCGTGGGATCGATGCGCACCGACGTGAGTCCGGGCACGCCTTCGGGCGCCATCGCCACGATGGCATCGATGCCCCAGGCCGCGAGCGCCAATCCCAGGCTCGCGCCCGCCAGCCCCAGCCACAGGCTCTCGGCCATGACCACCGAAATCAGCCGGCGCTGCGACGCACCCAGCGCCGCGCGCACCGCATGCTCCCGCGCCCGCGCGGTGCCGCGAGCCAGCAGCAGGTTGGCGACGTTCACGCAGGCGATGAGCAGCACCAGCCCGACGGCGCCCAGCAGCAGCAGCAGCGGGGTGCGCACGTCGCCGACCATCGAGTCGCGCAACGGCATCACGATGGTCGAGAAACCGATGTTGACGCCGGGATTGTCGGCGCCGATGCGGGTCGCCAGCGACTTCATTTCCTGCGCCGCGACGCTCACACCGATGCCGGGCTTCAGCCGGCCCACGACATCGAGGTAGTGGCCGCCGCGCATCGCCGAGGTCGCCGAATCGAACGCCAGCGGAACCCAGATCTGCGACTGGTCGGGGAAGTTGAAGCCCCGCGGCATGACGCCGGCGACCAGGTACGGGGTGCTGTTGAGCCGGATCGTGTGGCCGATGAGATTGCGGTCGGCGCCAAAACGGCGGCGCCAGATCGCGTCGGAGAGCATCACGACATGATCGTGGCCGAAGATCGTCTCGTCATCGGTGAAGACCCGGCCCGTCGCCGGAGCCACGCGCATCATGCGGAAGAAACCGTTGCTCACCTGCGCGGCGGGCAGCTGCTCAGCCGGCCCGTCACCGCTCAGGGCGTAGGAAGAGCCCGCCAGCGCCACCAGGCCGTCGAAGGAGCGCGCCATCCGCCGCCAGTCCTGGAAATCGGCCGGCGAGACGGCGCCTTCGAAGCCCCGCTTGTTGATCGAGTTGACGTGCATCAGGTGGTCGGGCGCGGGATATGGCAGCGGCCGCAGCAACGCCGCATCCACCACGCTGAAGAGCGCGGTATTGGCGCCGATGCCTAACGACAGGGTCAGCACCGCGACGATGGTGAAGCCGGGCGTCCGGAAGAGGGTGCGAAGCGCCTTGCGCATGTCGAACAGGAAATCGCTCATCGTCTACTCCGCCCTGAGGGCAATGATGGGATCGACGTGCGCGGCGCGACGCGCCGGTACGGCCGCGGCCAGCAGGGCGGTCGCGAGGAGCGTGCTGGTGGCCAGGACCACGGGCAGGAATGACCCGCTCACGCCCCAGACCATTCCCGCGATCAGGCGCGCGATCATCGTGGCACCCACCAGGCCGACCGCCAGCCCCGAGAGGGTAAGCAGCACCGAATGGCGGACGATCATGCGCACCACCAGCGCCGGCCGGGCGCCGAGCGCCACGCGCACGCCGATTTCGCGGCGGCGCTGCGCGACGCCGAACGCCAGCAGGCCATACAGGCCGATCGCGGTCATGATCAGCGCCTGGCAGCCCAGCACCCCGAAGAGCCAGGCCCACGACTGCTGGCCCGCCGAGGTATCCTGGCGGTCCTGCGACATCGTCATGGCGTCGAAGACGGGCACGTCGGCATGGACCGCGAGCGCGGCGCGCCGCACCGGATCGACCAGGGCCCGGGGATTGCCGCTGGTGCGCACCATCAGCGCCACCGAGCGCCATGGCGCACGCGCGTAGGGGACGTGGAGCTGGAGGTGGTCGGTGGGATGGTCCTCGCCGAACTCTTCCCACTGGATATCGCCCAGAACGCCGATCACCGTGAGCCAGGTGGTATCGGGAAGCGCGCGGATGCGCCTGCCTAACGGGCTCTTCCCGGGCCAGAAGGTCAGCGCCAATCCGGCGCCGACCACCGCGACCGCCGCCGCGCCGTCCTGCGCTTCCGCGGCGGTAAACCAGCGCCCTTCCTTCGGCGTGAGGCCGAGGGTCCGGTCGAAGTCGGCGTACGAGGGAACCAGCGTGACCATCCGCTCCTGCCCCGCCGCAACCGGCTGATCGGCGACGGCCAGGCCACGATGATCGCCGCCGTCGTCGCCGGGAATGGCGCCGGTGAGCGACGCTTCGGTGACGCCCGGAACGGCGCGAATGCGGGCCAGCGCGTCGCGCACCCAGGCCGCGCGCTGCTGGTCAGGCACCGCGCCGAAGAAGACCCGCGCGGCCAGCATCTTCGAATCGTCGAAACCGAGATTGCCGCTGCGCGCGGCCAGGAAGCTCTGGCTGAAGAGCGCCGTGACGGACAGCAGCACGACGGCCAGCCCGACCTGCACCACCACCAGGATGGATCGCGCCCGGGTACCGCTTGGAGCGCTGGCCGATCCTTTGAGGGCCCCGACGACTTCGGGCCGGCTGGCGCGCAACGCCGGCGGCAGACCGAAAAGCAGCACCGAGCCGATGGCGACCGCCGCCGTGACCAGGAGCGTGTTGAGATCGATGGTGGGGTTGAGCCACACCGGGATGTCTTCGGCGGGCCGCGTGCTGATCAGGAGATCGTTGCCCCATAGAGCCAGGCCGGTGCCGATGGCGGCGCCCAGGACAGCCAGGACGGCGCATTCCACCAGAGCTTGCCGAAGCAGACGTCCGCGGCTGCCGCCGATCGCGGCCCGCACCGCCAGCTCCCTGGCGCGGCTCGCGCCCCGGGCCAGCATGATGCCGGCGACGTTGGCGCAGGCGATGAGGAGCACCATCGCGACCGCGCCGAGGAGCAGGGCGAGGCCGCGCCGGGTGCCGGCATCCACATTGTCGTCGCGATAGGTCCGGACCTCGACGCCCCAGCCGCGATTGCTCGCGGGATAGGTCTGGGCCAGGCCGGCGGCGATGGTGTTCAGCTCGACCTGCGCGCTGCGCAACGTCGCGCCGGGCGCCAGGCCCGCCGCGGCAATGAAGTTCCGCTGGTCACGCAGGTCGTGCGGATCGAGCGCCGGCAGCCAGATGTCGGCGCGCATCACCTGGTAGGCGCGCGGCATGACGCCGACGATCAGCCGCGGACTTCCGTCGATCGTGACGGTCTTGCCGATGACCGAGGTGTCGCGCCCGAAGCGGCGGGTCCAGAAGGGATACGACAGCATGACCACGCGGCCGGCGCCTTCGTTCGCTTCGTCGTTCCGGAAGACGCGACCGAGCGCCGGGGGTACGTTGAAGAGGCTGAAGAATTTCGGCTCGACGACCCAGCTGGTGATACGATCCGCGCCTTCCGGAGACTCGGCGACGGCGGGGCGCTCGGCGACCGCGGCGATTCCGGTGACGGTGCGGGCCCGAGCGGCGAGGTCGTGGATGTCGAGATAGCTCAACTCCCGGCCTGAGATGCCGCGCGACAGGTTCTCGCCCTTGAGCACCACGATGCGGTCGGCATCCCCGAACGGCAACGGACGCCAGAGCATGTTTCGGGCGAGGCTGTAGGCGGCGGTGCACGCGCCGATGCCGAGGGCGAGGGTAAGAATGGCCGCGACGCTGAAGGCGGGGCTGCGCCAGAGCTGGCGGATCGCCTGGCGCAGGTCGGCAAGGAGGGCTTCGATGACTCGTGCGAGCGCGCCCATCAGCTACTCCGCTCGAAGCGCGATCATGGGATCCACGGCCGTCGCGCGTCGCGCCGGGATCAGCGTCGCCAGCCCCGCCACGAGCAGCAGCATCGCGGCGACCGCCGCGAAGGTCGTGAGGTCGGTCGGCGTGACGCCATAGAGGTACTTCGCGATGATGCGGGTCAGGGCCGCGGCGAGCACCAGGCCCACGACGACGCCGATGCCGGCGAGCCGCACACCTTCGGCCAGAACCATGCGCAGGACTTCGCGGCGGGCCGCGCCTAACGCGACGCGGATGCCGAGCTCGCGGGTGCGCTGGGCGACGCCGTAGCTCATGACGCCGTAGAGGCCGAGGCTGGCGAGGAGGAGCGCCAGCGCGCCGAAGCTCCCGGTCAGGGCCGAGACCCCCTGCTCCTTGTCGAGCCGCCGCAGGACGTGCTCGGTCATGGTGCCGAGGTCGTAGAGCGGGAGGTTGTGGTCCATCTCCCGCAGTACTTCGCGCAGCACCGGCAGCAGGCCGGCGGGATTGGCGGTCCGCGCCACCAGCGTGATGTCGGTGGCGAAGGTCTGCTGGCGCGACGGCACGTAGAGGAAGCCCTGCGGATCCTCGGTGAGCTCGTGGTACTTGCCGTTGGCGGTGACGCCGACGACTTCCAGCAACGGTTCGTCGGGACCCAGCCGGAGGCGCTTGCCCAGGGGCGACTGGCTCGGCCAGAGGCGGCGCGCCAGCTCCTGGTTGATGATGGTCACCTTCGTCGTGGCGGCGGCGTCGTTCGTGGTGAAGTCGCGGCCGGCGACCAGTGGAATGCCCATGACCCGGAAGTAGCCTGGATAGATGGACGCCAGCCCGGTGCCGAAGTCGCGCTCCTGCTCGGGCGAGGCCTGCGCACCAGGCTGCTGGACCTGGCCCTCGCGTTGCACGTCCGAACCCACCATGCGGTTGCTGAGCGGAAGGTCGCTGGCGAGCGACGCCTGCTGGACTCCGGGAAGCCCGCGCACCCGTTCCAGCAGATCCTCATAGAAGCGCTCGCGCCGCGCGTCGTCGTAGCCCACGGTGGCGAGGTCGAAGGAGACCGTGACGCTGCTGTGGGTCTCGAAGCCGGTGCTGACATTGCTCGCCTTGGCGAGGGTGCGCAGGAAGAGCCCCGCGACCACCAGCAGTACCAGCGAGACGGCGACCTGCGCCACGACCAGCGACTTGATGAGCCGCGAGCCGCCGAGTCGCCCGCCGCCTGAGCCGTCTTCCTTGAGCGTGGGCGCAACACCGGGGCGCGTGGCGCCCAGCGCCGGAACCAGCCCGAAGACGAAGCCGGTGAGCAGACCCAGCGTCATGGTGAAGGCCAGCACGCGGCCGTCGGGCCGCACCGAGTTGACCACCGCCGCGGGAATATTGCCCAGCGCGCTCACCAGCCCCGTCAGCCAGAGTGCACACAGCATGGCAAGGCCGCCCGCCATCAAGCCGAGCAGCATGCTCTCCAGCGCGAGCATCCGGACCAGGCGCGCGCGCGTTGCGCCGAGGGCCAGGCGCACCGCGATTTCGCGCCGCCGTGTGGTGGCGCGGGAGAGGAGCAGGTTGGCGGCGTTGGCGCAGGCGATGAGCAGCACCAGCGCCGGCACCGACATCAGCAGCAGCAGAATCGGCGTGCCTTCGCGGCGGCTCTGGGGATCGAGGCCGCCGGCGAGAGTCTCGACCGTCGCGCCGGTCTCGGCGTGGGTGTCCTGCCACAGCTGCGCGACGCGCGCGGCGCCGGCGGCCACCCGCGCCCTGGCCTCGGCGAGAGTGATGCCGTCCTTGAGGCGGCCGATGACCCGGATCCACTGCGCGCGGCGTTCTTCGAGGATGCTGCTGTCACGCGGCATCACCCGCGCCAGCTGCGACATTGTCACCCAGGCCTCACCGCTCTCATCGAGCTCGAGGCCGCGGAAATTGGCGGGGGTCACGCCAACGACCGTGAACGGCGCGCCGTTGACCACGACGCCGCGGCCGACGATGCCGCTGTCGGCGGCGAAACGCCGGCGCCAGAGCCCGTCGCTCAGCACGATGGCTGGGTTGGCGTTGCGCGCCCCATCCTCGTCGGCGGCGAAGCCCCGGCCCAGCTTCATCGGCACCTCGAGGGTGCTGAAATAGTTCCCCGTGACGATCGAGCCTTCGATGCGCTCCGGCTCGCCGCCGCTGCCCAGCGCCAGCGAGACGTGGCTGTAGGCGAGCAGGCCGGTGAAGACGCCGTCGGCGCGGTGCTCGCGGTATTCGGGGAACGAGACGCCGCGGGTCCGGCCGTGGTCGCCGATCCCGATGAGCCAGACCAGGCGGCCGGGCTCCGGGACGTCCATCCGGCGGAAGAGCGCGGCGTTGAGGAGCGAGAAGACGGTGGTGTTGGCGCCGATGCCTAACGCGAGGGTCAGCACCGCGACGATGGTGAAGCCGGGGGTGCGCCTGAGCATGCGCGCCGCGTACCGCAGGTCGGCGAGCATGCCATCGATCATGGCACGACCCATCCATCCTTGAGATTGATGACGCGGTGTCCGAAGGAGGCGTTCTCCTCCGAGTGCGTCACCTGCACGATGGTGGTGCCCTCGGAGTTCAGCTTGCGGAACAGCTCCATGATTTCGCGGCCCTGCGAGCTGTGCAGGTTGCCGGTGGGCTCATCGGCCAGGATCAGCTTGGGCTTGGCGATCACCGCGCGCGCCACGCCGACCAGCTGCTGCTGGCCGCCGGAGAGCTGCCGCGGATAGAGATCCTTCTTGGCGACGATCTGGAACCGGTCCAGCGTCTCGGCGACGATCGCCGCCCGCTCCGCCTTTTTCACATCGCGGTAGCTCAGCGGGATGTCGAGATTCTCGTACACCGTGAGATCGTCGATCAGGTGGTACTGCTGAAAGACGAAGCCGATGTATTTCTTGTTCAGCTCGACGCGCTCGCGCTGCTTCATCTGGTGGACGTCGTGGCCGAAGAACTTGTACTGCCCGGACCAGACGCCATCGAGCATCCCGAGGATCGAGAGCAGCGTGCTTTTTCCCGCGCCGCTCGGTCCCATGATGCTGACGAATTCGCCTTCCTTGATGTCGGCGCACACCTGGCGAAGCAGCCAGGTCCGCGTCGGCCCCGTTTCCACTGACTTCTCGAGATTGATGACGGAGATCATGGGCTCATTCTATTGAAAGAAGGATGCCACCGTAGTTGGCGGCTAATGTGCTGCGAACAATGATCTTACCAAACGAAACCGGCCGCCACGAGGGCGGCCGGTGTTCTGATGCGGGATGGGGCGTCCCATTTCCGGAATCGCTTATAGGGAAACGCGCCGCCGATTCAAGGCATTGTCGATGGTGCGGCGCATCTCGACATCGGTGGTATCGGTGATGGCGCGGAGGGCATCGAGCGCCGACTGGTTGCGGATATTGGCCAGCGCGCGGACCGCCGCGCGGCGGGTACCGGGATCCTCGTCCTTCGTCGCGTTGCTCAGCGCGGGGACGGTGGTGGTATCGCGGATCTGGGCCAGCGCGGTGGCGGCGGCGCGCCGGACCGACGGTGACACATCGGTCAGCAGCCGGGCCAGGGCGGCGGCGGCGTCGGGTCCTGGCTCGCGGAGGCGGCCGAGTCCTATGGCGGCGGCGGCGCGAACCACGCGCTCGCGGTCGCTCAAGGCCGAGGTGAGGGGGCCGGCGGCGCGGGCATCGCGCAGCTCGGCGAGGGAGGCGATGGCGGTCATGCGCACCTCGATCGCCGGATCGCGCATCGCGTCCATCAGGGTGCCGAACGAAGAGGGATCGTGCATCCGGCCCAGGGCGTGGATCGCGGCGCGGCGCACCTCGACGCTGTCATCGCGCGCGGCCGAGGTGAGCGGAACCAGGGCCTTGGCATCGTTGATCGACGACAATGCTTCGACCGCGGCGCGGCGGGTGCCGGCGTCGGGGTCCCGCAACGCGCCTATCAGCGCGTCCACGGCGTGCGCGTCGTTCATCTGCTGGAGGGCGCGGGCGGCGGCGCGCCGGACTTCGGGCGCCTCATCGCGCAGTGCGCCGGCGATGCTGCCGAGCTGCGACGTATCGCGCATCCGGCCCAGGGCGTTGATAGCGGCGCGGCGCACATCCATCGAGTCGTCGCGCACCGTGCGGGCGATGGCGGCGCCGGTGGTGCGGTCGCCGAGGCTGCCTAACGAGCTGACGGCGGCCCAGCGGACCTCGAAGGCGCGATCATCGAGCGCCGCGACCAGGGGCGCCACCGAGCGCCGGTCCTCCAGGCCGCCCAGGCCGCGGGCCGAAAAGGCGCGGACCATCGGATCGGCGTCGCGGAGCCCGGTCTGTAGTGGCGTGAGGGCGCGGGCGTCACCCGAATTGCCGAGGCTTCGGGCCGCGGCGGCGCGGACCACGCTGGCGCGGTCACGCATCGCTTCGACCAGGGCGTTGACCGCCGAATCGTCATCGGCTTCCATCGAGACCACCCGCGAGAGGCTGGAGCTGGTCACGGCATCGTACGCGCGTTCCTGCGCCCGGGCGGCGGCTTCCGCGG
>DASXPG010000092.1:0-3232 GCA_036493755.1 Gemmatimonadales bacterium
GGGCATTCCAGATCGCTCTCGTTCTTGGGGGCCATCTGGAGCGGGTCCATGCGGACCGCGTCCCGCGGAAAATACCGATAGCCATGGACCTCGCGGGTTTGATCGCTCTCGGCGATCACCTGACCGTGCCAAATCGCCTTCATCTCGTCCTCCGCTCATCACGATTTTCGTCTTCAGGATGTCTCGTCGCGCTCGCCCGAAGTCAAGGGGACCCGCATGCCACCATCTGTGGTATCTAGGGTGCCCTTTCGCCGGCTGGGCTCGCGATGATCGGACCTGAGGACATCCTGGCGTTCTGGTTTCCCGTCGGCCACGCGGTCGACGAGGAGGCGCATCGCCGGCAGTTCGACTGGTGGTTCAGCGGCGGCGCCGGCCCGGCCATCGTCGAGGGCTATGCGCCGGCGCTGGCGGCGGCGGCGCGGGGCGAGCTCGATGCCTGGTCGGGGACGCCGCGCGGCCGGCTGGCGCTCATCATCGTGCTCGACCAGTTCTCGCGGACCATCCATCACGACACCGCGGAGGCCTTCGCCCAGGACGCCAAGGCGCTCGACCTCGCGGTCGACGGCCTGCACAGCGGGTTCTACGACCAGCTCGCGACGGTGTGGGAGAAGCTCTTCTTCTCGCTGCCGCTCAGCCACTCGGAGCGGCTGATCCTGCATGAGCGCAACCTGTCGCTCGGTGAGGGCCTGGCGGAACGGGCGCCGCCGCCACTGCGGCGGCTCTACCGGTTCTCGGCGGAGCAGGCGCGGGCCCATCGCGACGTCGTCGCCCGCTTCGGCCGCCATCCTCACCGCAACGCCGTGCTCGGCCGCACCTCGACGGCAGAGGAGCGCGCCTATCTCGACGCCGGCGACCTCGTCCACCGCCGCTCGTTCAAGGGCTGACCGCTCAGAAGCACTACTCGGGCGGATGCTGTGACGGGTCGTCCTTTTTCGTCGCCCCGGCGAAGGCCGGGGCCCATTTCTCCGGTATCGCGTTGGTGGAAGCATGGACCCCGGCCTTCGCCGCGGCCTTCGCCGGGGTGACGATGTGGGGAGAATGCTCGTAACGAGGCAACACCCTCCGAGACAGGGGCGGTGCGGAAAAGGGGCGGGCGCGGCTGCCTTGCCATGTCGGCTCGTTGCCGGCACTCTTGGTCGAGAACAACGCCGGTCAATCGGCGAACCTCGTCGGCGCCAGGGAGGCGACGCCATGCTCGGCCTGATGCAGGACTGGCCGCTGCTGTGCCACAAGATCATCGATCACGCGGCCATCGCGGCGCCCGAGCGCGCGATCGTGTCGCGCTCGGTCGAAGGCCCGATCCATCGCACCAGCTATGCCGAGCTCCGCCGTCGCGCGCTGGCGCTGGCTCAGCGCCTCGCGGCCGACGGCATCGCAATGGGCGATCGCTGCGCCACGCTCGCCTGGAACACCTGGCGGCATCTCGAGATCTGGTACGGCGTCGGCGGCATCGGCGCCATCACCCATACGGTCAATCCGCGGCTGTTTCCCGACCAGATCGCCTGGATCATCAACCACGCCGCCGACCGCCTGCTGTTCGTCGACCTCACCTTCGTGCCGCTGGTCGAGCAGCTGGCCCCGCGGTTGTCCCCGGTCGAAAAGGTGATCGTGCTGACCGACGCCGGGCACATGCCGAAGACCACGCTCGCCAACGCGGTGCCTTACGAGACGTGGCTCGCCGAGGCGGACGGCGACTTCGCCTGGAAAATCTTCGACGAGAACACCGCCGCCGGCCTCTGCTACACCTCCGGCACCACCGGCGATCCCAAGGGAGTCGTCTACAGCCACCGGTCCAACGTCATCCATGCCATGATCGCGGCCCAGCCCGACATGATCGGCGCCTCGGCGCACGACGTCGTCATGCCGCTGGTCCCGATGTTTCACGCCAATTGCTGGAGCCTCGCGCACTGCGTGCCGATGGTCGGGGCATCCCTGGTGCTGCCCGGCGCCCGGCTCGACGGCGCCGCCGTCCATGAGCTCTTGGAGGCGGAGAAGGTGACGTTCGCCGCCGCGGTCCCGACCCTCTGGCTGATGCTGCTCCAGCACCTCGAGGCGACCGGCAGCCGGCTCGCGACCTTGAAGCGCGTCCTCGTCGGCGGCTCCGCCGCACCGCGCGTGATGATCCAGAAGTTCCGCGACGACTACGATGTCGAGGTCGTGCACGGCTGGGGCATGACCGAGATGAGCCCCATCGGCACGGTCTGCGCTCTCAAGCCCGAAGTGGCCCGGCTGGAGGGCGAGGCCCTGCTCGACGTCAGGGCAAAGCAGGGCCGGGCGCCCTTCACCGTCGAGATGAAGATCACCGACGATGCGGGCCGCCGCAGGCCCTGGGACGGCCGCACCGTCGGCCGGCTCAAGGTCCGCGGGCCGTGCGTGGTGCGCGCCTATTATCGCGGCGACGAGGCCATCCTCGACGAGGAGGGCTTCTTCGATACCGGCGACATCGCCAGCATCGATCCGCACGGCTACATGCAGATCACCGACCGCTCGAAGGACGTCATCAAGTCGGGCGGCGAGTGGATCTCGTCGATCGCGCTGGAGAACCTCGCGGTCGCCCATCCCGACGTCGCCGAGGCGGCGGTCATCGGCGTGCGTCACCCGAAATGGGGCGAGCGTCCGCTGCTCGTCGTGGTGGCCAAGCCGGGCCGGACGATCGACCGCGACACGATGCTGGCCTTCATGGCCGGCAAGGTCGCCAAATGGTGGCTGCCCGACGATGTGATCGCGCTGCCCGAAATCCCGCACACGGCCACGGGAAAGATCCAGAAGACCGCGCTGCGCCGGCGCTTCGCCGACTACCGCCTGCCGACCGCGTGATCGGCAGTGAGGCGTGGTCTATCAACGTTGGGTGAATCGAATTCGGATTGTGGCGACCACACACCGCCTGGGCTGTCGCTTTCTCTTGGACAAGCCTCCCAGCCGGTGAGACGCAAGGCCCTTCCGTCACACGTGAGGTAAGGGCTTGACATGTTCTCCTTTTACCCCATTGTCGGTATCCGGCTCAACCTTCTGAAGGGCTCAGAAAGTGCTCGACATCGGGAACGTCATCGCTGCCTTCAGCGAGGACCAAGTCGAGAGGCTCACCGGCCTAACGATGGGGCGCCTTCGGTATTGGGACAGCAGTGACTTCTTCAAGCCGGCGTTTTCCGAGGAAAACCGACGGGTAGCCTATAGCCGCTTCTACTCCTTCAAGGATGTCGTGGCGCTCCGCACCTTGGAATTGCTGCGTGTC
>DASXPG010000093.1:0-2573 GCA_036493755.1 Gemmatimonadales bacterium
CCGAAGTCCTGGGCGTCATGGAATCCGAAGTCCGGCGCGGCTGGTGGGATCCAGCCGTCTTCGCCGAATTCAACCGCATGGTCGCTGAAGGGGGAATCAACTAATGGCCCGCATCCTGGTTATCGACGACGACAACATGATCCTCAAGTCGGCACACCGCCTCCTCGAGCGCGCCGGCCACGAGGTCTGGGAGAGCAGCAGCCCCAAGACGGCGCTGAACATGCTCGCCACCATCGAAGACGTGGACGTCGTGATCACCGACGTCTACATGCCCGGCATGAACGGCGTCGAGCTGGTCCGGCGCCTCAGCGACCGGAAGACCTGCCGCCACGTCGTCGCCATGACCGGCGGCGGTGTCCTGCATACGACGGGTGAGCTGCTGGCCCAGGCCCGGATCGCCGGTGCCGAGCGGACACTCGAGAAGCCTTTCTTCCCGGGCGAGCTCGTGGCCGCGGTGGATGACGTGATGCGGCGGCCGGTTCAGTCCTGCCTGAATTGAAGCTGAAACGCCGTTGTAGGGCTTTCGCCACAGGAACAGGGATTCAGACGCACGCCGGAGCTGGATGAATACCGATGGGACCGCTGAATGCGGCGCGGCAAATTGATGGCAGCAGAACGGGAGACGCCGCCCGCGAAATGGCGAACCGGCTTGAGGAAACGACAATGGGAGCGACCATGACGGTATCGCGCGGTCTGATCAAATACGAAGGTCCGGCCTACGAGTCCAGCAGCCGCGACGTCTACGGTGACGGCTGGCAGCAGCAGGTCGACATGGCCGCCTCCTGCCTCGCGGCCGCGGCGCTGACCGGCGGAATGCCCAAGGTGGCCGGCACCCTGAGCGAACGGCAGCTGACCCGCTTCCTCTCCGGTGAAGTCGCCAAGAGACGCCGCGTGGCCAACACCAAGCTCGCCGTCATCATGATCGCCGAGGCCGTTGCTCTGGCCGCCGGCTGCTACATCGGGATGCTTTCCTGAGCTGCGGGGCCCGCCACTCGGTGAGCCCCGCCTTGTTTCAGTCTTGCTACCTGGTTCTTGCTAGTTGGTTCTTGCTACGTGGTCTTATCTCCCCGCGGCCGCCGGAAGCGGATGCAGAATGCGCTCAATGCGGGCGCGTAAGTCCTCGAAGTGCGCGCGGGTTTCATGATCCGATGTCCGCAGCAGCGCAGTGCGGAGCTCGGTGTCGAGCGCGTTCAGCTCGGACCGGGCATCGGCGCGGGCGTCGGCCGGCCGCGGCACAAGTGTGGCCGCGAACTGCGGCGGGAAGTTCGGCGGCACGTTGAGCAACGGTGTGTTGATGAGCCGGTCCATCGCATCGACGAAGGCCCGCTGGATGTTGCGGCGGTAGCCGTCGGTTGCTGGCCGGGTGGAAGCGGCTTCGCTGAAGAGACCACGGCGCAGGTCACCCAGGAGATCGCCGATGGTGTAGGCGGGGCTGCCGGCTGACGGCGAGGCGGCCTGTTCGGCGAGGCGTGAGAGCCGCGCATCCTGCAGCAGCGTGTTGAGAATCGCCGTCTGCCGGGCCCGCACCCGCTCGACGCTGCCGGTCGGCTCGATCCGGCGCAGCAATTCGGGATCGAGGAAGTAGGTCGGCGTGGTGAACGCATTCTCGATGAGGAAGTGCACCGCCTGCGCCTGCTTGTCGCGCGGCACCGGCGTATAGACGCGGCCGGACTCGCCGGCGTACTTGGTTTCCTGGTTCACGCCGCCGACCACCACGGCGACATGTCCCATCTCCCGGCCCCACTGCGCGATCAGGCTGCCGTAGAGCTGGTTGAGGCGGTCGTAGTTATCGAGCCGGTCGGTGGTGGCCGCCGGAATCAGCCTGGGCGCGAGCCGCTTGATGTTCTGGAGCCCGTAGCCGGTGGCCTTCACCGGATCGTCACCCAACTCCTCCGTCGCAATGCGCGGGTCGACGGGATCACCATCGCCGATCCAGCGGTACTCGGGATGGGTTTCCTGGAGGCGGGCCAGCGAGTCGAGCGTCGAACGCTCGGCATCGGGAGTCATGACGCCGGGAATGCGGCGATAGCCCCAGTTGATCATGAAGCTGTCGGCGGCGCCGAAGCCCTGCATCAGGCAGGCGTTGTCGCCGGGCTGGGCGACATAGTTGTAGCGCGCGTAGTCCATGATCGACGGGCTGGTATTGCCGCGGCCGCAGGTGAAGCTGCGGCTGCGCAGCGAGTCCACCGGATACTCCGCCGACGCGATCATGTTGTGGCGCAGGCCGAGGCTGTGACCTACTTCGTGGGCCGCGACATAGGCCACCATCAGGCCGAGCATCGAGTCGGGAAGCGGTACGGTGGCGGCACGCGCATCGGTCGCGCCGGCCTGGGTCCAGTACCAGTCCTCGACCAGGCTCACGATGTTGTGGTAGAAGCCGATGTGGGCCTGGAGGATCTCGCCGCTGCGGGGATCGCTGATGTGCGGACCGTAGGCGTTCTCGGTGGTCGAGGGGAGCCAGCGGATGATGTTGTAGCGCGCGTCATCGACGTCGAAGTTGGGATCATTGGCCGGGGCCGGCAGGGCGCGGATCGCGTTGGACCAGCCGGCGGCGCGGAAATACGGGGCCCACA
>DASXPG010000094.1:0-5436 GCA_036493755.1 Gemmatimonadales bacterium
CACCGAGGAGATGCGCGCCGCGGTGCTGGCCATCGCGCCGCTCGGCAGCTCCTTGGATTCGGCGACGTCCAGGCTCGAGCGCGAGGGAATTTCCTGCGCGATGGTGCACGGCGCGGCGAGGTCGCCTTCCGACTATCTCTGGTGCGACGCCGCGAGCGCCAACTCGACGGTCACCCAGCGCTGGCAGATCGCGATCATGGGCAGCGGCGGCAAGATCAGCGACGTAAAGGTCGCGCTGGGCACGCCGAGCCCCTGAAGGCCGTAGAAGCCGTGCCCGTCTTCCTCAAACCTCGAGGTAGCCCATGAACCGCCGCGAAGCCGCTCGTCTCATCGCCACGCTGTCCGCCGTGCCGCTGGTCCGGGCCCGCGCCGCCCAGGCGCTGACCATCCAGCGCGGCCAGGGTGAAGGACCCCATCCTCGCATCGCCGCCGCCATCCGCTCGATCGAGGATGCGGTGAACTATCTCGAGCATGCACCGCACGATTTTGGCGGCCACCGCGCCGCGGCGGTCGAGGCCTCGCGTGCGGCTATCGCGCAGCTGCGGCTGTGCCAGGCCTACAAGCCGGGGCGCTGACTCTGACGAGCGGCCGGGACGCTATACCTAAGAGTCTTAGGGGTCATGGCTGATCCGCGGCCGGATTACGGCATCGACGCCCCCGGCGTCATCCGCAATCTCGCCGTCGCCGGCGGGATCCTCCTGGTTGTGGCAATCGCGGCGACGCTCGGGCTGATTCCGGCCCAGGCGCCGCTCTGGGGCGGCGGCGAGGGCGCCGGTGTCCAGCTCGCCATCGCCCCATCGGCATTTCCCGCCGGCTTCTCGTTATGCGCCGCGGCCTGCTGGATGTATTTCGGCAGCCGCTTCGGCAAGATCGCCGAGCGCGAGAAGCTCGTCAGCCGGCTGGCATGGAGGGGCGATGAGCGGGTGCTCGACATCGGTTGCGGGCGCGGGCTGATGCTGGTGGGGGCCGCCCGGCGGCTCACCACCGGCACCGCGGTCGGGATCGATATCTGGAATGCCGAGGATCTGTCCGGGAACACCGCCGAGGTCCCGTTGCGCAACGCGGAGATCGAAGGCGTGGGGGCGCGGGTCAGCGTCGAAACGGCCGACATGCGTCACCTGCCGTTTCCCGATGCCAGCTTCGACGTCGTGGTGTCGCGTGCCGCGATCCACAATCTGTACCATGACGCCGAGCGAGCCGACGCGATCGCCGAAATCGCGCGAATCCTGAAGCCTGGCGGCCGGGCGCTGATCTGGGATATCCGCCATCTCGACGAGTATGCCCGGGAATTCGAGACCGCGGGGTGCTCGGCACGGCTGCTCGAGTCGCGGCTCCGCTCGGTGATGACGGCGCTGATGACGATGGGGAAGATGCGCCCCAATACGCTGCTGGCGTCGAGGGCCGCCTAGCGGCCGGCGGGCTTCCACTCCCTGGTGATGCGCGCGGTGGTGATGTAGTCGAGCCGCGGGAAGGTGCTGTTCAGGTAGGAGTTGCCGAGTGCGCCGATCATCCCCTGGTCGGGTCCGCCAGCCGGATTGTTGTACTCCCCGTTCAGCGAATCGATGGCCGACCCCCCGCTGCGGATCTCGCCGATCGGGGCGAAGGGGACCATCCCCGAATCGAGCTTCAGGTTGTCCTTGAGATTGATGAACATCTGGCTGCCGCGCGTTCCCGGTCCGGCGTGCGCGAAGGAAACGGTGCCGCGCAAGTTGCTGTGCCTGGGCCGGTCGTCGGGAATCGGGTCCTTCGCGTAGCGCTGGGTGAAGGAAGGATCCGCGGGCATCCCGAATTGCGCGACGAAGTGCGGCACCACGCGGAAGAAGCGCGCCTGGTCGTAAAAGTCGTTCTGGAGCAGATAGTAGAACCGGTCGACGCCGACCGGGGCCCAGTCACGGTGGACCATCAGCTCCATCATTCCCTTGCTGGTGGCCAGCGCGACGGTGAAGCTGTCGGGCGCGGCCGGAGCGCCGCCATTCTGGACGGCGCCGTTGTTACAGCCGGCGGCGAGGGCGATCACCAGGATTGTGCCGATGCTGCGCATGCGACGCGTGCCTCCTCGGAGTTACAATGAATCTAGATGACTCACCCGGTGAACGGATGACCAGTCCGCTCCGCGACCAGGCGCTGGCGATCATGCCCGCCGAGCTGGGGCTGACACCGACGCGGGCCCTGCCTAACGTCTGCGCCGCGGTGATGGAGCTGGGCTTCGAGGGCGGCGTGGCGACGCTGGTCGCCGTGGCCGACGGCACGGCGAGCCTCTACTTCTCCAACGGTGGCGGGATCATCGGCGCCGGCCGGCACGACAAGGTGCGGGCCGCCGCCGCTCGCTTTCTCGTGTCGGCGGAACGGAGCTTGGGCGCCCTGGCCGCCGCCGCCGACCAGGCCGCGCCGCTCTCCGGACATGCGCGCTTCTTCGTACGCACCTACGTGGGATTGATGACCGCCGCCGCCCCGGGTGAAGAGCTGGCGGGAGGCGGGCATCCCCTGTCGGCGCTCTTCTTTCAAGGCCACGATCTCGTTACCGCGATCCGTGATGCGAGCGGCGAGGATGCGAACGGTTAGATGGCGCGTTGAAACGGGCGACCCCTTCTTGTAGAAACCGACCCAAAGCTCATCTTTGGACGCGTGATGCGTAACCAGCCATTCAACTATGAGCGACGCAGCCAGAAACTTCTGCCGCGGCGTGCGTTCATGGCGCGGCTCTTCATGCACTTTCTCGTCACCCAGGTGCTGGTCCTCGTTTCGCTCATCGCCGGAATGGCCGGCTATGCGCATTTCGAAGGACTCGGGATCCGGGACGCCTTCCTCAATTCGGCGATGCTGCTGGGCGGGATGGGGCCGGTCAACAATCCCCACACCAACGGCGGGAAGGTTTTCGCGGGAATTTACGCCCTCTATTGCGGGCTCGTGGTCATCGTCGGCGCCGGCGTGATCATGGCGCCGGTCGTCCATCGCATCATCCACCAGTTCCATGGAATCGAGGAGAAGTCATGACCGTCGCCGAGTTTCTCGCGGGATTGCCGGCTGAACGGCGCGCCGCGCTGCACGAGGTCCGCGCGGTAATCCGTAAGCGGCTGCCGGCGGGCTACCGCGAGGAAATGGCCGGCAAAGCGATCGTCTGGGTGGTGCCGCTTTCGGTCTACCCCGACACCTACAATGGCCATGCCTTGTGGTACGTGGGTCTCGCGTCGCCGAAGAGTTATGCGTCGCTCCACATGGTGATGGCGTACATGAATGACGGGCTGACGAAGCGGCTCGAAGACGGTTTCAAGAAGGCGGGGAAGAAGCTCCGGATGGGCAAGGGGTGCGTCAATTTCGATAGCGCGGATGATCTTGCGCTGGACGTGATCGGAGACGTTGTTGCGGCGGTGCCGATGGAGAAATACGTCGCGGTGGCGAAGCAATCGCGGGAAGACAGAAAGAAGGTCAAGAAGGTCAAGAAGGTTTGAAGGTTGGAAGGTCAGGGGGTTAGAAGATTGAACGATGAGTTCATGGCGGCCGCGATCGCCGAGGCCGAGGCGGGACTGGCTGAGGGCGGCATTCCGATCGGTTCGGTGCTGGTATTCGAGAAGCGGATCATCGGGCGGGGACATAACCGGCGGGTCCAGCGGGGCAGCGCGGTGCTTCACGCGGAGATGGATGCGCTGGAGAATGCCGGCCGGCAGCCCGCGTCGGTCTACCGGGCCGGCACTCTCTATACCACGCTTTCGCCTTGCGCCATGTGCAGCGGTGCCGTGCTGCTCTACGGCATCCCGCGCGTCATCATCGGCGAGCACCGCACCTTCGTGGGCGAGGAAGCTCTGCTACGCTCCCGCGGCGTCACCCTCGACGTGCTTGACGACGTGCAGTGTGAGCGGCTCATGGCGCGTTTCATCGAGGCCCACCCCGAGCTGTGGCATGAAGATATCGGCGAGTAGGCGAGCCTGGCGCGCCGCATGGCTGTCCGGCCTGGAGAGCCCGTAGCGAATCGCGCGTATCAACTGGTTCATGGCACGGCGGCGGCGGCGCATGGCGCGCGTCGGCGCCCGTGTGGCCGGGCGGAAGCGGTATGCCGTTTCGGCCCGCAGCAGGGTGAGGGGAGCGGTCATCTGATGCCTAACGATGGCGGAGAGTGAAATTGAGGCCGACCGCCACCTGCGACGTGGACCCGTGCCCGACCAGGGCGCGGAACTCGGCGTAGGGGTGCACCCGGCCATGCCGGGATTCAAACCCGGCCAAGAGTCCGAGATGCGAGTCGGTATGGGAAATGTTGGCGATGCTGCTTCGCGTCAGGTTCGGGCCGCCGCCGAGATACACCCAGCTCCACTTCCCCGCCGGCAGCCGGTACTTCAGATCGGCGTTCAGCCCCCAGAGGCTGCCAGAATTGACGAAGAAGTACTCGAAGGAGGGATAGAACTCGAGATGGGAAGCGACGGGAATGGAGAGCTGGGGGCCGATGCCGATAACCTTTGCGTCGAAGTTGTAGGAGAGATGCGGGCCGAGATGGAAGCGCGGTGCCTGCGCCGCGAGACTCGGCGCGAGAGCGGCGAGCAGCAACAACATCATCAGAATTGCCGACAGCCGTGACGTCATGGCCGCGTGCCGCCTCCAGTAAGAACGGGTCACACTCTTGTTCAACCCGACTTTGATGCCTGTTCGTGGACGTTCTGCATTTCGATCATTATGCAAGGGAGATGCCACCCCCCGCAGCCTGGTCAGGCACGGCCGGGTACGGTGAATGCCCGGTTTTGGGGCACGAGAGCGAATCCCCTGACCCAGAAACGTTCTTCGAGGCGACGTTGCCAGCGGCCCTTTCGGGCGGCAATTTGGAGCCGTGCAGGCCACCGGAACTCCCCGAATCAAGATCTGCTGCATCCAGAACGAGGCCGAAGCGGAGCTCGCGATCGACGCCGGCGCCGACGCGCTGGGTTTCGTTTCGGCGATGCCGAGTGGCCCAGGGCCGGTCGACGAAGCGGTCATTGCACGGGTCGCGGCGCGAGTACCGCCGCCGATCGCGACGTTCCTGCTGACCTCGGCGCCGTCGGCGGACCTGATCATCGCGCAGCAGCGCCGCTGCGGGACCAATACGATCCAGCTGGTCGACGACGTCCCGCCGGGAACGCACCGCGTGCTGCGCGAGTCGCTACCCGGCGTGCGGATCGTGCAGGTGATTCACGTGATCGACGAGTCTTCGGTCGAGCAGGCGCAGGCCGTCGCGCCGCTGGTCGACGCGCTGCTGCTGGACTCCGGCAATCCGACATTGCGTATCAAGGTTCTGGGCGGAACCGGGCGGCTCCACAACTGGGCGCTGAGCCGCAGAATCCGCGAAGCGGTGAAGGTGCCGCTGTTCCTGGCCGGTGGGCTCAGGCCCAACAACGTGCGCGCGGCGATCGAAGCCGTGCGTCCCTTTGGCGTGGATGTCTGCTCGGGTCTGCGCACCGACGGCGTCCTCGATCC
>DASXPG010000095.1:0-16186 GCA_036493755.1 Gemmatimonadales bacterium
GGAATGAGCACGTAAATCATGGCACAATACTAACTTGCCGAGGCCTGATTGTCTGCCTGGCGAGGGGGTTGGAGCGCGGCTGCCAGGGTCTGCCGCAACTCGGCGAGCTTGAAAGGCTTGGGCAGAAAGGGCCGGCCGCTCTTCAGGATGAACGCCATGGTGTCGTCCCTGACCGTGTCCCCGGTGGCAAAGACGACACGCGCGGCAACCGCCGGCTTGTCGGCGACCAGCCGCTCGTAGAATTCCCGCCCGCCCAGCCGCGGCATGCGCACATCGGTGATGATCAGGTCGTGACCGCCGGCCATCGCACGCTCGAGCGCTTCGATGCCGTCGCTCGCCGTCTCCACCTTGTGACCCCAGGCTTCCAGTGTCGCCCTCATATAGAACAGGATGTGCGGTTCGTCATCGACGACGAGGATCGTGGAGGCGGTGCTGCTATCGGCGCCAGCGGCATCGGTGGGTGCGGCGATGGGCGCTGCGCCCGGCAGCTCGATGGTGAAGGTCGCGCCCGTGCCCGGCTCCGACCGCAACCGGATCCGGCCGCCGTGTTCCTTGATGATGCCCTGACAGATCGACAACCCGAGGCCGGTGCCTTCGCCCTCCGGCTTGGTCGTGAAGAAGGGCTCGAAGACGCGCTCGTGAATGTCGGGCGGGATTCCCGGCCCATCGTCGGTGACGTCGACGGCGACGCCGCCGAGCCACGGCCGCGCGCTGACCGCGATGGTGCCCTGGTGTCCCGTCGCGCCGATGGCCTGCGCCGCGTTGTTGATGACGTTGAGAAAAACCTGCTGCAGCTGGTTGGGACTTCCTTCGACGGCGGGTATCGCCGGATCGACGCTGAGTTTCGACTCGACCTTCATCCCGATCAGCTGGTTGTTGAGCAGCTGCAGGGTGCGCTGTAGAATCGGCCCGATCTCGACGCGACGCCGCTCCTGCTCCTGCCGCCGCGCGAAGGTCAGGAGGTTCTTGACGATCCCCGCCGCCCGCTGCGCTTCGTGCTGGATGACCTTCACCGGCTCGGCGAGACTGGGCGGTGTCTGACTCGACTCGCCGAGAAAATCGGCGAAGCCCAGGACCGACGCGAGGGGATTGTTCAGCTCGTGGGCGACGCCGGCGATGAGCTGTCCGATGGCGGAGAGTTTCTCCGACTGGATCAGCTGTTCCTGGAGGCGCTTGGTGTCGGTGACGTCCTCGATCAGGAGCACGCTCGCGCCTGAATCGCCCGCCACGTTATGCGCGCGGATCGCGAAGCTGCGTTTGTCGGTCCGGATCTCGGCGCCTTCGCCGCCGGGATCGGCCAGCGCTTTCCCCACCGGCTCGGCCCACGCCGGCGGGAGCAGCATCAGCCAGGGACGGCCCGGCAGCGCGGTGACGGGCGCGCCGACGAGACTGGCGAACGCGCGGTTGGCGCGGCCGATGGCGCCGCGTCCGTCGATGATGGCGATGGCGGGACGAATGGCGTCCACCATTTGTTCCCATTCGTGCTTGCCGGCGGAGAGAATTGAAACCAACCGGGTGTTCTGCAACGCCATCGCGGCCTGCGCCGCGACGGCCGCTATGACCGCCTCAGAGGACACATCAAACGTGCCGGGATGCTTGCCCCAGACGGCCAGAATTCCCATAGTGTGGCCGGCGGCGGTGATCGGTGTGCCCAGCCGCGCGGGATCGGCGTGACGAACGACCCGGCCCGCTTTTTGCACCTCAACAATGAAAGGATCGTCCGCGGCCGGCGGGGGAGTGCCGGTAGCGGAAGCGAGCGCGAGGCTCCGGGGAACTTTGCCGGTCAGTGCGACGGCGAGGGCGCGCGGAGTGAAGAGTCGCTCGAGACACTCGGCGGTGGCGTCGGCGGCGGTTTCGCGCTTGACCATCCCGGTGAGTGAACGGCCGAAGCGGGTCAGCTCGGCCAGGACCGAAAGAGGATCAGCCATGATCGCAACGTCGGTGCGGGCTTCGTTGACCGCGGACGACATGCGGCTCGCGGTCGAACTGCTGGGGTCCGGAGAAGCCGAGCGGGTGCGTCTGTCGCAGAAGGCGATGGACGAGGGACCCGACGCGCTGTGGGACGACCCGCGGCTGATGGGCGCGCTGCTCGCCAGCCGGGATCTGCGCCGGCCGAGCGCCGCGCTCTTTTTCTACGTGGTGTTGCGCCGGCTGCTCCTCGAGCTGGGTGTGGACGACCGCGCCGTCACCGATTACTGCGCGGCGATGGTGCTCACCTTCGGGCGCGGGGATCGCGCGTACCGCACCTTCGAGCATGACGAGAATCGGTACGCCTACCTGGTAGACCTGGTGGAGGAAGCGGATCGCGCCGACGGCGAGCAGCAGTTCCGGGTGCGCCTGCATCTCGGCAACTTCTCGCTCTGGCTGACGGGCATCTTTCCCGACTATATCGCGGCGCGCCGGGCCCGCAAGGGCGGTCCGCCGCTTCCCTGGTACGAAGCGATGGGCCGCTGCGGTTTCCTGATGGCCAGCGACCACCGCTTGGCCGAGCAGTACGGAATGGGAACGTTGCTCCGGACCGCGGGCCAGCAGTTCGCCACGCTCCGCCTCGCGCTGAACCGGATGAGCGACCAGATGATGTTTCCGGGGCACTCCTCGCCGGATCGGATCATGCGCCAGGTGGGGGACGAGTTCAGCCGGCACCTGCAGTAGCTTGCAGGCGAATCTCGTTACGGGCAGTTTTCCGTATGCCTACGTATGAGTATGAATGCGAGCAGTGCGGCAAGCGCTTCACCGTGACCCGCTCCATCGACACGCGCGCCCGGCCTACCTGTCCCAAGTGCTCCTCGAAAACGGTGCACCAGGTGCTGGGCGCGTTCTATCCCAAGACCATCAAGAAAAGCTGATGTTCAACCGCCTTCGTGACGCGCTCGAGCGGGCGCTCGCGTCGGCGACGCCGCCCCCGGACCTCGGCGCGATCGCTTCGCAGATGCGCGAGGCGGTGATCGAGCAGAAGACCGGCGTGCGCGCGATGCAGGACGACCTGGCGAAGGCGACGACGCTGCTCCAGCACCAGCGTGACGAGCTGGCGACGGCGGGACGGCGGCGCGAGCAGGCGGCGAGCATCAACGACGCCGAGACGATCGAGATCGCCGACAAGTACATCGCGCGGCTGACCGAACGGGTCGGCGTGCTGGAGAGGAAGGTCGCGGCGCAGCAGGAAGAGCTGGGATTGGCTGAGCGGGATCTCGCCGAAATGACGGCGCAGCTTTCCGAGGCGGTGAAGCGGCATCCGGGCGTCACCTCCGAACGGTCGACGGATGCCGCCTGGCGCGAGCTGGGCAAGGGCGGGATGGACCGTCCCGAGGTCGACGTCGAGGGCGAGCTGTTGCAGGGCCGCATGGAGCGCGCCGCGCGCGAAGCGGCCGCCGATGCCAGGCTCGACGAGCTCAAGAAGCGGATGGGCCGGGAGTAGATGCGCGCCGCGCGCCGCGCCCAGGCGCTGGCGGCGCTTCTCCTGCTGGGGCCCGCGGCGGCCCGTGCCCAGCTGGTGTGCCAGGGTCATCCGATCCGTTTCGTCGTCCTGCGGCCTTCATCCATTTTCAGCATCGAGCACGCGCCCTTCCCGGCACTGGTGCAGCGCGTCGGTACCGACATCAGCTGGCAGACCCGGCCCGCCACCATCCGGCGCGAGCTCCGCTTCCAGGCCGGGGACTCGTGCGACGTCGCCCGCCTCGCCGAGAGCGAGCGGATCCTGCGCGCGCTTCCCTACATTCGATTGGCGATCATCACGACCGAGCCCGCGCCCGGCGATTCCGTCGACGTGGTGGTCTCGACCCGCGACGATTGGTCGTTAGGCGGCGACCTGGGGATCGATACCCGCAATTCCAGGCCGCTCCGCGCCGCGCGCCTCACCGAGCTCAACCTCCTGGGCACCGGGACCTTCGCGCAAATCCGTTATGACGATTACGGCCGCAAACCCGGTCTCGCGGTCGGATTGCTGTTCCGGCAAATCGGCGACACGCACTCCGATGCCGAGGTGCTCGGCGGGCGCACCTCGGTGGGGACGGTCGGAGCGGTGTCGCTGCGCCGCGTCTTCCAGAGCGAATACGATCGGATCGCGTGGGGCGGATCGGTTCGGTGGCGGGCCGAGCCCTTCATCTACAACTCGCTTCGCTTCGGCACCGTGGTGCAGCCGACGGTTTCGGCGGGCGCCGACGTGGGTCTGGTCTGGCGCACCGGGCCGGTCGGACGACGGCTGCTCCTGGGCGGCGCGCTGTCCAGCGAGCGGCTCTACACCTTCGGCGGCGGACTGGCGACGCTGGCGACCGACGACTCGGCCGCCACGGCCGAGCTGGCGGGACACTTTCAGGAACGGCGGCGCGTCTCGGTCAACGTCATCGCGGGCATCCGCCACATCCGGTTCGTGTCGCACGCGGGTGTCGATGCGGTCAACGCCCCGGAGGATATTCGGGAGGGCGTCGAGCTGCGCGCCATCGGCGGGATCGGCGTGGGTGGCATGGGACTCGAGGCCGACCGTTTCGGCCTGATCGACGTGTACCTCGGCACGCCCGTCGGGCAGCGGACGCTGGCCTTCTTCCGGTCGCGGATCGAAGGGCGCTATCTGACCGATTCGCTGCGCTGGGACAACATCATCGCGGCCGCCGATTTGTTCACCTACACCACGGTAAGCCCGCGGGGCGCCGTCACGCTCTTCGTGCAGACGGCGGGCGGCTGGAACACGACGACGCCGTTTCAGCTCGACGTCGCGGGGTTTACCGCGATGAGGGGGTTCGGCCACTACGGGCTGCCGGCGGGACGGCGGGTCGTGGTCCAGCTCGAGCACCGCTACTTTCTGGGCACCGTGCTCGGGGTCGCCGACCTGGGTACCGCCGCGTTCATGGATGTGGGGCGCGGCTGGGCCGGCGACGCGGTGTTCGGGCAGAACACATTCACGCTGGTGGCGCTCGGCGTCGGCCTGCGCGCCGGCGTCCCCAGCGGCTCGCGATTCGCGACCCGGCTCGACATCGCGGTGCCGGTCAACGGCGGGCACGGCGCGGAGCTCAGGCTGACGCTGCGGCAGCAGTTCGGCATCACCCGTCCGGAGCCGGCGGACATCGAGCGCAGCCGGCTGCCGGTGTCGACATCGGCGCTGTTCAACTTCACGCGGTACTGAGCAAGGAGCGTTCGTGAGCGTTGCCGAGCGGTGGGCCGAGATCCGGGATGGCTTCCAGCGGCCTTTCTGGATTGCCAATACGACGGAGCTCTTCGAGCGTCTCGCCTTCTACGCGCCGAAGGCGGTGCTGACGCTGTACCTGGTGGAGTCGCTGAAGTTCTCCCGCACCGACGCGGGGAAACTCACCGGCATCTTCGGCTTCGTGGTCTGGTTCCTGCCGGTGCTGGGCGGCACCATCGCCGACCGTTTCGGGTTCCGGCGCACGCTGGCGGCGGCGTACCTGATCCTCACCGTCGGCTATTTCCTGCTGGGCTCGGTGATGTCGGGCTTCCTGGCGCCGCTGCGCGACGCGGTCCCCTTCTACTGGTTCGTCCTCGGCGTGCTGCTGGTTCCGGCGCTGGGTCCCGGGGTGGTCAAACCGATCGTGGCCGGGACCACGGCGCGGGCCTCGACCGAATCGGTGCGCTCGTTAGGCTATTCGATCTACTACACCATCGTGAACGTGGGCGGAATGCTGGGGCCGTTGATGGCCTACCAGGTCCGCACCACGCTGGGTATCGAGGCGGTCTTCAAGGTCAGCGCACTGACCACCTTCGTGATGTTCATCTTTACCCTGGTGCTCTTCAAGGAGCCCGAGCGGGTGACCAAGGCGGCCACCGGCAGCGGCCAGGCGACGAGCATGGCGCAGTCGCTGCGCAACATGGTGGTGGTGTTCGCCAACATCCGGTTCATGAGCTTCCTGATCATCTTCTCCGGCTTCTACATCGTCTTCTGGCAGCAGTACGTGGCGCTGCCGCTCTTCCTGCACGATGTGAATCCCGGCGCCAACGCCGACCTGCTGCTGTCGGTCGATCCCGCGACGGTCGTGGCGCTGACCTTCGTCGTGAATCTGCTGACCAAGTCCTTCGCGCCGTTCCTGATGATCGTCGCCGGGGTGCTGATCAGCTCGGTGAGCTGGCTGATCCTCGGACTGGGCGGCGGCTCGACGACGCTGGTGATCATCACCCTGATCGTGCTCGCGCTGGGCGAGCTGACGCTGTCCCCCAAGTACTACGATTATGTGTCGCGGCTCGCGCCGTCGGGTCAGGAAGCGCTGTTCATGGGCTTCTCCTTCATGCCGGTGGCCGTCGGCGACCTGGTGGGAAGCCCGTTAGGCGGGTGGCTGGCACAGCACTACAGCACCGAGCTGCACCAGCCCAATCGTATGTGGTTCGTGGTGACCGGAGTGGGGCTGGCTACGGTGGCGCTGCTCCTCATCTACGATCGCATCGTGCGTTTAACCGTACGCAGTTCGCCGTAGTTGGAGACGCCACAGACGCCGCAGTGGTTTGCAGGTGAACGTGGGCGGCCGCCCGTTGCCATTCGGGTGGTGCTCGGATTGCTGCTGGCCTACTTCGCCTCCAAGGCGATCCAGCAGCTGCTGTCGGACGAGTTCGAGTTCAGCATTCTGTACGGCATTCTCTTCGGCGTCCACGAGCTTGGCCACCTCGTCCTGGGGCTGCTCGGCAACGACGTCCTGACCGCCCTCGGCGGCAGCCTTTTTCAGATTCTATTGCCGATTGGAGCGGCGGCGCTGATGGCGCAGCGGAAGGATCGCGTCGGCATCGCCATCTGCGGTTGCCTTCTCGCGCTGAGTCTTGGCGAAGTGGGCGTCTACATCGCCGACGCGCGTGCCGAGTCGCTCGACCTGGTGTCGATGAGTTCGGAGGGCGCGACCCACGACTGGAACTTCATCCTGGGCGCATGGCATATGCTCAATGACGACATTGCTCTGGGACATTTTGTGCGCAACGTCGGGTGGTTGGTGCTTGTGCTGAGTGTCGGGTTTGGAGGCAGGGAATTGCTCATAAGACAGTCGCCGCAGTCGCCGCAGTCGCCGCAGTAGTGCACGGGCATGCAGCGCACGGTATGACTGATCCGCACATTTCGCTCGTTATTCCGCGTATAACGAGGCGAAATATTTGCCGAGGCTTCTGGACTCGGTGGATGTCGCACGCCAGCGATTCGCCGGCGCCGTCGAAGTCATTGTTGCCGACAATGTGTCGACCGACGAACACGGCGACTGGCACTACTTCCGCCTCATGTTCTACGATGGTCCGCTTTTCTACATTGGCGGGCGCAATATGCGGGGCTTCCTGGATCGCTATTGGTACGGCCCCAACCGTTAAAGCAGGGCCGGTGTCTGCTCTGCGAAATGGCAGGCTGCGATCTGCGCCCCCACTTCGCGCAATTCCGGCCGCGACTCGGCGCAGTGCGCATCCTTCGACGGATGCGGGCAACGGGGATGAAAGGCGCAACCGGACGGCGGATGTACCGGTGAAGGCGGCTCCCCCTCCAGGATGATGCGCGAGCGCTTCGACCCGGGATCCGGAACCGGCACCGCGGAAAGCAGCGCTCGGGTATAGGGATGCCTGGGCTCGCCGAAAATGGCGTCGGCTGGCCCTTCTTCGACGATGCGGCCGAGGTACATCACCGCCACCCGCGGCGCGATGTGGCGCACCACCGCGAGATCGTGACTGATGAAGAGGTACGACAGGCCGCGCCGCTGCTGGAGATCTGCCAGGAGATTCAGCACCTGCGCCTGGACGCTGACGTCGAGCGCCGACACCGGCTCGTCGCAGACGATCAGCTCCGGCTCGACCGCCAGCGCGCGGGCGATGCCGATGCGCTGCCGCTGGCCTCCTGAAAAGGCATGCGGATACTGGGCCGCCGCCGACGCGGGCAATCCCACTTCATCGAGCAGCGCCACGACCCGCCGGTCCGCCTCCGCGCCCCGGGCGAGCTTGTGGATTTCCATCCCTTCGCGAATCGCCGCGCCGACGGTCATCCGTGGATTCAGCGACGACCAGGGATCCTGGAAGACGATCTGCATTCGCCGCCGCAGCGCACGCATCGGCCGGGCCGCGAGGGCGAGCACATCCTCGCCGCCGAATCGGACGCTGCCGCTGGTCGGCTCGATGAGGCGCAGCACCGCGCGGGCCAGCGTCGTCTTGCCGCATCCCGACTCGCCCACCAGGCCGAGGGTCTCGCCTTTGCCCACGGTGAGCGAAACGCCGTTGACCGCCTGTACGATTTCGGCGCGGCCGAAGAGTCCTTGCCGGCGGGTGAAATGGACGACGAGATCGCGGACCTCGAGGAGCGGCGTGCCGTTCATCGGGGGCGCTTCTGCTGGTCTGCCTGTTTGCCCGTACGCCCGTCTGCCCGTCTCTCCGGCTCTTCCACCAGCCAGCACCGTGCCTTCTGTCCCGGGCCGGCGTCGAGCAAGGGCGGCATCTCGGTCCGGCATTTGTCCCAGGCGTACGGGCAGCGGGGATGAAATCGGCAACCCGACGGCCACGCCGTCGCCGGCGGCACCTGTCCCGTTATCTGCTCGAGGCGGTCGCGACGCTGGTCGAGTCGCGGAATCGCCGCGAGCAATCCTTCGGTGTATGGATGCGCGGGCTTCGCGAATATCATGGCCGTCGTCGCTTGCTCGACGATCTGTCCCGCGTACATCACGTAGACGCGCTGCGCCGACTCGGCGACGATGCTGAGGTTGTGGGTGATGAGGAGGACCGCCATGCCGAGTTTGCGCTGGAGGTCCTCGAGCAGCGCGAGAATCTCGGCCTGGATGGTGACGTCGAGCGCGGTCGTCGGCTCGTCGGCGATGAGAAGACGCGGCCGGCAGATCAGCGCCATGGCGATCAGCACGCGCTGGCGCATTCCCCCCGAGAGCTGGTGCGGGTAGCCGCGGGCCCGCGATCCGGCGTCGGGGATGCCGACGGTTTTCAGCATCTCGACGGCGCGATCCCAAGCTTCCTTCTTCGACACCTTCTGGTGCGTCGTCACCGCTTCGGCGACCTGATCGCCGATGCTCAGCACCGGATTCAGCGCGCTGGCCGGCTCCTGGAAAACGATCGCCGCGTGATTGCCGCGAATCGCGCGCAGCTCCTTGCCGGGCAGCGCCATGATGTCGCGCCCTTCGAGCCGGATCGAGCTGCCGGTACCGATCATCCCGTCGTCGACGAGCCGCAGGATGGCGAGCGACGTCACGCTTTTTCCGCAGCCCGATTCACCGACCAGCCCGACCGTCTCGCCGGCCTGCACGTCGATGTCGACGCCGTCCACGGCGCGGGCGATGCCGTCCGCGGTGCGGAAGGTGATGCGCAGATCGCGGATTTCCAGGAGAGCGGGACCGACGACGGGGGGACTGGTGGTCATACGCTTCCCGTCAGCCGGTTCCACCGTCCCGCCGTCCCCCGCGGATTCAGGGCATCGCGCAGTCCGTCACCCAGAAGATTGAACGCGATCACTGTGATGGTGAGGGCGAGCCCCGGCGCGACCGCGACCCAGGGAGCGGCGAAGATGAGGTCGCGGCCTTCGAGGATCATGTTCCCCCAGGTGGGTGTCGGCGGCCCGATTCCGAGTCCGAGGAACGAGAGGCCGGCTTCGAGCAGGATGATGTTACCGATGTCGAGCGTCGCGCTCACTATGATCGTCGCGGCGACGTGGGGCAAGAGGTGGCGTGCCAACCGGCGCTTCCCACCGCCCAGGGCGAGCGTCGCGGCGGCCCACGGCTCCTCGGCGAGCTGCCGCACATGGGCGCGCACCAGGCGGCTGGCACCAAACCACCCGGTCAGCGCGATGAGCGCGATGAGCGCGCTGAGTGGTGCGCCCTCCCAGAGTGCGAGCGCGGCAAGGAGGATGAACACCCGCGGCAACGCGAGCGCGACGTCCACGCCGCGCATCAGCACGGTGTCGACCATCGGGCCGCCGAGCCCCGCGGCGATTCCTACCGCTCCGCCGATCAGCACCGCCAGTGCCGCCGATGCGATTCCGACCACCAGCGACACGCGCGCGCCAAAGAGAAGTCGCGAGAACACGTCCCGGCTGAAGGCGTCGGTGCCGAAGAGAAACTGGCGTGAAGGAGGCGCGGTGCGCAGCAGCACCGGGTCGGGCATCGCCAGGGGATCGTGCGGCGCGATCAGCGGGGCAAGAATCGCAATCAGCACAATCGTTGTGACCAGCGCGAGCCCGAACATGGCGCCTTTGTGCTGAGCAAAGCGGTGCCAGGCCTCGGGCCAACGAGGTCCCACTGGGCGCCCTGCGGCGACTGTGGCGACTGTCACCTTGTCCTTGGATCCAGCGCGTGAGCGCCCAGATCAGCGGCGAGATTGCCGATCGCGACCAGCGCGCCAGAAATGATGGCGGCGCCCAGAATCAGGTTGTAATCGCGGGTGACGATGGCGTCGCGGGTGAGGCGGCCCATCCCCGGCCACCCGAAGACCGTCTCCACCAGCACCGCTCCAGCGAGCAGCGCCGGCACCGACATCCCCGCGAGGACGACGACCGGGGCGAGCGCGGCTCGCAGGGCGTGCCTCAGCAGTACCGCGCGCTCGGCGAGTCCCTTGGCGCGCGCGGCGCGCACGAACTCGCTTCCCAGCGCGTCCACCAGCGCGCCGCGCTGGTAGCGCGCGATCTCGGCGGTCAGCACCAGCGCGAGGGTGAGCGCCGGCAGGATGAGATGGCGCCCGACGTCGACCATGCGACCCATCATCCCCATCTGTTCATGTTCGACCGGCGTGGTCATCCCGCCGACCGGCAACCATCCCAGCCACTGGCCAAAGGCGACCATGAGGATGAGGCCGAGCCAGAAGCTCGGCGTCGAATGAAAGGTGAGGGTGACCGCGCCGACGCCGGCGTCGGTCCACGATCCCGCGCGCGTCGCCTGGATGGCGGCGATGGCGATGCCGGCGGCGAAGGCCAGCAGCAGCGCGGCGCCGGCGAGGAGCGCGGTGTGCGGCAGCCGCTCGCGGAGAATCTCGCCGACGCTCCGGCGCATAGTGAACGATTCGCCCAGGTTCCCCCGCAGCGCATTGCCGACGTACATCGTGTACTGGACCGCCAGGGGCCGGTCGAGCCCGAACTCCGCGCGGATGCGCGCGATGCGCGCCGGATCGGCGTGCATCCGCTCGGCGTCGGCCAGCATCGGCTGGCCGGGAGCGAGATGGGCGAGCAGGAAGGTGATGCTGACGACGAGGCCGACGGTGAGAATCGCGGCGAGCACGCGCCGCAGCGCGAAGCGGGCCAATGCCTAACGATCGCGCGGCAGACGCCGGTCCGGAGCGACGCTCCAGGTCGCCACGGTGGCGAGCCAGCTGTCGGGACGGATGGTGACGTTCTCGAAGCGGCGGTGGATGGCCGCGTTGTTGCGCGGCGTGTAAAGGAAGAGGGCCGGGGCATCCAGGTTGAGCCGCTCGAGCACGGCGTGCCATTTCGGCAAGGATGCGGTGCGTCCCCTCGACCGGGTCGCGGCCGCCAGCAGCGAATCGAACGCCGGACTCCGGTATGCGCCGAAATTTTCGCCGCCGACCGACGAGCTGGCCCAGAACTGGACCATGTTGCCGGGGCTGGGATCCAGGGTGCGCGAGAACATCATCGCCTCGAAATCGCCCGCCGCGGTGCGTTGGTCGAAGACGCTGACCTCGAGCGGCTGGATCTTCAGGGAAATTCCCGCCTGGGCGAGCTGGTTCTGGATCAGCGTCGCGACCTCCTGGCGGATGCGCGACGTCGTCGGCGTCACCACCGTGAACTCGAGCGGCTGGCCGGCGCGCTGGCGCATCCCGCCGGCGCCGCGGCGCCAGCCAAGGCTGTCCAGGAGGCGCGACGCCTCGGCGGTATCGTAGCGCAGCTGGCGCACCGTGCCCGACGCGATCCACTGCATCCGCGTCGCGAAGCCGATCGGGGTCTCACCCCAGGGTCCGAACACCGAGCGCACGATGGTCTCGCGATCGACCGCCATGCCGATGGCCCGGCGCATGGCGCGGTCGGCGAAGAGGGGGCGGCGCAGATTGAAGATCAATCCGCCGATGAAGGGCGACGGGTACGGCACCAGTCGCAACATGGTGTCGCGCGCGGCGCGCTCGATCTGGTCGCGCTGCGGAACGAACTCGATCGCGTCGGCGTCGCCGGCGAGCAGCGCGCTGACCGACGCGGCCACATCCGGCATCACCCGCCACACGATGCGGTCGAGGTGGGGCCGGCCGAGGAACCAGGTGGTATCGGCCTCCACCGAGATCTCGGTTCCCGCTTCCCAGTGCCCGAAGTGGAAAGGGCCGGCGCCGACCGGATGCCGCGCGAACGCGGACGAGGCGAGGCTGTCGTCACGGATTCCGCCGAGCAGGTGCTTCGGCAGCATCAGGAGCTGATAGGTGGCGTCGTAAAGCTGCTCGGGATACGACGTGCGGAACGTGAAGACCACCGTCCCTGCGTCCGGCGCGGTAACCGACGCGATCGGGTCGAGATTGACCCGGTACGGTGACGCCGTCAGCGAGTCGCGGTAGACGCCGAAGGTGTAGACGACATCGGCCGATGTAATCGGCACGCCATCCTGCCAGCGGGCGCGCGGATCCAGATGAAAGACGATGGTCTTCGCATCGCGATGCTCCCAGCGTCGCGCCAGGACCGGCGTGAATCCGGAATCGTCGAGGGTATTGAGCCCGAGCTTCAGCTCGGCGAGGCGGGGGAAGATCCGCTGGATGACGTGCGCCGCGAGCTGGGTGGTGGCGACCGGCGGGAGGAGAACGTCGGCGTCACCGGGAGCGGCGATGATGAGCGTGCCGCCGGTACCGGCGGTGCCCGCGCCCCGATCGCCGCGATATCCGGCGAGGGAAAGGAAAATCAGCGCGCACGCGAACAGGCGGCGATGCACGGGCGCCAATTTAGGGAATGGCGCTCAGCGCCGCCAAGTCCAGGAGGAATCGGCGTAGCGCGGCTCGAGTACAATGGCCCGGTCGCGGACGTCCTCGGGTGAAGGAATGGCCTCTGCCGAGGCGCACCAGCGCTGTGCGGCTGCCTTTGTAACAGCGCCGGAAACCGCCGCGAAAGTCGCCTGGGGCCCGAGGAGCTCGGCCAGGCCGGCCGCCGCCGGCGGATCGGCGTCACCCCGGGTCACGCCGGCTACCACGTCCTGCTCGGCGGCCAGGAGAATGGATCCATGCTGAAGAAAAGCGTCGGCGGAACGGACTTGCGCGCTCCCCACGATCTTGCGTCCATCGTCGGTGACGACCTCGCCGCCAACCGCGCCCGCGAAACAGGCTCCGGCGCCCACGCCTGGAGCCGGCTTCCGGCCCGCGAGGCTGACCGATGCGCCCATCTGGTGAAGGGCGTCGGCCAGGAGCCCGTGGATTTCGCGATAGGTCTCCGCCAGCGAGCCGAAGGTGTCGGCCGACGCGGCGACGGCGTAGGTGACTTCGTCATGATGCCAGACGGCGCGCCCGCCGGTCGGCCGGCGCACGACGTCGAGGCCGCGTTGCTCGATCGCGTCGCGATCGTAGCGCCGCAGCGCGGGCTCATGCCGTCCGAATGAGAGGGTGCCGGGATTCCAGCCATATAAACGAAGCGCGCGCAGTCCATCCGACTGCGCGAGCTCCAGGAGTGCCGCGTCGAGCGCCATGTTGGCGGCGCCCGATGCCGGCGGATCGACGAAGATGCGCCAGCTCATCTCACGCGACGATGGTGCGGCTCTGCTCGCGCATGAACTGCTGCACGTAGTACACGCTGCCGGCGGACTTGCCGGTGGACCCGCTCCCTTTCCATCCGCCAAAGGGCTGGAAGCCCGGCCAGGCGCCGGTGGTCGCTCCCTGCGGCCGGTTGGCGTAGCAGACGCCGGCCTCGATGTGGTCGAAGAACCACTCGGCTTCCTTTTTCGAGCCGTAGAAACCCGCCGTCAGCCCGTACTCGACGTCGTTGGCCAGCGTCATCGCCTCGTCGAGCGAATCGACGCCGCCGATCATCGCGATCGGCAGGAACATCTCGTGCTTCCAGAGCCGGTTGGTGTAGGGAACGTCGGTGGCGAGGGTCGGCGCGCAGAAACTGCCTTTGGCCATGTCGCCACTCGTCAGGCGCTCTGCGCCGTGAAGAATCCGCCCCTCCGCTTTCAGCTCGTCGACGAAGCCCTGATAGTCTTTGGCGGCCTTGTCGTTGATGACCGGCCCGAGATAGGTTTCGCGCAGGGTCGGATCGCCGACAACGGCGCGCTCCAGCAGGGCGACGAGCTTCTTCTCCAGCTCGGCCTTGACCGGCTGCTCGACGAAGATCCGCGACGCCGCCGAGCACTTCTGCCCCTGGAGGCCGAAGGCCGAGCGGAAGATGCCTAACGCGGCGCGGTCGAGGTCGGCTTTGCGGGAGACGATCACCGGATTCTTGCCGCCCATCTCGGCAATGCAGGGCCGCGGCGACGCGCCGGCGGCGAAGTTGCGGTAGATCGCCATCCCGACGTCGTAGCTGCCGGTGAAGGTGATCCCGTCGACGCCGGGATTGCTCTGCAGCTCCTGGCCGACGGTCGAGCCGGGACCGGTCACGAAGTTGAAGACACCGGGGGGAAGCCCCGCATCGAGGAAGCACCTGGCCAGCATGTATCCGGTCCACGGCGTGTCGGTGGCGGGCTTGAAGACGACGGTATTGCCGGCCACCAGCGCCCCACCCGACGGTCCGCCCGAGAGCGCCACCGGGAAATTGAAGGGAGCGATCACCACCCAGACGCCGTACGGCAGCAGGACGCTGCGGTTGGTCGCGGTGTAGCCCTTCAGCGGGTCATTGCGCAGCGCCTTCTGGAAGCCGTCATGGCGCTCGACCTGGTCGCAGTAATAGTTGATGAGGTCGGCCGTTTCCTGGACGTCGGCCAGTGCTTCCATCCGGTTTTTCCCGACTTCCAGCGCATCGATGGCGGCGAACTCGAAGACCCGCTGCTCGATCAGGCTGGCGGCCTTCCGCAGGTAAGCGACCCGCTTCTTCCAGGGCAGGCTGCTCCAGGCCGGGAATGCGGCCCGCGCGGCGGCGATGGCGTCCTTGGAGTCCTGGGCGCTCCCCTTCTGGAAGGTGCCTAACAGCCAGCCGCGGTCGATGGGGCTGCGGTCGTCGAATTTGGCGTCGACGAAGCGTTCCTTCCCGCCGATGAGCATCGGATGATCGCGGCCCAGGCCGGCTTTGACCTTGGCCAGGGCACGCTCGAAGCTCTGGTGCAGCGCCTCGGGCGGATCGAACATGGTCGCATAGGTGAGCCGGAAACGGGCCGCGGAGCGGGCTTTGGCGGGGCGGGCGGTTTTCTTCTTCGGGCGCATCGGCATGGGCTGAAGCTTACCCGGCGCGCGCTGGCCCAATCAAGGGCGCCTCTCTATTGTTGTCGCCAATGGCTCCGTTCGAAGCCCGCCTCCAGGAAGCCCTCGGCAGTGCCTACCAGATCGAGCGCGAGCTGCCGCTCGGCGGACTCGGCCGCCTCTTTCTGGCGACCGAAGTCGCCTCGGGCCGCCAGGTATCGGTCCAGGCGCTGCCACCCGACCTCGCCTCACGGGTGGACCTGGTGCGCTTCCGCGACGCGGTGGACCGGGTCGCGCGGCTCAAGCACCCCGGGATCCTGCCGCTCATTTCGGCCGGCACGCGTGACGACATCGTTTTCTGCGTCTGGCCCCATCCCAGCGGCGAGTCGCTGCGCTACCGCTTGATCCGCGACGGCGGACTCGGCGCCGAGGAGACGGTGCAGGTCCTCCATGATGTCTCCAATGCCTTGGCGTACGGCCACGAGCACGGCGTCGTCCACGGCGACCTTCGGCCCGACAACATCTACGTCCAGGACGGCCGGGCGTTCATCGCCGAATTCGGCATCCGCAGCGCGCTCAATGCCGCGTTAGGCTCCGAGGGGGGAATGGACGCGCGCGCCGATGTCCACGCCCTCGCCGTCGCCGGCCAGCAGATGCTCGCCGGCCGGACCACGGCGACGGCGACGGTGCTGGCCCGGGCGCTGTCGATCGATCCGGGCGAGCAGTTCACCGACGCCGCGGCTTTTCACGACGCCCTCGGTGCGCCCCCGTCGTCGAAGCGGCGCGCCCGGCGCTGGCGCCTCGTCACCGGCGGCGCGATCCTCGCGGCGGCGCTGGTGGTGCTGCTCTTCCAGACCCGCGCCCGCATGCCGCTCGACCCTGACCTGATCGCGATCGCGCCCTTCGATGTATTCGACCAGAGCCACGAGGTCTGGCGCGAGGGGCTGGTGACGGTGTTGAGCGCCAATCTCGACGGGGCCGGCCCGCTGCGAAC
>DASXPG010000096.1:0-39863 GCA_036493755.1 Gemmatimonadales bacterium
ATCCGAGCCCCAGATCGAGCGGCTCCCGCGCGTCGGCCCGCAGCTGGCCCGACGCATCGTGGACGAGCGCACCCAGCATGGTCCCTTCGGCTCACTGGATGGATTGCATCGCGTGTCTGGTATCGGTCCGTCGACCCTCAAGGGGTTCGAGCGGACGGCGTCCTTCTCGGGCACGCCTTGGCCCCACCCGGACAGCGTCATGGTGGACTCGACAATGCATTCCAGGACTGGTAGGAGAAGGAGAGCGGTCGGAGTAGTGGTCGGTCCGCAGGCCGGCTTGCGCGTCGCGCGAGCCCGCCCGGATTCGACAGGTCGCAGCGCATCTGCCGGCCGGAGGACCGATCGCTACCCCGACCGCGATGGCGGCCGTCGGACTGCTCACCGCCCCTCCCGCGATTCCTCGGAGGCCTTGAGGATCAGACGCCGCTCTGCCCTCGACTCATATACCGGGCTTCGGCCTGACTGCCCACCCTTCCGATTGACCGATGATCAGGCCCTGGACATCAATATTGCCACCCAGGATGAGCTGGCTTGCGTCCCGGGCTTGAATGCCGTGCTGGCGGCCCGGATTGTGACTTGGCGCACCGCTCATCTGCGGTTCACCAAAGTCGAAGACTTGAAACAAGTTCCGGGCATCGGGTGGGCCCGCTTCGCCCAGCTTGCCCCACTCGTTCGCGTGTCATAATTTCAGGGTCTTGACCCCCTCGTTAAAACCCTTCGACCCGCGGCAGCGGTAGACCGTGTCCGCCCCGGCAGCGGCTGGTGGGGATCGCCTTGGCGACCTGCTGATCAAAGAAGGCCTGATCAGCAAGGATCAGCTCGATAAGGCTCTCCAGGAACAGCGCGCCAACGGCACTCGGCTGGGCTACAACCTGGTCAAGCTCGGCTTCGTCCAGGAAACCGAAATCACCAAGATGCTGGCCCGGCAGTACCGGATGCCGGCCGTCGATCTGGCCCGTTTCGAAGTCGATCCCAAGATCGTCAAGATGATCCCTTCCGACATCGCGCTGAAGCACCTGGTGCTGCCGCTCAAGCGCGAAGGCCGGACGCTGACCGTCGCGATGGCCGACCCGACCAACATGGGCGTCATCGACGATCTGAAGTTCATCACCCGCTACGACATTTTCCCGGTGATCGCCGGCGAGTACACCCTGCGCACCGCGCTGGAAAAGAATTACGAAGCCTCGGACCAGCAGCTCGACAAGCTCATCGAAGAGATGGATGCCGAGGGCCTCGAGGAGCTCGAGGTCGTCAAGGAAGAAGAGGAGGAGCAGGCGCCCACCGCCGTCGCCGATGACGCGCCGGTGGTGAAGCTGATCAACGCCATCCTCACCGACGCGGTGAAGCGCGGCGCCTCGGACATCCACATCGAGCCCTTCGAGCACGAGATCCGGGTCCGCTACCGGGTGGACGGCGAGCTGTCGGAAGTGATGAAGCCGCCGCTCAAGCTCAAGGCGGCGCTCACCTCGCGCATCAAGATCATGTCGTCGCTCAACATCGCCGAGCGGCGGGTGCCGCAGGACGGCCGCATCAAGCTGAAGATGGGCAAGCGGGTAATCGATTACCGCGTTTCGACCTGCCCGGTGCTCTTCGGCGAGAAGATCGTGATGCGGATTCTCGACAAGGGCAACCTCACCCTCGACCTGTCGAAGTTCGGCTTCGAGCCCAAGGCCGAGCAGGACCTGATGAAGGCAATCCTGAATCCTTACGGCATGGTGCTGGTCACCGGGCCGACGGGGTCGGGGAAGACGACGACGCTCTACTCGGCGCTCTCGCGCGTGAACACGATGGAAGTCAACATCATGACCGCCGAGGACCCGGTCGAGTACAACCTGATGGGCATCAACCAGGTGCTGGTCCGGAACGAAATCGGGATGACGTTCGCGGCGGCGTTGAAGGCGTTCCTGCGCCAGGACCCGAACATCATCATGGTCGGCGAGATCCGCGACATCGAGACCGGCGGCATCGCGATCAAGGCCGCGCTCACCGGCCACCTGGTGCTCTCGACGCTGCACACCAACGACGCGCCGAGCACCATCACCCGCATGATCGACATGGGCATCGAGCCGTTCAACGTGTCGAGCGCGGTGAACCTGATCGTGGCGCAGCGGCTGGTGCGGCGCATCTGCTCGAGCTGCAAGGCCGAGCACCAGTACACCGACGACGAGCTCAAGGCCCTGGGCACCATGCGCAAGGACTGGGAAGGCGTGACCTTCTTCAAGGGCAAGGGCTGCGACGTGTGCAGCGGCTCGGGCTACAAGGGCCGCGCCGGCCTCTATGAAGTGATGGCCCTCTCGCCCGAGCTGCGCCGCCAGATTCTGAAGGGCGCGTCGACGGCCGAGATCTCGGAGCAGGCGGTCTCCGAGGGGATGCTCACGCTCCGCATGGACGGCATCGTGAAGATCCGCAAAGGCGTGACGACACTCGAAGAAGTGGTCAAGGAGACGGCGGCATGACGGCACCCCAGACATCCGCTGTCAATCTGCGCTCGCTGCTCGAGGAGATGATCGAGCGCGAGGCGAGCGACCTGCATATCACCGCCGGCGAGCGGCCCAAGATCCGGGTCGACGGCGAGATCACCAGCAGCCGCATCGAGTACGTCCTGACGCCCAAGGACACGCTGCAGATCGCCTACTCGGTGCTGTCCGAGCAGCAGAAGAAGCGCTTCGAGATGGAAGACGAGCTGGACTTCAGCTTCGGCATCCAGAACCTCGCGCGCTTCCGCGGCAACGTCTTCAAGCAGCGTGGCTGCGTCACCATGGTGGTCCGGCAGATTCCCTTCCAGGTCAAGACCTTCGAGCAGCTCAACCTTCCGCCGATCGTGGCCAAGCTGGCCGACAAGCCGCGCGGATTGGTCCTGGTCACCGGCCCGACCGGCTCGGGGAAGAGCACCACGCTCGCGGCGATGGTGGACAAGATCAACCGCGAGTGGAAGGGTCACATCATCACCGTCGAAGACCCGATCGAATTCATCCACCGCCACCAGGGCTGCATCGTCAACCAGCGCGAGGTGGGGACCGACACCAAGTCGTTCACCGCCGCGCTGAAATACGCGCTGCGGCAGGATCCCGACGTGGTGCTGGTCGGCGAAATGCGCGACCTGGAGACCATCCAGGCCGGCCTGACCATCGCCGAGACGGGCCACCTGGCCTTCGCCACGTTGCACACCAACTCCTGCGCCGAGACCATCAACCGCGTCATCGACGTCTTTCCCTCGCACCAGCAGCAGCAGGTCCGCACCCAGCTCGCCTTTGTTCTCGAGGGGGTGGTGACCCAGGTGCTCCTGCCGCGGGCCAAGGGGAAGGGCCGGGTCATGGCCTGCGAGATCATGGTCTGCACCCCCGCGATTCGGGCGCTGATCCGCGACGACAAGGTCCACCAGATCACCTCGTCGATGCAGGCCGGCAAGAAGTACGGCATGCAGACGATGAACGATTCCCTGTACGTGCACTACATGAACCGCGACGTCACGCTCGAGGAGTGCCTGCGGGCGACCGCCGAGCCTAACGAGTTCCTGCGCATGGTAGGCGAGCCGGTGCCGGGCAGCGAAGAGGATAAGTCGAACCTGCCCAAGGACCGTCCGCTCACCGGCGGGCTGAAGCGCTGAACGCGCGAACGGGAGGCTGATCGATGCCGGTTTTCAACTACACCGCACGGACGCTGACGGGGGAGCTCCAGTCGGGCTCCATCGACCTGCCCAGCCACGACGACGTGGTCGCGCATCTCCGGAAGAACCGGATGATCGTGGTGAAGGTCCAGCAGGCGCCGAAGGACATCAAGATCGACCTGTTCGCAAAGGGCATCACCACCCGCGACATCGTCATCTTCACGCGCCAGTTCGCCACCATGATCAACTCGGGCCTGCCGCTGGTCCAGGCGCTCGATATCCTGGCCGAGCAGTCGGAGAACAAGGCGCTCAAGGACGTCACCCGCGCCGTGGTCTACGACGTCGAGTCGGGTCACACCCTGGCCGACGCGCTGCGCAAACACCCCAAGGCCTTCACCGAGCTGTACGTCAACATGGTCGCGGCCGGCGAAGCGGGCGGTATCCTCGACACCATTCTCCTGCGCCTCGCGACGTTCATGGAAAAGAACGACGCCCTGGTGCGCAAGGTGAAGGGCGCGATGATCTACCCCACCGTGATCTTCTCGGTGGCCGGCATGGCCATCGTCATCCTGCTGATTTTCGTGATCCCGGTCTTCCAGGACATGTTCGCCGGCATCGGCCAGCAGCTGCCGCTGCCGACCCGCGTCGTGATCGGCGCGTCGAACGTGCTGAAGCACTACTGGTGGCTGATCGGCGGCTCCATCGCCGGCGGCATCTGGGGCATCCGGCGCTACTACGCGACACCTGGCGGCAAGCTGAATCTCGACCGCCTCATGCTGGCCGCGCCGGTGCTGGGCGACCTGATCCGCAAGTCGGCGGTGTCGCGCTTCACCCGCACCCTCGGCACCCTGATCGCCTCGGGCGTCAGCATCCTCGACGGCCTCGAGATCACGGCCAAGACCGCCGGCAACCGGGTGATCCATGACGCGGTCATGGAATCGCGGGCCTCGATCGCGGGCGGCGAAACGATCGCGGCGCCGCTCCAGAAGTCCAAGGTCTTCCCGCCGATGGTGATCTCGATGATCGCGGTGGGCGAGCAGACCGGCGGCCTGGACGAAATGCTTTCGAAGATCGCCGACTTCTACGACGAGGAAGTGGACGCCGCCGTCGAGGCGCTGCTCTCGCTGATGGAGCCGGTGATGATCGTGGTACTCGGCGTGGTGGTCGGCGGCATGATCATCGCCATGTACCTGCCGATCTTCAACATGATCAATACCGTACAGTAAGAAGAGAGAAACGGAAGAAGGGTGAGAGAAGGGAGAAGGGTCCCGCGAGAGCGGGGCCCTTTCTCGTTCAGTCAGCCCTGAGCGCGATGAGGGGATCGATGCGCGATGCTCGCATTGCCGGCACAGCCGTAGCGGCAGCGGTGACCAGAACGAGAATCGCGAGTGAGGCCAGCAGCATGACGGGGTCGTGCGCGCCGACGCCGAAGAGCATCGCCCGCATCGCCCGTCCCGCGAAGAACACCAGCGGCCCGCCGACCAGGACCCCGATCCCCGTGAGCGCAAAGGAGCTGCGCATAACGAGCGCGACCACGTCGCGCGCGGCGGCGCCCAGCGCCATGCGCACGCCGATCTCGCCGGTGCGCAGCGCCACGTTGTAAGCGATGACGCCGTAGATCCCCATCGCCGCCAAGACCAGCGCCAGCACGCCGAAGATCGTCGCCAGGGACCCCAGCAGGACTTCCCGCAGCAGCCAGGCCCGCAGCCGATCGGCCGCGGTGGCGGCATTGCGCACCCGCACGCCGGGCGCCGCCGAGCGCACCGCGGCGGCCACGCTCGCCATGATCCCCTGGCCGCCCGGCTGCTCGCGGATCAGCAGGTCGACGTACGGCCATCGACCCATCTGCGCCAGCGGCCGGTAGAAGGTCGGGGTATTGCCCTCGCGGGGCCCCTTGAGCGACACGTCGCCCACCACGGCCACGATCCGCAGCGGTGTCACCGAGTCGCCGCGCAGCCGCAGAATACGGCCGACCACGTCCTCGGTGCCGAAGAGCGTGCGCGCCAGCGACCGGCTGAGCATGGCGACCTGCTCGCCGCCGCTTCCGTCGAGGCCGGTGAAGTCGCGGCCCGCGGCGATCCTTACCCCCACCGTCTCCAGATAGCCTGGCGAGATGCCGGCCATGAGAGCGTCGGGGGCCTCGCCTCCCGTTCCCGTCTCGAGGGGCCAGGAAGCCCAGCGGCCGCCGAAGAGCGGCGCCACCGTGGCGGCGCCCGCCGCCACCACGCCCGGCGTGGCCCGCGCGCTCCGCAGAATCTCCGGCGTGAATGGCACGACGCCGCGAGATTCGAGAACGGTGCCCCGGGTCTCGACGCCCATCGCGCTCAGCTGCGCCACTTTGACGCCGATGTCGGTCGCGCCGAGGTTGCGCAGCGTGGCCACCAGCAGCGCGGCGCAGCTCACCAGCACCAGTGCCAGCGCGACCTGCACGGCGACCAGCCCGCGCCCCAGCAGCCCGGTGCCGGAGCGGGCGGTGCGCGAGCCCGCCTTCAACTCCTCGTGCAGATCGCTGCGGGTCGCGCGCAGCGCGGGCACCAACCCGAAGAGCAGCAGCGACAGCAGCCCGGTGAGCAGCGTGAAGCCCACGATGGGCAGGTCCGGATGGAAGCGGATCATGGCGGGATACGCGTCGCCCATGTCGGGAATGGCGGCGACCAGGACCCGGGTCGCCCAGGCGGCGATCAGCAGCGCGGCACCGACGGCGAGCACGGTGAGCAGCAGGCTCTCGGTGAGGAGCTGGCGCAGAATGCGGCCCCGCGACGAGCCTAACGACATGCGCACCGCGATCTCCCGCCGGCGCGCGGCGGCGCGCAGCAGCAGCAGGTTGCCGACATTGGCGCAGGCGATCAAGAGCAGCACCGCGACGCCCGCCATCAGCGCCTCGAGCACCGGAGCGAAGTCGTTGCGGACGTCGTCCTTGCCGCCGCCGATGCCCAGGCTCATGTCGGCGAGCGTCACCCGCTCGCTTGCCTCTCTCGCACAACAGCGGCGCAGCAGCGTAGTGAGCGCCGGCTCGAGCGCGGCAGGCGTGGCGCCGGGGGCGAGACGTCCGAAGAGGTCGAAGATCCGCTCATCGCCGGCCCGGTAGTCGTGCTCGCCGAGCGCGGGCGAGGCGGAGAGCGGTACCGCAACCGTGAACCATCCCGGGTACTCGATCCCGCGCCACGCTTCCGGCGTCACGCCGATGACGGTGAAGGGCACGCCCCGAATGGACATGGTCCGGCCGACCGCCCGGTCGGCCGTTCCGAACCAACGTGCCGCCACCGGCTCGGCGAGCACCGCGACATGCTCGGCCCGCTGGAATTCGCCCGGCCCGATCAGTCGGCCGAACCGCGGCGTGAGGCCCAGCACGCCGTAGTAACCCCCGTCGACCAGCTCGACGTTGGTGAAGTCTTCCTGCTGGCCCACGGCGATGGAGACATTATCGAGTGCTCGGCTGGTCGCCATGGAGATTCCCGGAACCGCCCGCAGCGCCTCGAACGCCGGATAACTCATGCCCCGGTCCGGGCCGTGGGTGTCCACCTGCACCAGGTCGACCAGCCGCTCCGGCTGGGTCACAGCCAGCGGCGTCATCAGGATCCCGTGAAGGAGATTGAAGACCGCCGTATTGGCCCCGATGCCGATGCCTAACGACATGACCGCGACCATGGTGAAGACGGGGCTGCGCCGCAGCGCGCGGGCCCCGTAGCGAAGATCCTGCCACGCCTGCTCCAGCCAGGTCCAGCCCCACGCCGCGCGGCCCGCTTCGGCGTGACTGGTCGGGTTGCCGAAGGCGCGCCGCGCGGCCTCGACGGCGTCTCCGGGAGACATCCCCGCCGCGACGTTTCGCTCGGCCTCGCGCTCCAGGTGATAGCGCAGCTCCTCGTCCAGCTCCGCCTCGGACACGCCCTGGCGCAGCAGCGCGCGCAACCGCACCGCGAGAGCGCGCAGCATCAGCCCGCGCCCAGGATGGTGGCGAGGGCGCCCGAGAAACGCTTCCAGGCGGCCCGTTCGACGCCCAGCTGCCGGCGGCCGGCGGCCGTCAACTCGTAGTAGCGCGCCCTGCGGTTGTTTCCCGACGTGCCCCATTTCGCCTTGGTGAAGCCGCGCGCCTCCAGCCGCCGCAGCGCGGGGTAGATGGAGCCGTAATTCACGTCGAGCGCGCCTCGTGACACCGTCTGGATCGACTGCGTCAGGTCCCAGCCGTTGGCGGGTCCGGCGCGCAGCATCCGCAACACGATGAGGTCGAGGGTTCCCTGCAACAGCTCCGCTCTCGCGGCCATGCGCATCTCCTATTGTATGTTAGAGGGAACATGCCCACGCTCCCTGTAACAGTCAATAGGAGTCTCCAGTCCGTTGCGATCGGCAACGGGGGATTGCCGGTGCGCGGGCGCGGGGGCATGTTCGGCGCCATGATGCGGACGGCTCCGTTCTGCCTGGCGCTCGCGCTGCTGGCCGCGCGGCTCGAGGCCCAGACCGACTCGACCTGGCGGGAGCATGATGCCGCCGCCGACGCGGCGCTGGCCCGCCACGATTTCGTGGAGGCACGCCGCCACACCCTTGCCGTGGACTCGCTGCTCGGCGCCCATCCCGCCGCGGTGCTGTCGCTGGCCCGGATCGCGGCGCTGAGCGGCGACAGCGCCGAGGCGCTGGCGCAGATCGGCCGCGTCGCGGAGATGGGTGTCACCACGCGCCGGCTGGCCGACACCGCCTTCAACGGCCTGCGCGCATCGCCGAGATTCCGGGATCTCGCGCGGACCATCGACGGCAATGCCGCCACCATCGGCAGCGCGCGGGTCTTCGCGACCCTGCCCGACAGCGATGCCATCGGCGAGGATCTCGCTTTCGAGCCCTCGTCGTCGCGGTTCATCGTCTCCGATGTGCGGCACGGCCGGCTCTTCAGCGTCGGGATGCACGGCGAGGTGTCGACCATCAACGTTCCGCTGCCGGGAGGCTGGGGCATCCTCGGCGTCGCGGTGGATGCGCCGCGCGGCGCGGTCTGGATGACCGCGGTCGCCCTGCCCCAGGGCGCGGGCTACACCGCCGCCGATTCGGGGCACGCCGCGATTCTGCGCTACGACCTCGCCAGCGGCCGGGTCATGCGCCGCTTCGATCTCCCCTCTCCCTCGGCGGCCGCTCCCGGCGACCTCGCGGTGGCCGAGAACCACGATCTCTTTTCGGGGGACGGGCAGACCGGCGCGGTCTATATGATCCGAGCGGCGACCGATTCCCTGGAGACGCTGGTGCCCGCGGGCCGGCTGCATGGGACGCAGCAGCCAGCGATTGCTCCCGACCACCGCACGATTTTCATCGCCGACTACGGGCGAGGGATCGCGCGGGTGGATCGCGCGAGCGGCGCCATCACCTGGCTCACGTATCCCAAAGACGTGACCCTGAGCGGCATCGATGGGCTGATCGTGCGCGGCCGGGATCTCATCGCGGTGCAGAATGGCGTCGTGCCGAACCGCGTCGTGCGCCTGACGCTCGATGGGGCGATGAACGCGGTGCTGCATGCCCAGGTCATTCTGCGCGATAGTGCTTTGGCGCCCGAGCCGACCCACGTGGTGGCCGGCCAGAGTTCGCTCTACGTCATCGGCAACGCCGGCTGGAGCAAGTACGGCGACGATGGCGCTCCCGCGCCGGGTGTCGCCCGCATCCCTCCCCGCATTCTGGTGCTCCCGCTTTCGCGTTAGCTTCGAACCATGAAGTCGCTGATCCTGGTTCTGCTTCTCCTGATTCTCCCGCCTGTTACTGCTGAGGCCCAGGTCCGCCCCCGTGCCGGCCTTATCGTCACCCGCTCGATCCGAATCGCGCCTGGCGTCTATCGCCTGGCGGCGAGTGCATCTCTCGATTCGGCGCTGATCACCATCCGCGGCAGCAACCTCACCGTCGATTTGTCCGGCGTCACTCTCGAAGGCATCGCCCCCGATTCGGATCCTGACCAGGCGCGCGGCGTCGCGGTCTTCGTCGACGGCGGGACCAACGTGACCATCAAGGGCGCCCATATCCGCGGCTACAAGATCGCGATTCTGGCGCGCGGCACCCGTGGCCTGGTGCTGGCGGACAACGACGTCAGCTACAGCTGGAAGCCGAGGCTCTTCAGCCTGGTCGAGCATGAGAGCCTCGCCGACTGGCTGAGCTTCCATCATAACGAAAGCCGGGAATGGCTCCGCTTCGGCGCGGCGATCTTCCTGGAGGCTGTGGCCGGCGGCGAGGTTCGCGGGAACCGGGCGGTGCAGGGGATGAACGGACTGATGCTGGTGCGCAGCAGCGGCCTGCGCGTGCTGCATAACGAGTTATCGTTCAACTCCGGGCTCGGCATCGGCCTCTATCGCTCGAGCGACAACTGGATCGCTTACAACTTCGTCGACTACGACGTCCGCGGCTACAGCCATCGCTTCTATCATCGCGGCCAGGATTCGGCCGGCATTCTGTTGTTCGAGCAGAGCTGCCGCAACGTCATCGCCTGGAATTCCGTCACCCATGGCGGCGACGGGCTCTTCCTCTGGGCCGGGCAGAGCACCATGGATTCCGGCACCGGCGGTGCCAACGACAACATCGTCGTCGGCAACGATTTCAGTTACGCCCCCGCCAACGGCATCGAGGCGACCTTCAGCCGCAATACCTTCGCGGGCAATTTCATCGAGGGGAACGACTACGGCGTCTGGGGCGGCTACAGCTTTGGCTCGCTCATCTCGGCGAACCACTTCGAGGGCAATCGCATCGGCATCGCCATCGAGCATGGCCAGGACGACACTCTCGCCGACAACTTCTTCGAGGGCGACACGACGGCGGTTTCTCTCTGGGCCAACCCCATCGAGCCGTCCGACTGGGGCTATCCGAAGCATCGCGACACCCGCAGCCGCAACGCGCTGGTCGAAGGAAACGTCTTCGCGCGCAACCGCGTCGCGGTTCGCGCCGCAAACACCGCGGAGCTGACGGTCCGCGCCAACGGCTATAGTCACGTCGATTCGTTCGCCGTCATGCGGGATACGTCGGCCGCGCGCCTGGAGGACAACAAGCCGGACGAGCACTTCGCCTGGATGCCGCTGTTGCCGGGAGACGTCGGCGGTCCGGGGCTCAGCGACCTCGAGGGCCGGCACCTCGCGCCGGTGGTTCTGCCGCGGCGCGACCGCTCGGCGATCGTGGTCGACGAATGGGGACCGTACGATTGGCGCTCACCCAGACTCTGGCCGCTGGACAGCACCCATGCGCATCTCCTGCCGCTCGCGGTGCTCGGCCCGCCGCTGACGTGGCGCGTCGTGGAGCGGCGCGGCACTGGCGATCTGTCGCGCGCGTCGGGCAAGGCGGGCGACACCATCGTCGTCACGCCGCCGGATCCGGCCGACTGGGGGCTGGTGCTGGAGGCGACGAGCGATCGGGCGATGACGACGCCGCGCGGGCGAGTGATTCGCGCCGGGGCACCGTATCGGTTTTCGTATGGCCGTTTCGAACCGCGCGTGGACTGGAGCGTCCGGTTCTTCACCTGGGCCGACAGCACCAGTCCAGTGACGCACGCCGCCGCTTTCGACGCGCTGCTCGATGGCACTTCGATAGTGACGCGGAGCGAGTCGCGCCTCGATTACATGTGGTATCGGCCCACGATACCCGATCTTCCGCAGGATCATTTTGCCACCGTCGCCACCGGCAGCGTGACCCTCGCACCCGGCGACTATACGCTGCGCACCATCAGCGATGATGCGATTCGGGTCTGGGTCGACGGCCGCCTGGTGATCGACGACTGGACACCGCACGAATCGGCGGTGGACAACGCGCCGATCTCGGCCGGTTCACATCAGATCAGAGTGGTGCACTACCAGGTCGACGGATGGACAGAATTGCGGCTCGATATCGTTCGTGGCCGGCAATCTTCGAAAGGCTCACCCGGTCCGCACTAGGCGTTCGATCACCGCCGCGAACCTCTCGGCGGCCTCGGGCGCGAGGTTCAAATAGAAGGTCGGCTCGAGCATTTCCAGCTCCATCAGCAGCAGCCGTTCATCCACACTGCAGCAGTCCACGCGAGCGTAGGCCCAGGGCCATTGGACCAGGCCCAGTGTCCGTTTCGCGTCGGCGACCAGCCGAGACGGCGGCTCATCGAGGCGGGCGCTGCCGCCGTGTTCGTCCTGGACGCGGAAATCTCCGGCGGCAGGGCGTTTGCGGAGTGCATGACTGAACTCGCCGCCGAAGAAGCAGAGCGACCATTCCCCTTCGGTCAGGATTTCGCGAACGGTGGGCTGCACCATCATGGGCTGCGCCAGCCGCAGCGACTGGAATTGCGCTTCGAAGGCGTCGGCGGCGTCGCGGTGCAGGCGGAAGGTGCGGTGCGCCGTGGCGGAGATTTCCGGCTTGACGACGACGTCGCGCCAGCCGGCCTTGTCCATGATTCCGGCGAGGCTGATCGTGGTGGTGGCGTCGGCCCAGCGAGTGGGTACGACGTTCACGCCACGATTGCCGAGATCGCCGAGGTAGCGCTTGTTCGAATTCCAACGGAGGAGCGGCGCGGGATTCCAGAGGGGAATGCCGGCCGACTCGATGGCGCCGATCCAGGCGAGGAATGCGTCGGCCTTGAGATGATAGTCCCACGCCGAGCGCATGACGACGGCGTCGAAGCTCTTCCAGCCGATTCCGGGTGCGTCCCAGACCGCCGCGATGCCGTCGATGCCGCGTTCGGCGAGGGCGTGCACCAGCAGCGCCTCATCGGGCGCCAAGTCGGGGAGGCGGGCGCAGGTCACGAGGGCGATGCGGGTGCGCATGAGGGGAAAAATATCCGGATTGTGAGGCTGCGCTTGATGACGCTGATCGGCTCGCGTCCCCCGCGGGCTGAGAGCCCGCTCTCGGCACAATAGGCCCTGAAGGGCCCGGCATCTCCAAGCCCACGTTGGCGCTTCAGCGCCTGGTCAGCCGAGAGCGCCCTCTCAGGGCGCGGGGAACGGTGCCTGGTCAGCCGAGAGCGCCCTCTCCGGGCGCGGGGACACGCGCTTGACGAGCAACAGTCCTCCTGCCATGTTCCCCTCACAACCTGAGGGGAACGACGTGGCCGATCTCGACCTGCTCCGCGGTACGCTCGACATGCTGATCCTGAAGTCGCTGATCTGGGGACCACGCCACGGCTACGCCGTGACCACCTGGATCCGCGAGACCACCGACGACGACCTCACCATCGAGGACGGCGCGCTGTATGGCGCCTTGCACCGGCTCGACGCGCGAGGCTGGATCGCGGCCGAGTGGGGCCTCTCCGACAACAACCGCAAGGCCAAGTACTACAGCCTCACCGCCGCCGGCCGGCGCGAGCTGCGTTCTCGTTATGCAGCCTGGGAGCGTTACGCCAGCGCGGTGGCCAAAGTGATGAGCGTCGAGGCTTGATGCTTCCCGAGGGCGTGCGCCGTTTCTTCCGGCTGGGCCGGGCCCGCGACGTCGAGGCCGAGCTCGAGGCCGAGCTGGCTTTCCATTTTGAGAAGAAGATTGAAGCGCTGACGGCGCTGGGGATGACTCCCGAGGCCGCGCGTGAGGAGGCGATCCGCCAGTTCGGCGACCTGCGCGCCGCGCGCGCGGAGCTATTGCGTGTGGATCGCGGCACGGCGCAGAAGCGGCAGCTGAAGGATCGGCTCGAGGATTGGGTGCTCGATATTCGCTTCGCCGTCCGCAGCCTGCTCCGCACGCCGGGGCTCACCGTCACGGTGGTCATTCTGCTCGGCCTCGGGCTTGGCGCCAATGCCGCGATGCTGGGAATCCTCGATCGTCTCCTGCTCAGGCCTCCGCCGTTCCTGGCCGATCCCGGTCATCTCCTGAGGGTCGGTGTCGTCGATCAGGTCTATGCCGAGGGAAGCTACCTCCGTGTCCAGGGTTCCTATCTCGATATCGCGGATTACCAGCGCGGCGTTCCCGAATTCTCGGCCGTGGCCGGCTACATGAGTTCCTCGCCGGTGAAGTTCGGCTCTGACAGCTTGGGGACGGTCGAGGAGAGCGTCGTCTCGCCCCAATACTTCCGCACGCTGGGTGCCGCGCCGCTTCTCGGGCGTACGTTCGACACGACCGACGCCGCGGGCCCCGCCGTCGCCGTTGTTGGCAACGCGATGTGGCGGACACATCTCGGCGGCACAGCCTCGGCGCTTGGGCGCGAGATCTACGTCGATGGTCATCAGTTCACGGTGATCGGCGTGATGCCAGCGGGGTTCTCGGGGGTACAGGTGGGCGCCGCCGACGTGTGGCTCATGGCGTCGCAGGCCGGGCTGCCGCTCGATTGGACGAATGAGCGGCGCACGATGGCCTTCGGGATCATCGCTCGGCTTCGTGCTGGGACCGATCCCTCGGTTGCGGCCGCGAGGGTGACTGCGGTTCGTGCTGCGATTGAGGTGCCGAAGCCCCGTCAATCAGAAGTCGTCAAGTTGGTGTCAATCATTCCGGGTCGCTGGATGATGGAGCAGCGAGGGATGCGGCTCTCAGTGGTGGTCGCGGCCGTCGGACTCTTGCTCCTGCTCATTACCGTGGCCAACGTCGCCCACGTCCTTTTGGTCCGCGCGATGGCGCGGCAGCGAGAGTTCGCCCTCCGCACGGCGCTCGGTGCCGGCTGGGGGCGCCTGCTGCGCTTGGTGCTCTCGGAGAGCATCGTGGTCGCGCTGGCCGGCGGAGTGATTGCGGCCTTGGTCGCTCCATTGGCGGCGCAGGCATTTCGCGCGCTCCTGTGGCCGGATACCAGCTGGGCGTCGCCCCCTATCAGTCTCTTTACCGGTGTGTGCGCGGCAGTACTGGCTCTCCTCATCGGAATCATCACCGGCATCGTGCCAGCGATGCTCGCGCGCCGTGAAGACGCAGTTGCGGCCCTCCGTACGGGTATGCAGCGCGGGCGAGGCTGGCGGGGTGGCGTGCGGTTGCCACTCGTGGCGTTCCAGGTGGCCGTATCCGCCGTGTTGATCGGAGGCGCCGGCCTCTTCGCGCTGAGTCTGGCGCGTGTCGGCACAGCCGATCATGGACTCGATCTCCGGCACTTGATCGATGCGCCGATCGCGCTGGATAGCGGCGCCGCCTGGCGGGAGCAGCTGGACGCGGTGGAGACGGAGGTGGGCCGCGTTCCCGGCGTCGTTGCTGTCACCGCGGCGTGGTCGGCGCCATACCGCGGCTTCAGCTTCGAGATGGTTAGGCCAGCTGTTGGCGATTCGGCCTTTGGTACGATGTCGGTCGTCGCCGACGCCGGCTTCTTTCGCGCCAGCGGATTGAGAATCACCCAGGGCCGCGAGTTCACGAGGGACGACGCCTCAGGCGCCGCACCCGTTACCATCGTCAACGACGTACTGGCGGCACGCTTCTGGAGAGGCCGGTCTCCGATTGGAGCGTGCCTCTATCGCGCCGACGTACCCGGATGTGTCCGCGTCGTCGGTGTGGCGGCGCAGGCCCGGCTGATTCAACTGAAGGACGAGATGGATGCGCAGATGTATCTCCCTCTGGATCAGGTTGAGCAGCTGACAAATCGGCGCCGCGGGGTTGAGCTCTACGTGCGCACGATCGGCGATCCTGACGTGGTAGTGGATCCGGTGCGCCGCACTCTGGCCCGCGTGCTTCCCTCCGCGAGAACGGTGCGGGTCCGGAGCTTCAACGATCTGATGTCCGGCGACATCCGGCCCTGGCGGGTCGGCGTGCTGCTCTTCGGAATCGCGGCGGCGCTTGCGGCGTTGCTATCGGCCGTGGGCCTCTACGCGGTCATGGCCTTCGATGTGCGCCAGCGTTACCATGAGCTTGGAGTCCGGCGGGCGCTTGGCGCGCCGGGGTCGCATATCCTGCGCCTCGTCGTCACCCGAGGTCTTGCGATGGTCGGACTGGGCGTGGTGCTGGGAGTCGGTGGACTCCTCGCTGCGGGCCGGTCGCTGGCACCGCTGTTGTTCCAGACCAGCGCCCGGGATCCGCTGGCGCTGATCGGGCCGGCGCTGATTCTGCTCGTTGTGGCAGCGGCGGCGTCATTGTGGCCCGCCCGCGCCGCCATGCGCGTCAATCCGCGCGAAGCCCTTCAAGCGGACTAGCGCGTTCCCCGCGCCCTGAGAGGGCGCTCTCGGCTGACCAGGCGCTCAAGCGCCACCGCGACGATACTGATCTGTCGGGCCCTTCAGGGCCTGGTGTGCCGAGAGCGGGCTCTCAGCCCGCGGAGAACGGGCGCCGGGTGTGCCGAGAACGGGCTCTCAGCCCGCGGGGAACGGGCGCCGGGTGTGCCGAGAGCGGGCTCTCAGCCCGCGGGGAACCCGACCGAGGCTTCTTGGCTCTATTCCTTTGCTCTACTCGGCCTGCAACGCCACGATCGGATCGACCCGCGTCGCCCGCCACGCCGGCACCAGCGCCGCAAGCAATCCCGCCACGACGATCGTGACCGTCGACAATGCCAGCACCAGCGGATCATGCGCCCGCACCTGGAAGAGCAGCGACTCCATCAGCTTCGTCGCGAACCAGGTCGCCACCAGCCCCACCGCCGTTCCCGCAACGATCACACGCAGTCCGGCCGCCAGCACCATCTCGAGCAACGACTGCCGGTCGGCGCCCAGCGCCGCCCGCACCGCCAGCTCGCGGGTACGCTGGGCCACCGAGAGGGCGAGCACACCGTAGACGCCGATGGCGGCGAGCAGCAACGCCAGCACACCGAACAGCGTGAGCACATTCATGATGAAGCGGGTGCCTGCGGTGGAGCGCTCCGCCTGGAGCGCGAGCGGCTCGATGTCGGCGGCCAGCTCCGGATCGAGCGCATGGATCTGCCGGCGCAGCATCGCGACCGGCGCCGCCGCGCCACCCGCACTCCTGACCACCACGTTCATCCCCGCGATCCAATCCGGAAGCTGGGCATACGCCACGTACATCTCCGGCGTCGCGTCCGTGGCGTACCCCCACTGGCGCACATTGTCCACGACGCCGACCACCGTCAGCCACGGAGCCTGGTGACCGGCCGATCCCCCTTCCATCGATGACGCCCGGACCAGTTTGCCGATCGGGTTTTCTCCGGGCCAGTAGCGTTCGGCCATGGCGCGGTTGATGTCGCAGACCCGGATGGCCTTCGGGTCGTCGTCCGCCTGGATAGCGCGTCCCCGTAACAACGGAATCCCCATCGCCGCGAAGTAGCCGTCAGTGACGACGCGATAACCCGCGCCCGCTTCCGGCAGCGACTTCCCCGCGATTTCGATGAAGCTGCTGCCGGCCGTCCCCAGTGGAATCCAGTTGGCGGCTCCTGCGGCGGCGACTCCCGGCGTGTCGCGCAACGTGGTCAACAGCGTGCGCCAGTAGCCCAGCTCGACCGAGGGTTGGCCGAAGTAGCGCGCGCCGTTCAGGGTCACCGCCGCGACCGCGACGCCGCGGGTCTCGAATCCGAGTGACCGCGCGAGCAGCGTACGAAAGCTCTGAACCAGCAGGCCGGCACCGGCCACCAGGATGACCGCCAGCGCGATCTCGACGGCGACGAGCGCCTGCCCCGGCAATCCCCGGCCTCCCCGCACACCACCCCGTCCCCCCTCGGCGAGCGGCCCCGTCAGAGCGTCGCGCGATGCCTGACGGGCCGGCAGCAATCCGGCGAGAATGCCGGCCGACGCGGAGACGACAAACGCAAACAGGGCGACGCGGCCATCGACCTGGATTTCTTCTGCCCGCGGCAGGTGGGCGGCGGCGCTCAGTGCCAGCGCGCGCGTCAACGCCAGTGCGAGGAGCAGCCCGGCGGCACCGCCCATCAAAGCGAGCACCAGGTGCTCCACCAGAAGCTGGCGGACGATGCGGCGGCGAGTTGCGCCGATGGCGGCCCGGATCGCCATCTCCCGCGCCCTCGCTGCACCTCGGGCAAGATTCGCGCTGGCGAGGTTGGCGCAGGCGATCAACAGGAGCAGGCCGACCGCGCCCAGCAGCATCGGCAGATAGCCGGCTGCCGCGCCCTCCTGGTCATCCTGGAGCGGCGTAACGGGCACGCCCCACGAATAGAGCGCCTCTGGTTCGGCCCGGTGAATGCGCAGCGCGATGCTGGTGAGATCGGCCTGGGCCGCGGCGACCGACACACCGGGCGCCAGCCGGCCCACCGCCGTCCAGTTGATGTTGTTGCGCGCCGCGCCGCCGTGGTACTGGTAAGGCGCTGGAAGCCAGATGTCGGTGTCCTCGGGAAACTCCTGCCCCGAGGCGACGACGCCGATCACCACCATGGGCCGTCCGCTGACCTGGAGGCTCAGGGTGTCTGTGCGCCGGCCATTCAGCGCCCGCCGCCAGAGCCGCTCGCTGACGATCGCTTCGCGAAAGGGCGCCTCGCCGTCGGTGAATTCGCGTCCGAACAACAGACGCGAGCCGACGACCCGGAAGAAATTCGGCGATACCACTTCTCCCGCTACCCGCACCGCGTCACCTTCCGCGAAGATCGGAAAGCGGCGGGCCATGTAGATCGCAATGCCGTCCATCGTGTGATTGTCGTGCCGCCAGTCGTTCCAGTTGTCATCCGATACCGGTTCGACGGGATGCCCGAGCGAATCCATGGATCGCAGGCGGACCAGGCGATCGGGCTGCCGGTAGGGCAGGGGCCGCAGCAGAATTCCGTTCACCGCGGCGAACACCGTGGTCGTCAGTCCGATGGCAATCGCCAGGGTCAGAATGGCGAACAGGGCGTGAACCGGCGCGCGGCGCAGCTGCCGCAGCGCGAAGCCGATGTCCTGGCGGATGCCGTCGATGGATTCGCGCAGCCTGATGCGGCCTTCGCGCCGCCGCGCCGAGTCGACGAGATCGCCGCGCGAGTGCGGCCAGTTGCCGAAACGACGGTGGGCAACGGCCCAGGCCTCGTCTTCGGGGATGCCGCGCGCCACGAGATACTCGACCCGCAGCGCCAGGTGCGTGGTGATCTCATCGTCCACTTCGCGCGCGGCATCGCGCGCGTTGCGGGGCGCGAGCCGGAAGAGCCTGCGGATGCCGGGGAAGTCCATCAGGCCGGTTGGGCGGTAACGGCCAGCAGGCGTCCGACGACGCGGGCGTACCGTTGCCACGTCTCCATCTCGGCGCGCAGCCGCGCCGTCCCCGCCGCGGTCAGACGATAGAAGCGCGCCTGCCGGTTGTTGTCGGTGACGCCCCAGGTCGCCAGCACCAGCCGGCGTTCCTCGAGGCGGTGCAGCGACTGGTAGAGCGCGCTGTCCTCGACTTCCATTTCGCCCCGCGAGCGCTCTTCGAGCCAGGTCGCGATGGCGAAACCGTGGCGCGGGCCGAGGCTCAGCGCCTTGAGGACCAGCAGGTCGAGGGTGCCCTTGAGCAGCGGCAAGGAGTCGGTCGGCATGCAGTACATTCCCCGTGTGTGCTATAGGGAAGGTGCGGCGATCGGATGGTGGCTGTCAAGCATGACGGTCTCGTCATGCGCGACCGCCGTTCAGCCGCTACCGTCTTTGTCATGCGCATCGGGCTGTTTTTGTCCCTGATTCTTCTGATTCTCCTGCCTGATTCTGCGGTAGCCCAGGACAACTACGAGATTCAGGTGTATGGCTCCGAAACAATGGCGCCGGGCATCACCATGTTCGAGCTGCACAGCAACTTCACCGACCGGGGCGAGCGGAGCATCCTCAACGGCCTCGCGCCGACCAATCACGCCGTCCACGAGACGCTCGAGATCACCCACGGCTTCAACGAGTGGTTCGAGGTCGGCTTTTACACCTTCACCAGCATCGAGCCGGGCGAGTCCATCTCGTACGTGGGCAATCACATCCGCCCGCGCTTCCGCGTTCCACCCTCGTGGCACTGGCCCGTCGGCGTGAGCATTTCGCAGGAGATCGGCTTCCAGCATCGCCGCTTCAGCGAGGAGACGTGGTCGTGGGAAATCCGGCCGATCATCGATCACCAGGCGGGGAAGCTCTACTGGTCCATCAATCCCACGTTAGGCGTTCCCCTGGCCGGTGACAGCACGCTCGACAAGGGCGTGCAGATCCAGCCCAACGTCGCGATCACCTATGACGTCAGTCCGGTGGTGAACCTGGGAGTGGAGTACTACGGGGAGCTGGGAACCTTCAGCCACATCGAGCCGGCGCGCCGGCAGGTACACGCCGTCTATCCGGTGGTCAATCTGAACTTTTCGAAGGACTGGGAGGTCAATGCCGGCGTCGGCTTCGGGCTCACCCCCGCCACCGATCCCCTCGTCTTCAAGCTGATTCTCGGTTACCGCGCGCATTGAAGGGCATGCGCGAGAGCCATCCCGACTCGCGGTCCCGTTCCTCTTTCAAGCGCCGCTCGCGCGCCGCCAGAACCCCTTCGCGACTCAGATAGCCGACGACCTTCGTCGCATCGCTCGCGTCCACCACCGGCAGCCGGCCGACTCCGCCGAGCATCATGATCTCCAGCGCATCGTGCACCGACTCGCCTGACGTGGTGGTCAGCGGCGATGGTGTGCCGGCTTCGAGCACGGTGTGGGGCGGCCGCTCGCTGGTGGTGAGCGCCTCGACCACGTCGGAGCGGGTGACGATGCCTTCCAGCGCGCCGCTCTCCGAAACGAGCAGTACGCAGTGGCGCCCGTGGATCGCGCCGCCGGGGGCCATCTCCTGGGCCAGCGTCGCCAGCGGCATGCTCGACGGCCTGGTGAGTGCCGGTGTTTCCATCACGTCGCCCACGTTGACCTGCTTCAGAACGTCGGCCTCGAATTCGGCGTGCACCTTGAGGCCGCGCCGGGCCAGTTTCTCGGTCATGATCGAGTTGGGCATCAGCCGCCGCGCGATGGCGTCGGCGACCACGCAGGCCAGCATCAGCGGCAGCACCGCGTCGTAGTCGCGGGTCAGCTCGAAGGCGAAGATGATGAAGGCGAAGGTCGACCGCGATGCCGAGCCGAAGACCGCCGCCATCCCGACCAGCGCGAAGGCGCCGGCCGACAGGTGCGCCGCGGGGAAAATGGCGTTGGCCCCGTGGGCCAGGGTGCCGCCGAGCGCCGCGCCGATCATGAGCGTCGGGGCGAGCAGGCCGCCCGAGGTTCCCGAGCCTAACGAGACCAGCAAGGCGATCGTCTTCCAGACCAGGATCCCCGCCACCGCGGTCAGCACCAGCTTGTCGTTGAGCAGATCCGAGATGACGTCGTAGCCGACGCCGAGCACCCGCGGCTGGAAGAGCCCGATCACGCCGAGCGCGACCCCGCCGATCACCGGGAACCACATCGGATCGAAGCGGAGCCGCTCGTAGGTGTCTTCCACCCAGTAGAGGGCGCGGCTCAAGCCGGTCGCGGCAAGGCCCGCGATGATGCCGAGAAGGATGTAGAGGGGCAGCGCCCGCGGCACCGCGAAATCGGGCGAGATCACGTGAAAGAGCGGCCCGTAGCCGAAGATCGCGACGTGCACCGTGGTCGCCATGGTACTGGCGATGACCAGCGGGATGAACGAGCGCGAACGAAACTCGAAGAGCAGCAGCTCGATCGCCATGATGACCGCGGCAATCGGCGTACCGAAAACTCCAGCCATTCCCGCCGCCGCGCCGCACGCCAGCAGCACCCGCCGCTCGGCGGCGGTGGTGCGCAGCACCTGGCCCAGCAGCGACCCGAGCGCGCCACCGGTCTGGATGATCGGCCCCTCGGCACCGAACGGTCCGCCGGTTCCGATGGCGAGTGCCGCCGACAACGGTTTGAGAATCGCGACCCGCGGCTCGATGCGGCTGCGATTGGTCAGCACCGCTTCCATCGCTTCCGGAATGCCATGGCCCCGGATCTTCGTCGAACCGTACTTCGCCATCAGCCCGATGATGAGGCCACTGACGGCGGGGACGATCAGGATCCAGAGACCAAGGTGATTGTGCTCGAGGCTGGGAAGGGTCGTGCCCCAACGCTGGAAAAACACGGCGTTGGTGACGATCGAGATCAAAGCATACAATGCCCAGGCGACATAGCCCGCGGCCAGACCAATGACCGCGGCCTGTAGCGACAGCGCCAGCATTCGGGATTGCGTGGAGGGCCGGATCGGAACCGGTACGGGCTTGCGATTCTGAGGCATTCGGTTGATATATCGCAATGCGATACACCTCAACGCAAGCCCCTGAAATGACCGACACCGACTACCATACCATGGCGTCTTTCCGGCAGGCCCTGCGCCGGTTCTTCGCTTTCTCGGAAGAGACACTGCACGCCGTCGGATTGACGCCGCAGCAGTACCAGGCTCTGCTGGCCATCCGGGCGCATAGTGGTGCGGATGAAATGACGGTCGGGACTCTGGCGACCCGTCTGTTCATCAGGCACCACAGCGCCGTCGGACTGGTCGACCGGCTCGAGGCTCGGGGGTTCGTCGAGAGACAACCGGTGGCGCACGACCGGCGCCTGGTCTGCCTGGCATTGACATTGAGCGGGAGCAAAGCGTTAGGCGCCCTCGCGGCGACGCACCGCGCCGAGCTGATGCGGCTGCGGCCCGAAGTCATCTCGCTGCTCGAGTCCCTTGGCTGACCGGCATCTTTTCCAGCTCGCCGGCTATGCCCCACAGCCCGGCGTCGCCGTCGTGGACATCGAGACCCTGTCTCCACCACGACGGATCGGCCGCGCGCTCGGCGGCTTCGGTGCCTGGCTCGGTGCGGGAATCCTCTGCGTCTTCATCCCCATCGCGCATTTCATCCTCGTGCCGTCATGTCTCATCGGCTCGGTGGTCATGCTGATGCGCCGCTTGGCGCAACGCCGGCTGGTGGTGAAGGCCCAGGGCACGTGCCCGGATTGCGGAGCCGACCAGGATCTGGACATCGTCGGTCCATTCCCGGGCCGCACCGATCTTTTCTGCCGCAGCTGCCATCGGCCGCTGAAGCTGGTCTTCACGGAGCTTCCCGCGGCAGCTTAGCGCGCTTAACGCGGTCTTGCATTGTGCAAGACTGCTCCCTTTCCTATTGTTGGGTCCATGACCGCCACAGCCGCCGAGGGGCATCTGCCGCCGCGGCGACGCGTCTCAAACACCGGACCGCTACCGCCGGTCACCACGCTGCTGCGCTGGCTGTACACCGGCCGCATCGCCGTCGCCTTCAGCGTCTTCCTCGCCGCGGCGCTGTCGTGGTGGCGCGCCGATCTCACCCAGCTGCTCATCGCCTCGGTCTCGGTCACCCTCGCCATGATCGTGACCGCGGTCTCCTTCTGGCACACGCACCTCAGCCACCACCGCGTAACCAACGGCTTTCTCTATCTCCAGGCGATCATCGACCTGGCGCTGGTTACCTCCTGGATTCACATCGGCGGCCCGACCAGCTATTTCGCCGCGCTGTATATCCTCGTGATCGCGATGAACGCGGTGCTGATGCCGCTCGCGAACGGGCTGCTGGTCGCGCTCCTCGCGGGAATTCTCTACGCCGCCGATGTGGTCTTCGGTCATCCCATCGAATTGTCGGCGGCCCTGCTTCTCCAGGTCCTGGTCTACTGGCTGGTGGCGGCGTCCACCGGCTATCTGGCCAGCCGCGTGAGAATCGCGGGCGTGGCGCACGACGCGCTCAGCGCCGAGCTGCGGCGGGTGCGGCTCGAGGCCGGCGACATTCTCAAGAACATCAAGACCGGGATCCTCACCGTCGGCGGCGACGGGCGCCTCGTCTACGCCAATCCCACCGCCGAGGCGCTGCTGGGTCTCGACATTGTCTCGATGCGCGACCAGCCGGTGCTCGAGCTGCTCGACCGCATCGCCCCGGTCCTGGGCGACGCGGTGCGCCGGACCACCGGCGAGGGACGGCGCGTCGTCCGGCGCGAAGGCGATGCCGTCGTCGCCGGGCGCATCTTCCCCCTCGGCGTCTCCACCACGGCGGTGAACGACGAAGCAGGGGCGCCGCCCTCGGTGACCGCGATCTTCAAGGACATCTCGGACGAGAAAACGCTGGAGGCGCTGCACCTGCGCACCGAACGGCTCGAGGCGGTGGCGGAGATCGCGGCGTCGCTGGCGCACGAGATCAAGAACCCGCTCGCGTCGATCCGCAGCGCCGTTGAGCAGCTGGCGCGCAGCGCTCCCGCCGGCGCCGATGAGCGCGTGCTCTCCGGCCTGGTTATTCGCGAGAGCGACCGGCTCTCGCGGCTGCTGACCGAATTCCTCGATTTCTCCAGAGTGCGGGTGACGCAGTCGATGCCGCTCGATCTCGTCGCCGTTGCGGAAGCGGGCATCCGGCTGGCGCGGCAGCACCCCGATTGCAACGGCAGCGCGACCATCGAGCTGAAAGCGGAGACGCGGCCGGTGAGCGTCGAGGGTGATGAAGACCTGTTGCACCGCGTGGTCTTCAACCTGGTGCTGAACGCCGTGCAGGCGGCGCCATCCAATGCCAGGGTGACGGTCGAGGTCGCGGCCGCGGATCCCGCGAGACTTCCGTCGGGCCTCGACATCGAGTCGCCGCGGCTGCTGCGGGTGTCGGATCGCGGGCCGGGTGTGTCGCCCGAAATTCTGCCCCGTCTCTTCGAGCCCTTCGCCACCGGCCGCGCTGGCGGAACGGGGCTCGGGCTGGCGATCGTGCAGCGCGCGGTGGATGCCCATCGCGGCAGGATTTTTCCCGTCGAGTCGAAACCCGGTGCCGGTACCGTCTTCACGATCTACTTCCCGGCCCGTTTCACCCCCGAGGAGGTTGGATGAGTAGCGCTCCCACGATCCTGGTCGTGGACGACGAATCGGCGATTCTCGATACCGTCCGCATCCTGCTCAAGAACGAGGGATTCGCGGTCACCACGGCGCAGGGCGGGAAGGCGGGCCTCGAGGCCATCGCCAACGGCGAGTTTGCCGTCGTCCTCACCGACGTGCGCATGCCCGGCGCCGGCGGCATCGACATCCTGAAGGCCGCGCGCGGGCGCGACGGCGACGTGCCGGTAATCCTGATGACGGCGCAGGCTGAGCTGCGGACCGCGATCGACGGCCTCAACCTCGGCGCCTTCCAGTACATCCAGAAGCCCTTCACCAACGACGAGCTGGTGGCGATCTGCCGCCGCGCCGCCGAGACCCGCGAGCTGAAGGTCGAGAACAAGAGCCTCAAGCAGGAGATCCGGCGCCGCGATCGCTCCCAGGCCGTCAAGCCGTTAGGCAGGAGCCGAGCCTTCGGTGAGGTGCTCAAGCTTGCCGAGATGGTGGCGCCGACCGACAGCACCGTGCTCATCTCCGGCGAGAGCGGTACCGGCAAGGAAGTCATCGCGCGCTACATCCACGAGCTGTCGCCGCGCGCCGAAGGGGCGTTCCTCTCCATCAACTGCGGCGCGCTCCCCGAGAGCCTGCTGGAGTCGGAGCTCTTCGGCCACGTCAAAGGATCGTTCACCGGCGCGGTGAAGGATCACGACGGACTCTTCGTCGCCGCCGGAGGCGGGAGCTTTCTCCTCGACGAAATCGGCGAGACCACCCCGGCGACGCAGGTCAAGCTGCTGCGCGTCCTCCAGGAGCGCGAAGTGATTCCGGTCGGCGCGACGCAGTCGGTGAAGGTCGACGTGCGGCTGATCGCGGCGACCAACCGGGATCTCGAAGAAGAGATGCGGGCCGGCCGCTTCCGATCGGACCTCTTCTACCGGCTGAACGTCATCGCCATCCATCTGCCGCCGCTGCGCGATCGCAAGGACGACATCCCCATCCTCGCCGAAGCCTTCCTGGCCCGGATGGCGCAGGAGCGCAAGCTCGAGCCGCATTCGGTGGGCAGCGACGCGCTCGACGCGTTGATGGCCTTCGATTGGCCCGGCAACGTGCGCGAGCTGGAGAACGCGCTGGAGCGCGCCGCGACGTTGACCAAGGTCGGCGAGATTCCCCCTTCGGCACTCCCCGCCAAGGTGACCGAGCGCCGCGCCGAGCCGCTGGTGGCCGACCGCGCCACGCCCAACCCGACCCTCGAGGTCATCGAGCGGGCCTACATCATGTTCGTCCTCCAGAGCGAGAGCGGAAACAAGACCCGCGCCGCCGAGGTGCTGGGGATCGATCCGTCGACGCTCTACCGGAAACTGGGCCGCTACGAGGGCGGTGAGGCGTGACCGGCGCACCCTGGAAGCACTTCAACCAGGTGGTGCTGTCGGTGCTGGTGCCGGCCTATAACGAGGGCCCTACTATCGAGGTCATGCTCGACCGCCTCGGCGCGGTGCCGCTCAAGCTGGAGATCGTCGCGGTCAATGACGGATCGAAGGATGACACCGGTGCCCACCTCGACCGGCTGCTCAAGGCCGGCAAGCTGCACAAGGTGATTCATCATCCGGTGAATCGGGGGAAGGGCGCCGCGATCCGCACCGCGATCCAGGCCGCGACCGGCGACGTGATGGTGGTGCAGGACGCCGATCTCGAGTACGACCCGGGCGAGCTGGCGGGACTGATCGTCCCGATCCTCGATGGCCGCGCCGACGCGGTCTTCGGCTCGCGCTTCACCGGTGGCGGCGCGCATCGCGTGCTGTATTTCTGGCATCGCGTGGGGAATGGCCTCCTGACGCTGCTTTCCAACATGCTCACCGATCTCAACCTCACCGACATGGAGACCTGCTACAAGATGGTCCGCAGCGATGTGATGAAGCGGCTGCCGCTGACCAGCGACCGCTTCGGCTTCGAGCCGGAAGTCACGGCGCGGCTGTCGCAGGCGCAGGCGAGGATCTACGAGATGGCGATCTCCTATTCGGGCCGCACCTATGCCGAGGGAAAGAAGATCGGCTGGAAAGACGGCATCGCCGCCTTCTGGCACATCATTCGCTTCAACTTGTTGCCGCCCCGTTCCTGACTTTCCCTATCCAGACTATTTCCTCCTGACTCTCCGCCCACCCTGGCCTCTGGCCACTGGCCTCGTCGTTTCCGCGGTGATCGTCGCGGCAATGCCTCACGCTCTCGTTGGCGTGTTCTATGATGACGGCATTTATCTCGCGCTGGCGAAGTCCCTCGCCCAGGGGCACGGCTATCATCTCCAGTATCTCCCCGGTGCGCCCGCGTCGGTTCACTATCCCTTCGGATACCCGCTCTTTCTGGCGCTGCTCTGGAAGATCTGGCCGGCCTTCCCGGCCAATGTCTCTCTCTTCCGCACCGCCAACGCGGTGCTGATGGGCATTGGCTCCGCTCTACTCGTTATGCACCTGGCGCCGCGGCTGGCGCTGCCGAAGTGGCTCACCGCGCTCGCGGTCGTGCTGGCGGCGACAGCGATCCCGATGGTGGCGGTGGCGACGGTGCTCTTTTCCGAGCCGCTCTTCATCGTGCTGGCGGCGGCCGCGGTCTGGGCCGCCGACGCGGCGCTGACCGCCGAGGGGCGGCGCGGCCTGGTGCTCGCGATCCTCACCGGACTGCTGGCTGGACTTGCTGCGCTCACGCGCACCATCGGCATCACGGTCATCGGCGGCGTGGTGCTGAGCCTGGCGCTGGCGCGCCGCAACCGGCAGACCGTCGCGGCGGCGGTGACCGCGATCATCCCGCTGATTCCCTGGCTGATGTTTTCGAGCCTGCATCATGGTGAAGTCGATCCCCTCACGGCGTCGAACTACGGCACCTACGGCGACTTCATGCGTCAGAGTGGGGCCAGCTGGATCTCGCTCACCAGCCTCTCCGAAATCGTGCGGCCTCTGGCCGCCATCACCATGCCGCCGGTGCCGGCGATCCTCCGCTTCGTGCTCGGCCTCATCGCGCTGATCGTGCTGCTCGTCGGGATGGTCGAGCTGACGAAGCGCGCGCGCGCGGCCGGTTGGATGCTCTGGTGCTACGTCGCGGTGGTCGCCGTCTGGCCCTACACGCCGGACCGGTTTCTCTGGGGCGTGCTGCCGTGGGTGGCGGTGGCGTTTGGCGCGGGAGTCCAGCGGTTGGCCGTTGCCCGTTGGCCGTTGGCAGCAAGCTTGCCGCCCGCTGCCAGCCGCCGGCTGCCAGCCAGTCTTGCGTGGCTCTCTGCCGCCGCGGTCGCCATCGGCTTCGCCATTTTCCAGGTTCGTGGCTATTCGATCCGCGGGGCCACGTCGGTGCAGACCGGCATCTCGGCGACAATGAACGAGATCCTCCCATGGATCCGCACCGCGACCGACACCACCGCGGTGATCGCCGGCGAAGATGAGGCGCTGGTCTGGCTCTACACCGGGCGCCACGCCGTGCCATCGTATCTGTGGCGGGTGCGGGGACGCGATGCCGAGAGCTTCGGCGCCGATTCCCTGCACGCGTGGCTCGAGCGCAGCGGCGCGACCCATCTCATCATGACCGGCCCCGGATCCGACGCCGCGCCGACGATCGACCAGCTGATCTCCCGGCGTCCCGGCTATCTCCAGCTGATCCGCGTGTGGCCGGGCAACATGCTCGCCTTCCGCATCCAGAGGGGCGCATGAGCGATTTCGACGTCTCGGTCGTGATGCCCTGTCTCAACGAAGCCGCGAGCGTGGCCGGCTGCGTCGAGCAGGCCAGGACCGCGATGAGCAAGGCGGGCCTCGCCGGCGAGGTGGTCATCGCCGACAACGGTTCCACCGACGGCTCTCCCGACATCGCGGCACGCGCCGGCGCGCGCGTGGTCATCGTCGAGCGCCGGGGCTACGGCGCCGCCTACCTCGGCGGACTCTCGGCGGCGCGCGGCCGCTACATCGTGATGGGCGACGCCGACGGCACCTACGACTTCAACGACATCCCCGCCTTCGTGAACAAGCTGAAGGAAGGGAACGACCTCGTCATCGGCTCGCGTTTCGCCGGGACGATTCTTCCCGGCGCGATGCCCTGGCTGCACCAGTACATCGGCAACCCGGTGCTCACCGGCATCCTCGGCATTTTCTTCGGCCAGCGGGTCAGCGACGCGCACTGCGGCATGCGGGCGATGACCCGCGAGGCCAACGAGCGGATGGGCCTTCGCACCACGGGAATGGAATACGCCTCGGAGATGATCGCGATGGCGATCCGCCGCGGGCTCAAGGTCGGCGAAATCCCCATCATCTATCATCCCCGCGAGGGCGAGTCCAAGCTGCGCAGCTTCCGCGACGGCTGGCGGCACCTGCGCTTCATGCTGCTCCTGTCGCCGACGCCGCTCTTCCTGATTCCCGGCCTGGCCGCGACCCTGATCGGTCTCGCCGCACTACTGATTCTCCTGCCTGGGGCCATTCGTTTCGCAGGGATGAATTTCGACTTCCACTTCATGTTCGTCGGCAGCGCGCTCGCGATTCTCGGCGTGCAGCTGCTGGTGCTGGGACTCGCGGCGAAAGCCGTGGCGCGCTCCGAGCTCCAGGTGACCGACAAGTGGATCGCGTTTCTCGATGCCTTCTTCACCCTGGAGCGCGGCATCCTGCTCGGCGCGGCGCTGCTCGCCGCCGGCATCGGCGTGAACGCCTGGATCCTGGTCGAGTGGCTGCGCGCGGGCCGAGGGACCCTGTTCGCGGTGCGGCCGGCGCTGCTGGGGTTGTCGCTGGTCGTCATGGGGGCGCAGCTGGGTTTCGGATCATTCTTCATCAGCCTCGTTCGCGGCGATTCCCGGTCCTGATTCCGATTGGTTGAGCCCGGGGTTTCTGTCATCATCCCGACGCTCAACGGCGCCGAGACACTCCCCGCACTACTCGCCGCAATTGATCGAGCCCGGCTGCGCATTCCGCTCGAAATCATCGCGATCGATTCTGGTTCAAGCGATCAGACCGTGCCGCTGCTCCAGAGAGCCGGGGCGACGGTGCTGGATCTCGACGGCGCGCGTTTCGGCCATGCTAGCGCCCGCAACCGGGCCGCGTCGCACGGAAAGGCTGCTGTGCTGCTCTTCGTCACCCAGGATGTCGAGCCGGTCGGGGACGGCTGGCTGGAGACGCTCCTCCAGACCGTCAAGAGGAGCGAGGTCGCGGGCGCCTTTGGCCGGCAGGTCCCGCGGGGCGCGTCGCCCGAAGAAGCGTTCATGGTCGGTGCCAACTACCCCGAGCAGTCCCGTACCCTCACCCGCGACACCCTGAGGTCGGCCTTCGGCCCTGGCGCGACGCTCTTCTCCAATGCCTTCGGCGTCATCAAGCGCGCCGTCTGGGAGCGTTATCCCTTTCCCGAGATCGTGATGAGCGAGGACCAGGCGTGGGGAAGGCGCGTGCTTTCAGAGGGGTTGGAGATCGAATACGTGGGCGACGCGGCGGTCTATCATGGACACCAGCTCAGCCTGGGGCGGGCCTTCCGGCGGAACTTCGACAGCGGCTCCTCGCTCCAGCAGCTGAAGCTCACCGGCGGAGTCTGGGGATCAGGGCTGCGGCACCTGAGCCAAGAGCTGGCCTGGATCGCCGGCAGATACGGCGTGGGCGCGGCGGCGCATGCCGTGGTCTACGAATCGGTGCGGATGCTCGGCTTTCAGCTGGGCAGGATGGAAGGGCTGATGCCGCGAGACCTCGCGCGCCGGCTGGGAGAAGCGCCAAGAAAGTAACGCCGGACGGCCAACCGCTAACCGATGCCGTTGTTACCGGCAACTGGTCTGTTCCAACCGCTTGATTCCAATTCACATACGACTGCAATGATCGCGGCGCGATGATTGCCAAACAAGAGTGACGTCCGCCAATCCAGGGGTACGTCATGCTGCTCCGCGTCCATTGGACTTCGGTCCTCTCAACGATTGCGCTGGCCGGCGCTGTGTTGCTCGGGGGCGATCACAAGACGCCCGCCAAGACATGTATCCCGGTGTACTGCGTGAGTGTGTCCCCAAAGGGCGGCTGGGATCCAACGCGAACCATAGGCGGGAGTGGCTATACCGTCGATTACACCGTTTCCAACAACGGTGCGACAGGGCTTTATAGTTTCGCGTGTCGAAGCACCGGCGGCGTCACTTGCACCGCCCTGAGTGTGTGACGTTACCCCCGAGTTAGGCCAGAACCGCGTCGGAGGATCGGTGAGTTAGAACGTCTCCTGTCTGGGTAGTCAAGAACGCCGCGTACGCCGCCGGCGTTTGTTGTTTCAGGCCCTTGTGTGGTCGCGCGGTGTTGTATTCGATGCGCCACGCTTCGATGATGCGCCGGGCCTCCTCGAGCGTGGTGAAGTGATGCCGGTTCAGGCATTCGGCCCGCAGCTTGCCGTTGAAGCTCTCGATGAAGCAGTTCTCGACCGGTCGGCCGGGCCGGATGAAGTCCAGCCGGACTTCGCGTGCGCTGGCCCACTGATCCAGCGCCAGGCTCGTGAACTCCGGACCGTTATCGCAGACGATCGTGCGCGGCAGGCCGCGCGCCGAGATCAGCAGCTCCGAGGCCTCGACGACTCGACTCGCGCCGAGACTGCGATCGACCACGAGCAGCGGGGCTTCACGGGTCGCATCGTCGACGAGCGTCCAGATCCGGTAGGGCCGGCCATCGGCGAGGGTATCGCGCATGAAGTCCATGCTCCAGCGCTCGTCCGCTTGGGTGGGCACAGGCGAAGGGACGCGCGTCGCGGCGGCCCGCTTGGGCTTCGGGCGCTGACCGACCAACGCATGCGTGATCCGCAGGAGGCGTTCGATCCGCTTGTGGTTCACGCGCCAGCCTTCGCGACGCAGGAGCCACGTCAACCGCGGGCTGCCCCACGCGGGCTTCTTCTGGGCCAGCGTGTCTAACCGTTCGAGCAACCCGCTCGGCTGCTCGCGACGCCGCTGATAGCGGACCAACGAGCGATGAAGGCCGATGTAGCGGCAGGCGCGCGCCAGCGGCAGCTCGTGGCCGCGGCATGCATCGGTGACGACCGCCCGCCGCTGTACCGGCGTCACCACTCTTTTCCCAGGGCATCCTTGAGCACTTGGATGTTGAGCGCCTGGTCCGCCACCATCCGCTTCAACCGGCGATTTTCATCCTCGAGCGTCTTGAGCCGCGTCAGCTCCGCCTTCCCCAAGCCACTGTACTTGCGCTTCCAGCGATAGAACGTGTCCAGCGCGATCCCATGCCGCCGGATGATCTCCTTCGCCGTCACGCCGCCCTGGTGCTCCTGCAGAATGCTGATGATCTGCTCGTCCGTGTACTTGCGCTGCGCCTTCATCGGGTCCTCGCCTTCCGGCTGTTAGGACCCTCCGATACTATCCCGGCCTGTTCTCGGGGGTAACGTCAGACCAACGGCAGCTTCGTGAACAGCGAGACGTTCAATTTCGATAACGAAGGCAATATCAAGCCGATCTCAGAGACCCGAGCCTACGACGTGGCCACAAACCGCCTCACGTCCTACGGTACGGGCCGCTTCGAGTTCTACGACCGCTCGGGGAATGTGGTCACCGACTCTTCGTCCGGTGCGGTCTGGAAGTTCACGTACGATCCGCTCGATCGGCTCATCGCGGCACGGTACAACGATTCTCTCATCTCCAGGTACGCCTATGATGCTCTCGGACGCCGCATCGTCCGGCGGGTGTACAGGGCCGGCCCTCATGGCGCCACGACCGGGTTCATCCGCATGGTCTACGGCGGCGACCAGGTAAGCGCCGAGGCCGACAGCGCCGGCACGCTCACGCTCGGCTACACGTGGAGCATCGGAACCGACAACCTGGTCGCGATCCACAAGTACGGCAGCGGGTCCGGCGACTGGTACGCGATCGAAGACCCAATCCGCAGCATCCGTGGACTGAGCCGCCACGACAGCGCCTGGTCGGTGAGCTACCGCTATAGGATCTATGGTGCCGCTCTGGACTCGGCCGGCACCGCGCCCTTCGACGTCCACTACCGTTGGGCGGGGCGGGAGTGGGACGCCGAGACCGGGCTCTATTTCTTTCGGTCCCGGATGTTTGATCCCACCGATGAGCGATTCATACAGGAAGATCCAAGCGGCCACGAAGGTGGGCCGAATCTCTACGCCTACGGCGATGGGGACCCGACGACCGGTCGTGATCCCACTGGGCTGATGCAGGACAACGAGATGACTGCGAGCAGGCCAGATGGCGGCATACCCTCCTGCATCGGAAACTTTGATGCGGACTGCGGCCAAGAGTGGGGTGGGGGAGGCGGGTGGGACGCGCTAGATATCCTCAGCCATGGCGGCACCTATGGTTCTTTCAATGACTTTGAGGAAGCAAGAACCGATGCCAATATTGCGGCCTACCAAGCGAGAAAGGACGCCGAACGGGCAGCGCGCGAAAATGGAGGTCAGCAGGGTGGGGACGAGGAGAAGCAGTATGCTAAAGCAGATGCGCGTGTCCAGGTTGGTTGCCGGGATGTGGGGGGTGACGCAGGCGCGGTCGGTCTTGATCACTGCGCAATTCGCATCATCGACGGACACGGAAACGCGCAGGTTGGTGAGCTTCTATCAGACTCCCAAAACAAAGTCTATATGCACTATTTTGATGGCAACAGCAGCGAGGCAGGAAAGTATTCATTCGCTGACGTCTCTGTGCCAGCCGGTATGTCAGCACCAGATTTTGCGAGCCGAGTGATTCGAGTATTCATGCAGCTAGGCGACGAAGTGACGGGACAGTCGTACAGCTATATGCCTTGGAGCAACTCAAATCACTTCGTGCATTCGGTCATTACCGGAGCCGGAGGAGTGGTGCCGCGGGGCGCGCTACCACCAGGCCGCCTTTCTGCGCCGGGTCTCTGCCCGTGCGGCCCCTAACTCGGTTAGCATAGCTGGTCTCAACGGTGCGAGCGCTGGAAGGACACATAATTGCCGGATCGACAAAGTTGTTGCTGATGGCGACAGCGGCGCATGCTCCCGAAGGCTTATTCCTCGAGAATCGTAACCGAACCCGGGTGTCGGCTCGCTAGCCAGTACCCGCTCGGTGATCGGCGAACGATTGCGGATGTCACAACAGCTTTAGTGGTATAGGTATAGTGAATGCCAACCACTGCGGCGGAGGTAGATATGTCGATTCCTACAGCGTTCATTCGGGCTATCGCAGTTATTTTCGTTGTAGCAGGTTGCTCTTGCGCATTACTTGATCTTGCGGCAAAGTCCCGCTCCCGCTGGGCTTTGCCGATCGTTACTTGCCTGGTTGTGGCCTTCGTCGCGGTCGTTGACCGGCTGCTCGTCGGGCCGGGAGACGACCACTTGAGCCCGCCATCCATACACTTGGCCCTGGTTTTCGCTTCTCCGATTGCTGCGGGGCTGACAGTCTATTTTCTAAGTCGGAGAGGTGCCACGCGCTCCGTTCGCATTGTAGTGGCAGTGTTGGTATGGGTTTGCGTGAGCATAGCCGGCATTCTTTACCCTGTCGTTGCTTAGTTGGTGCCGTGGCGAAGTTACTCGTAAGTCCTGCTTCGTTCCTCTCGCGTTTTCAACCGAGAAGGACCGCGTTCAGGTGCCGGTCGCGCAGGGGCCGGGGTGCGCGAGTCAATGAAACTTTGGGTGCCTCACCGGTAGGCTCCTCGACCGGGTAGACAGTTGAAATGGAGACGTTCGGGGTGTATTGACTGATTGCTATTGCATACCCCCCCGGGGAGGCTGAGGGGGAGCGGTAGGTGAAACGATCTTGGCTCCAGCCAACGTGCGAAGACTCCAGCGCTCGGTATCCGTCAGGCCCAACGACCAGAAGAGCACCGCGAAGACGATCCCGACCGCCGCCAGTGCGATCAGCGTCATCGGCACATTGGCGGGAAGCGTAGAGCGCAGCACCAGCGCGAGCGCGGCCGCGGCACCCGCCGGAATCAGCGCCGGCAGCAACGCCGCTTTGGCCCAGCTGCCGACGCTCATCCCCAGCTCTCTGCAGGCGGCGCGAGGCGCGATCCAGGCATTCGTCATGAGGCCGGAGATCAGCGTCCCCAGCGCCACGCCCCAGACACCCAGCGGATGAATCAGAATCAATGACAACGTGAGATTCAGGGCCGCCTCGGCGGCGCCGCCTAACGCCGGCGCGCGGTGCTTTCCCAGTGCGGAGAGCAGCAACGCGGCGGTATGAATCGGCGACGCGGTCAGCAGCATCGCCGCGAAGGTCCACACCACCCGCCGATCCACCTCGAGTGATGGCCCGACCCACCAGCCGATCAGCGTCGTTCCCCAGACTACCATGATGACCGCCGCGATCGCCGAGCCGGCGAATGCCATCTTCGACGCGCCGAGGTAGCTGGCGTGCAGTTTGGCCCGGTCGCCCTGGACCTGCCATCGGGTGAAGAAGGGCATCAACGCATCGACGCCGCTCCAGAGCATCGCGATCAGCGTGGCCCAGAGCTGCGCGACCACTGCGTAGGCCGCGACCAACGCGACGCCGGCAAAGATGCCGATGACGATGTTGTCGGTGCCCATGACGACCAGCGCCGCGACCTGCATCAGGAAGTAGTAGCCGGCGCTCACCCCGGTGCTGCGCAGCGCCCGCAGCCGCGCCCGCGAGGGACCCAGCGGGATGTCCGGGTGCCGGCGCTTGACCAGGATCGCCAGCATCACGCTCCCCGCCACGCTCGCCGACATCAGCGCCACGAGAACGGTGAGCAGGTCGCCGTCCATCGCGATGGCGATCGCGACGGCTACCAGGTTGAGCAGGGTGCGCGCGCTCGACGCCAGGTTCGCCAGCCCGACCTGGCCGAGCCCGGTGAGGAGCGACTGCAGCAATCCGCCGGCGAGCCCCAGCGCCCAGCCGGCCGCGACCAGGCGGAAGGCGGGCGCGATCAGCGGACGCATCGCTGGGGGCAAGTCGAGAAGGTGGGCCAGGAGCGGCGCCAAGCCGAAGGCCGCCGCGAGTCCCAGCACCGCGACAACCCAGTGCGCCGCCATGTAGGTCGAGACGAATTCGCCTAACGCTTCACGGTCGCCGCGCGCCGCGTGCTCGGCGACGTATCTCGGAACGGTGAGGGTGCTGCCGAAGGTCAGCAGGCCGAAGTAGCCGGCGATCGATGTAAGAGTGGCGAAGAGGCCGTAGCTCGGCGTGCCGAGGTGATGGAGCAGCAGCGGCACCATCACCAGCTGCACCATCCAGGTGACGACGAGGTTCAAGTAGCCGCCCCGGATCCCGCGGAGCAGCGCGCTGTTCAGGGTGCCTACCTCGCCGCGCGGCGGACGATGCCGGCGATCCGGTCAACGTCCGCGCCCTCAAGCTCGTTGAAGATCGGCAGGCAGAGAATGCGGGCGTACACATCCTCGGTGCGCGGCAGCGGTCCGGCTGCGTACTTGCGGAAGGCGCGCATCGCATGCGCCGGACGGAAGTACCGCTTGGTCTGGATCTGCTCGGCGGTAAGTGCGGCCTCGACGCGATCCCGGGTCGCGGTGTCGCGGATCAGAATCGCGAAGTCCTTGAAGGTCGAACGGTCGCGCGCGTCGACCTGCTGAAATGAAACGCCGCCAATGTCGCCGAGCGCCGCGCGATAACGCGCCACGATCACGAGGCGCCGCGCGATCGCGCGCTCGACTAGGTCCATGGTGAGCACGCCGAGGGCGGCGTTCAGCTCGGAGAGCTTGCCGTTGAGTCCCATCATCTGCGATTCGTAGTCGCCCTGGAATCCATAGGCGCGCCGATACTCGATGGCCTTGGCCAGCGTTGCGTCGCGCGGCGCGACCAGACCGCCTTCGGCCGACGTCACCAGCTTGGTCCCCGAGAAGCTGAAGACCTCGAAGGCGGCGAGGGTGCCGCCGCCGATGGCGCGCCCCCGGTACTTCGAGCCGTAGCCATGCGCGGCGTCGATGATCAGCGGCACGCCGGGTACCGCTTTGGCGATCGCATCGGCGTCGCAGGGATTTCCGAACACATGCGTGGCGAGCACCAGCTTCGTCGCCGGCGTGGCGCGACGGGCGATATCCACGGGATCAGCGTTGAAGGTCGCGGCGTCGATGTCGGCAAAGACCGGCTTCAGCCGGTTCCAGAGGACGGCATTCACCGTGGAGTTGAAGGTGAACGAGGGAAGGATGACCTCGCTCCCCTCCGGAATCTCCAGCGACGCGATCGCCGCGATGAGGCCGATGTCGCCGCTGGCGATGGCGCGAACATTGGGGTTGCCGAGGTAGATCTGGGCCTTCTTCTCGAACTCCTGGGCCAGCGGCCCGAAGTTCGACAGCATGTGCGAATCCCACACGCGCTTGAGCAGTTCGACGTAACGCTCGAGCGGCGGCAGCTCGGGCCGCATGATCGGGATCATCGCACCCCTTCGAGAATCAGCTTCGAGTCTTCGCGGGTCTCGAGATTGGCCAGCTCGGGCACGGTGCTCTTTCCATATTCGCAGCGGCGCACCGTCTTGAAGCCGGCCTCGCGCATCCGCCGCTCCAGTTCCTCGCCGTCGTAGAGATACTGATGGTCCCACCACCGCATCGACACGTTGAGCATCTCGGCGCGGGTCTTGATGAAGGCGTACTCCGGCAGCTTGAGCCACGACTGCTCGCGCCAGTCGTCGCCCATGTACTTCTCGACCACGTAGGCCAGGTCTGGAGTGGCGATGCGCACCACGCCCCCCGGCTCGAGGACGCGAAACCAGTCCTTGAGACAGAACGCGCCCTGGTCCACCGTGATGTGCTCCATCACATGCTCATGATAAATGATTCGCGCCGAACCCTGCCCAAGCGGCAGCCCCTTGGTGATGTCGAGCAGCAGATCGGCCTTGGGCGCGTCGAGATCGATGTTGACCCAGCCGTCCAGGTAAACGGTGCCGCAGCCAATGTGAAGTTTGAGCCCGCTCTTCGGCAGCCCGCGCGCGCGAATCCAGGTGACCGGATTGATCACTTCTTTTCCAGGGCTTTGGCCGGAACCCCGACCGCGGTCACCCCTGCTGGAACATCCTTCGTTACCACGGCGCCAGCCCCGATGATCGCGCCTTTGCCGATCTTCACCTTCTCGACGATCGCCGCCCCCGTGCCGATGAAGACCTCGTCCTCGATTGTCACGCGGCCGGAGACGTGCACCCCGGGAGACAACGTCACGTAGCGACCGATGATCACATCGTGTCCCACGGTGCAGGCGAGATTCAGAATCGAATGCGGCCCGACTTCGATCTGCGTGGTGAGAATGCAGTTGGCGCAGACGATGCAGCCGGCCCGGATCGTGACCCAGGGCGAGCTCTTCACGCTGGGGTGGATTGCCGTGTCGAAGGCGTAGCCCGCCTTCTCGACCTCGGCGATCAACCGGCTGCGCGCCGCGCTGCCGATGGCGGCGATGAGCTTCGCGTTTCTCGGCAGCGTCTTGAGCGACTTCCAATCCTGGACCGGCTTGCCGTTCACCAGCCGGCCCGGCTCCGCGCAGTTCTCCTCGAGGAATCCGGTCACCTCGGCTTCGCGCCCCGCGTCGCGATACACGTTGAGCGTCTCGCGGCCGAATCCGCCCGCCCCGATGATCCAGACCGGGGCTAGCGTCCCCATTGGGTCCGCTCGATGTGATGGGTCGCGACGAGCTGCGGCACGAACCCGGTCCGCACACCGGACATTTTCATCCGGCGCCACAGATTCCAGTCGCCCGGCTCGCCCAGTTTCCAGGAATTGATTTCATGGGGCATGAAGCGCAGTCCCGTCCAGTAGAAAACCGCCGAGTGGCACACGTGATCGCGGCGCACTGGCAGGTCGCCGACATCGCGCCACTCGCCGGTCAGCAGCATCATCCGCGCGATACCGAAGGTCCACTCCCAGCGGTTGCGCTGGCAGGCGGCCAGCATCGTCGCAACGTGATCGGGGGTGAATTCGTCGTCGTCGTCCAGCGGCGCGAGCCACTCGCCTCTCGCGATGGTCAGCGCATGATTCATCGGCGCCGCTCCGGCCACGCACCAGCGCGCGAAGGGCTCGGTCGGATACACGCCGCGCTCGGGGAGATTCACGAAGCGGATGCGCGGATCGCCCAGCGCGGCGATGCGCTCGGCGGTGTCGTCGGTGCAGTGGTCGCCGACCACCAGGATCTCGAGGTTCTTGTGGGTCTGCGCCATGACCGTCGGAAGGGTTCGCTCGGTGAGTACCTTCCCGCGGTTCCAGGTCGCGATCCGGACGGTGACCAATGGCTCGCGCGAGGTGTCGAAAAGCCGGGCGTAACCCGGTTCGTTTCTTGCCTTCGCGAGCAGGGCTCGATATTGATGGATGACCCCGATTTCCCTGAGCCACCAGTGCGGCCGCCGGATGCGCCGGTAAAGGAGCCCCAGGTCGGTCGCCAGGTTTTCCAACACCGTGGGACGGCGCTGAGGAGCGGGAGTGGGCTCGATGTGCGCTATCCTAATGATGCGGCAGCCCCCCGTCCAGCGGTCCGGCACGGTCCCAGGGCCTGATGCCCCGTGTTTCTATCGTCATCCCCAACTGGAATCAGGCCGAGCTGCTCGCGGCCACGCTTCGCACGTTACGGAAACAGACCTTCGCCGACTTCGAGACCATCGTCGTCGACAACGGCTCGACCGACGACAGCCGGGCGGTGCTGGCGCGCGATTTTCCCGAGGTCCGGCTGGTCGCATTCGCCGAGAATCGGGGCTTTGCCCCGGCGACCAACGCCGGACTCCAGGCCGGCACCGGCGAGATCCTCGTGTGCCTCAACAATGATGTCGAGTGCGAGCCGGGCTGGCTGGCGGCGCTGGTCGCGGCGCTGGACCGCATGCCCGACGTCGGCAGCGTGGCGTCGCTGATGCTCGACGCCAAGCGGCCCGGGATCATCGACGCCGCCGGCGACGCCATGAGCCTGGTGGCGTGGAACGTCGGCCGAGGCGAACCCGACGGGCCCGCGTACCGCACCCCGCGCGAGATCCTGAGCGCCTGCGCCGGCGCCGCGGCCTATCGGCGGAGCGTCTTCGAAAGCGTGGGCTGGTTCGACGAGCGCTTCTTCGCCTGGTTCGAAGATGTGGACCTCGGACTGCGCGCCCAGCTCGCCGGCTTCCGCTGCTGGTACGAGCCGGCCGCTGTGGTGCGCCACTGGGGTTCGGCGACCGCCGCGAAAATGAGCGACCGAAAAGTCTTTCTCACGGTGCGCAACGGGCTGATGCTCTTCTTCAAGACCATGCCGCTGCGCCGCGTGCTGCTCTGGGGGCCGCTGGTGCTGGTCTGGCCCTGGGCCGATTCCTTCATGACGGGCCGGCCCTTCCTGGTCGCGGTGAAGGCCTGGCTCGCCTTCTGGGGTGAGCTCCCCTACGTGATCCGCGGCCGGCGCGAAGTGTACGCGAAGCGAACGGTGCCGATCTCGCGGCTGACTTCGCTCCTCGAAAACCCGGCCAACGATGTTCGGCGGGCCTTTGCCGCGATTGGGCGTCGTCTGTTCCGACGCACGACGCACGACGCACGGCTCTCATGACGACGGGGTCCGAGGAACGCCGCAGGGTTGATGGAAGCGACCCCCGCAATCCGGTTCTGCGCATCGCGCTGCTGGCGCTGATACTGCGTGTTGTTCTTCTGGTTCTGCGCGGCGACTACATCGTCTTCGACGAGGGCTACTACCTGCTGCTGGCGCGCAGCCTCCGCGCCGGGCACGGCTTCATGCTGAATGGATTGCCGCACGTCGCGCTGTCGCCACTACAGCCGGTGATCGTTGCGGGACTCTCCTTCCTCGGCATTCCCGATCTCTGGGCGTCGCGGATGCTGGCCGCGGTCTGCGGCGCGGCACTGGTGATCCCGGTCGCGATTCTGGCCTATCGCTGGTTCGGCAGCCGCGGCGCGGTCCTCGCTGCAGCCGTAACCGCCGT